>DASRRM010000374.1:0-54796 GCA_035695715.1 Tepidisphaeraceae bacterium
TTGGCTTGGAAGATTCGCTCATAATGCACCTTTGGATTGCGGCTCGCGCACGATGGCACTCGCCGGCTTGTCGGTACGAAGCCCCTTGAACGACGCCTGCTGAACCATGCCCCCTCGCGGCCAGCGCCGATATTCCACCTCGGCCACCAGCACCGGCTTGACGAAAATTGCCGAGCCGCCCGGCACCTTGTCGGCAAACGGGCTTTTTGCATTCGTCACGCGTTTGAGCGCAGCGACGACCCGCGCATGCGTGGCATCGCTAAACCCGGTGCCAACGCGGCCGGCATATCTCAACACGCGGCCGCGGCCATGAGTAGCTTGCCCGTAGTAGCCCAAAAGCAAGGCACCTACACGATCGCTGCGCTCGCCAGCTTCCGGAATCCATCCGCCAATCACAAATTCCTGCCCAAAGACGATCTTGATCTTCCGCCACGCCGGCGAGCGCCGGCCGGGCAGATAGGGGCTGGTCAAGATCTTGGCGACAACCCCTTCCAGAGAATTGGTCCTGGCATTTTCCAGCATGGCCGGCCCGTCGCCGGCGTGAAACGGGGACAGATGCCACTGCTTCCCGGCAGCGACGGTTTTCTCGAGCAACGCGCGCCGGTCGATGTATTGCCGATCCATCGTCGACGCAGCGCCATCGTGAAGAATATCAAATATGACGAACCAGGCGGGCGTGCGGGCAACAAGCGCCGCCGACGGAGCGTCAACATGCATGCGCTGCTGCAATTCTGCGAAGCTGGGGCGCCCGGCGGCGCCCAGCGCGATGATCTCGCCGTCGAGAATCACACGCCGATTGCCAAGTGCCTTGCCCAGATTCGCAAGCTCGGGATATCGCTGGGTGATGATGATCTGGTTGCGGCTGCGCAAGGTGAGGCGTCTGCCGTCGAAATACGCCATGCAGCGTACGCCGTCCCATTTATATTCAAACCCCCACTGCTGCGGGTCGACCGGCATGCCGCCGGCCACCGCAAGCATCGGCTCGATGCGGGTGGGGAAATCGCTGGCGCGCATCGAGCGCGCACGGATCATGGGAAGCGCACGTGTCATGGTTCAGACATTTCGTCCGTGACGCGAGCAACATCCCATGTCGCTGTGAATCCTTACGATCCTTCAATCTGATCTGCAATCGCGACATGCCCATGTCGCGCAGGATTCGTAATGCAACCGGCGCGCCGAAATCCGCCAGGGAAACGGCGTTTGGATTATGTTTGGGGTGCGGTGAATGCAATCAGGCAGATGAGCCAAACGCTGCGCGCAGAAACGGCGGGCAAAATTGCCCGCCGCCGTTTTTTACACTGTCAGCAGCGCGCCTCACTCGCGAGGCATCTTCGATTGCTCGGATTCCGACCCGGGTATCGGGCGTACGCCGGAAGCGGCATCGGGATTCGCCTTTTCTTCTTTGGCGCGCATTGCCTCCTGCTCGGCAACCTCCTCGTCGGAGACTTCGCCATCAACCACATCGGGCGGCATATGGGAAATATTGTCGGCCTGCGGGCCCATGTTGCGGTTGCCGCTATGTTCAGTCTGGCCGCCGGTGGGGTCGAAGATGCTGCGGGTCATGGTTTGTCCTTTCTTGATGAGACAGCATAGTGGATGCAAGGGGTGTGCCTGAGTTTGGGAACGACACGTCTGACGATGGATGAATCGCGAAATCGCAAGCGACCTCGCGGCCATCTCGGCCAAACCGCGACGCGCTTGAGAGTGGGCGGCCCCGGCACGTCTTACCTGATTCAAGGATGATGGTGCATTTGCCATTGCCGCGCCGCATGCGGGTTCCTACCATACCGCTTTGTTTTGAATCGCGATTTAAACAACAAGGTAAAGGAGCAACTTATGCCAGTGCGGAATGCCGATGCAACGTGGACAGGGGACCTCAAGGGCGGCAAGGGAACGGTCAAGCTGGGCAGCGGGGCGTATGAAGGGCAGTATTCCTTCAGCAGCCGATTCGAAAGCGGAACCGGCACCAACCCCGAAGAGCTGATCGCCGCGGCCCACGCCGGCTGCTATTCCATGGCGCTGTCAGCCGGGTTGGGCAAGGCCGGCTTCACGCCGACCAAAGTTCACACCACCGCCAAAGTGAGCCTCGACAAAGTCGGCGAAGGCTTCAAGATCACCAAAATCACGCTGGTGAGCGAAGCCACAGTGCCCGGCATCGACGATGGCAAGTTCCAGGAAATCGCCAAAGCCACCAAAGCCGGCTGCCCGGTGTCGCAAGCCCTCAGCGCCACGCCAATCGAGCTGGAGGCGAAGCTGGTGAAGTAGGAAACGAGGAGCGAGAAACGATGAACGATGAACGAGGAACTCGCCTCGTTCCTCGTTCCTCGCTGCCATGGCTTGTTTTCCCTTCGCGCAAGATGGAACGATGAACGATGAACGCGGACCTCCCGCGCCCCCGTGCTTCGTTCCTCGTTCGCCATTGCTCGTTTCCCTTCCGTTCCGCGCCCCATTGCGCAACACTTCGGCAAAAAAGTGTGGCGCAACACCACCCCATGTCCCGAAATGTCCCATTTTTCGCGATTTTTCCGAAAAAATGGGACATTCACTTCTTTGCAAAATCCCCAACCCATTGCCGCTCAAGTCCTTACGCCGGTTTGCCCAAAAACCGCCCGCCAAACCGATGAGACATTTGAGACATGGATGGGACAAAAAATGTCCCATCGGCGTCCCATCGTCGTCCCGGCGACAGAACATGAACGCATCCGCAGCCGTGCGTCATCGCCGCTTTAAGGGTAGAATCGGCTCACCGAAAAACCGGATTTGCGAGGGAGGGCAAATCGTGAAGCGTGAAATTGATCGGAATCAAACCCGTCCCGTTTTCTTCGCCCTGAGCCACGAAATGAATAGATTCAAGCCGAAGTTTTGGCGGCTCCTAACGGCCGTTCCGTGTGCAATGTGTTTCGTCATGTGCGTGCTCACGTCCGTCATGTGGTGGAGAAGCTACCGAACGCAGGAATTGTTTCGTTGGACGAACCTGGAGCCTCGTTCAAATAGCGTATCGGAGATTTGCCTGGTGTTTGACAGGGGTTCGATTGACGCCAACTACTGGACTCCCTCGCCCCCCGCTGACGATTCGGATTTTCCCGAGTATGCAAAAAATCGCGAGCGAGGGCTGGAACATGTCCCGGTTGATGCTGACTACTATATGGAACGAGAGCTGTCGTCCCAGCCCGTTCACGGCTTCCTTTACGCCCACGACGTGAACGACCTCACGAAAATAGTTGTTTTCCCGTTTTGGTTTCTTGCCGGACTATTTGCGATTGCCCCAATTCTATGGGGCACCCGCCTGGCAACACGTCTGGTTATCCGGAAGCACCGCTCAGCTGCCGGCCGCTGTCGAGTTTGCGGGTATGATCTTCGCGCATCAACGGGTCTGCTTTGCCCTGAGTGCGGGGCGACCGAAGAGAACCGAAGAAAACGTCATGGGTTTGATTAGGGCGAAGAAAACGGGACAGGTTTGATTACGGGCGATCCACCGTCCACTCGTGAACGGACCGGCGAAAATCTCTGAAAAGGCTCATCATCCCGGCCACGTTGGAACGACCTGACATATCCTTTCCGCGTCCTCCTTCGTTGGAATCTCCCGTTCGGCAAAGTGCTCCCGGATTAATCGAATGACAGCGGGGCTGTAGACAAGTTTGGGGCGAAGGTTTTCGATAAGTTTTGCGCGCATGGCGATTCGCATGAACCGCCGCGATTTGCGGTGTTGCCCGATTACTACAACTGAGTCGCATGTTCCCCAGAATGCATCGATCACATAAATCCTGGCTCCGGCGCGAAAGTGTTTCGTGCCGGGCTTGAGATCAGCGCCGCCGGGACCATAAGCGTGCAGGCGTACAATGTTGCCCACGGCAACCCAAATCGCATCGGACGTAGTCGGCGTGCTGGGGTCCATATCATCCCCAGGACGTGAAACGAATCCTCATTCCCCCTCGGCCTTCGCCTGCTCCATCTCAAATACCAGCGGCGTTTGTTCCCAGGGGAGGGGCATGTCCCGGGCTGGGCCGGTGTGAGGGGGGTCGCTTCGGGGGATTTCCATCAGGTGCTCCGGCGAGACGCTGGCGGGGTGTTCCATCAAGGCGTCGGCGGCGGAGAAGGCGGCTACCGGGCCTTCGGTGCTGTTGTAGGTGATGTGCGACGAGCCGATGCGGATTTGGTCGCCGGGGTTTAGCTCGGCTTCTCTTACGGGCTGGTCGTTGACGAAGGTGCCGCTGGGGCTGGTCAGGTCGCGGATGTAGCGCGTGCCTTCGCGCTCGAAGACCACGGCGTGGGCCAGGCCGATCTCTTCGCCGGTCAGCATCAAATCGCAGCTATAGCGGCAGCCGATCAGAAACGTCTGGCGGGTCAGCGGCAATACGCGCACCGCCCCGCGCTCGGAAACCACGCGCAATTCGCCCACCTTCCGCGGGGCTTCGTCGGCGGTCATGCTGAAGCCGGAATGGCAAAGGAAGGTGAACGGGCCAAACCGCACCACATCATCATCGCGCAGGCGAACCTCGCGCACGGCACGGTTGTTCACGAAGCTTTTATTGCGGCTGCCGAGGTCGCGCAGATAAATGCCGTCGGATTCGTGGATGATCATCGCATGGGCCTTGCTGACCAGTTGCGACGGCAGCGGCAGATGCACGCGCGAGCGCGCGCCGATGATGCACACCGGCCGATCGATCGCCACCTTCTTCATGCCGGGGGTGGAATCGGTCTTCAGCACGGGGAAGCGGCTTTGGATGGCTTGAAGCTTGGTGTATTCAGCGGGCATTTTGCTCCTAGTGCTTAAAATGTCTCTGTCCCGTCAGCACCATCGCCGCACCGGCTTCGTTGACGACGTCGAGCGATTCCTTGTCGCGCAGGGAGCCGCCGGGGTGAACGATGGCGGTGATGCCGGCGAATAGCAGGAGTTTGGGGCCGTCGGGGAAGGGGAAGAAGGCATCGGATGCCGCCACGCTGCCGGCGGCGCGGCCGGCGGCTTTGCTGATGGCAATTCCCGCAGCGCCTACGCGATCAACCTGTCCGCCTCCCACGCCAACCACCATTTGCCCTTTGGCCAGAACGATGGCGTTGCTCTTTACGTGCTTGCAGGCGAGCCAGGCGACTTTCAGGTCAGCCAGCTCCTGTTCGGTGGGCTGGCGTTTGGAAACGACTTTGATCGCGCTGGGGTTCCAACCTTCGGTATCGCGCTGCTGCACGAGAAACCCGCCAACGATCTTGTGCATGTGGAATTCTTCCGGCTCATATTTGCCAAACTCGATCGGCCCAACCTCCAAAATGCGCACGTTCTTCCAACGCTCGCGCAAAAGCTTCAGGGCATCGATGTCATACGTGGGCGCGACGATCACCTCCAGCAGCTTATCGATAGAGGTAATGGCGGTGGCTGTGGCCAGGTCGATGTTCTGGTTGAGCGCCACGATGCCGCCAAACGCCGCCAGCGGGTCGCCGGCAAAGGCGTTGGCAAACGCGGTGGGCAGATCGCCGGCCGTGGCAAATCCGCAGGGCGTGGCGTGCTTGACAATGCACGCCGCCGGCTCGGCCAGCTCTTTCACGGCGGCCAGGGCGGCGTCGGCATCTAATAGGTTGATGTATGACAATTCTTTGCCATGCAATTGCCGGGCAAACGCAACCGAAGCCTCGGCGGGCTTGCGGCCGACGAGCAATGTGGCCTTTTGATGCGGGTTTTCGCCGTAGCGAAGGTCCAGCGCCTTGTTCAGGTTCAGCACCATGCTGCCGGAATCGATTCCAGCGCTGCTCGCCAGATAGTTGGCGATCAGCGAGTCATACTCGGCGGTGTGCGCGAAGGCGCGCTGGGCTTGCTTGAGGCGATGTTTGCCGCAGGAGCAGCCGTTATGTTCCTTTAAGTCGCCGAGGATTTTTTCGTAGCGGTCTGGCGACGTGACGACTAATACCCATTTATGATTTTTCGCCGCCGAGCGGATCATGCTTGGCCCGCCGATGTCGATGTTTTCGATCGCATCGTCGAAAGTAACGCCGGGCTTGCGTACGGTTTGCTCGAAGGGATAGAGATTGACGCAAACCAGGTCGATCGGCTTGATGCCATGCTTTTGCATGGCGGCGACGTGTTCGCCGTGGTCGCGCAGGGCGAGCAGTCCGCCGTGAATCTTGGGGTGAAGGGTCTTGACGCGGCCATCCATCATTTCGGGAAAGCCGGTGACGGCGGATACATCGGTTACTGGAAGTCCCGCGTCGCGCAGGAATTGCGCGGTTCCGCCGGTGCTGAGGATTTCGACGCCGAATTCCTTATGAAGGGCGGTTGCGAATTCACGGAGGCCCGTTTTATCGGACGTGGAAATCAAAGCACGTTTCACCGGCACCAAATCGGACACGAGTAAAGCCTTTCTCAGAGAAAACTGGAAGGCCGGAAGATTAAGCGAGGAAGGGTTTAAGAGCAAAGGATGGGATGGGATATGACAGGCAGGGGGTGGCGCTCAAAGGTGGCGACAGAATTCCTCCTCGTGTAGTCCCAGGAGATGAGGAGGGGCGGATTTTCTAAATGTTCACGCCGGTGTCTGAGGTACTCCTCAGCGTGGTCCTCGCTACGCTCGGCCACAACCAAAGCGGGCCGAAGCGTACGCGAGGAGTTCAAAGAGGAATTAACATGGATGAACAGGATGGACAGGATGAATCGGATCATTGTTGTTTTTCTTCATCCTGTCCATCCTGTGCATCCATGTTAAATTCTTTCTTGCACTACTATTCGCCGCTGGAAATCTTGTTCTAAAAGCACGAAATCGGGGAGTATCTTGAAGACCCGGATCGGTCGCGCGAAGGATCCGGGTCTTCGGAGTACCTCAGACACCGGCGTGTAGATTACGAATCCCGCTGTCACCGGAATCCCCACTTCCCCCGAGTGCAAACGCACTCGGGGCGGGAATGGCCATACAAAAAAGTTAGACCCCAGGCCGTGGGCGGGCACCAGGCGGGCAACCGAGCCGCCGGCGCAGAAAAGTAGATTCCAAACCGCCGCTCCGGGCGCGGAATCATGTCTGGGACGACGAAAACGCAAGACGGCGCGGCTCGACTCAAATAATATTTAACTTCGGCCCAGCCATACGCGCGTTGCGTTTCTCCACTTCGATCTTCAGATTCCGCACAATCAATTCCAGCGCCTGGCGAAGCTTTGGATCGCCTTCAAAATTCATCTGCGGCGTGCCTGCGTCGCTGTTCTTCCGAAGCGGCGTGAACATCGGCAATTCGCCAAGATACGGCAGCCCCAATTGCCGGGCGGCATGCTCCGTTCCGCCCCGGCCGAAAATGTCGTGTTCGGACCCATCGTCGGCGATGAAATAACTCATGTTTTCCACAAGGCCCAGCAACGGCGCTTCTAATTGCTGGAACATCCTCACCGCCCGCACCGCATCGTCGAGCGCCACCTGCTGCGGCGTGGCAACCACCACCGCGCCGGTGATCGGCAACATCTGGCAAAGGGACAACGGCACATCGCCGGTGCCTGGCGGAAGATCGATGATCAGATAATCCAGTTCGGGCCACACCGTATTGTCGATGAGCAACTGCTTAAACGCGCCATGAGCCATCGGGCCACGCCAGATGAGCGGCTTGTCGGGTTCGACCAATGCGCCGATGGTGATGGCGTGAATGCCGTGAACGTGGAATGGGACAATTCGGCCGCCGTCGACCTGCGGGGCGAGGCCTTTGATTCCCAGCATGGTCGGCATGCTGGGGCCATAAATATCGCCGTCCATTAAGCCGACGTCTGCGCCGGTGCGCGAAAGGCCCACGGCAAGATTCAGAGCGACGGTGCTCTTGCCGACGCCGCCTTTGCCCGCGCCGACGGCGATGAAATTCTTCACCTGCGGCAAGGGCCGATTCGCGGCCGGCTGGCCCGCGGCCGCCGGGCCCCGCGGCTGGGGCTGGGCGGTCAGGGTGATATGCACCTGCGATGCCCCAGCGGCCTTAAGCGCCTGCTCAACTTTCCCGCGAATGGTTTCCTTGGATTCGCCGGACAAGGGGGAGAGGTCGAGCCGGACATAAACATCGTTGCCGTCGAGTTGAATTTCCTGGACGACTTTCCCGACGACGATATTGGTGCCGAGACGGGGGTCGGTAATGGATTGAAGGGCAGAGAGAACCTGGTCGCGCGATAATGGCATGGATACCTTGTTGTTAGAGAGCCGCCGCGATTATAGCGGCGGCGGCCGGATCGCGACATTGCAGATTATCGGAATGAAGCAGTGGGGCGAATGCAGCGGGCAGATTGAGCGTCGCCAGCCGGGCGAAGCGGCGCTATGATGCGTGATATGGAACTGGCAACCGGCCGCCATGGGACAAGCGACGCGCCTTTACCGATTGCCCCGCAGCCGGCGCGGCGGGCGGGGCCGGGCAAATCGACGAAGATTTCCCCGCAGACGCGGACGGTTCAGCCGGCCGAGCAGGATGAATGGACGCCGCCCCCGCCGGTGACTTTGGCCGATGGAACCCGCGTGCAATTGTACAAGGACGGGGAAGGGTTGCTGGCGGCATATCAGGCGATCAAAAGCGCCCGGCGGTTCATCGGGTTGGAAGTATACATTTTCGCCGAGGATGACACAGGCCGGGCATTTGCCGACCTGCTGTGCGAAAAAGCACGCCAGGGGCTTCGCGTCTTTGTTATCTATGACGCGTTTGGCACGCGCGGCTTCACCGGGGCTGAGCCGGCCATGTTTCAGCGCATGCGAAACTGCGGGGCGCGCGTTCAGGTCTTTCATCCGACCCGGCCATGGGAATGCCTTTATAGCTGGCGGCCGGCCAATCGCGATCATCGCAAGCTGCTGGTCATCGACGGCGACATTGCCGGGCTGGGCGGGCTGAACATCGGCCGGGAATATGGCGGGTCGGGGCTGGTTCCCAAAAGGCTGAAGAAAAACGAGTATTGGCGCGACAACGCCATCGGCGTCACCGGGCGCGGCGCTCACTTATTCATGCACAGCTTTCACAAGACCTGGAACTACGTCAAAAGCGGCGGGCGAATCCGCCGGGCCGAGTACATTCAACATCCCTTTGACGGCGAGCTGGGCGTGTTAGCGCCAGCGCCGACGTTAAACAGCCCGCTGAGGCCATTCCTCCATCGCCTGCTGCGCGAAGCCAAACGCACGCTGTTGATGACGATGGCGTATTTCGCGCCGGACGATCCGCTGATCGATGGGTTGTGCAAGGCGGCGAGGCGGGGCGTGCGGGTGCGGCTCATGTTGCCGGGCCAGTGCGATGTTCCTCTGGTCCGCATCTGCGGGCGATCTTTTTACGACACGCTTTTGACGGCCGGCGTGGAGATTTACGAACGGCAGGGGGTCATTCTTCACGCCAAGACCATGGTTGTGGATGAAGAAACCACCATCATTGGCTCGACAAATCTCGACTACCGAAGCATCGAATACAATTGCGAGCTGTCGGCGATCATCCACTCGGCGGCGTTTGGGCGGCAGATGTGCGGGCTGTTCGAGAACGACGTGAAATTCGCCGACCAGATCAAGCTGCCCGAATGGCGCAAGCGCCCGGTATGGGACCGGTTCGTGCAATGGAGCGTCAGCCGGGGAAGATATCTGCTCTGAACGCATCGGCGGGGATGGTTTGGGATCACCTGTTCAGGGGACTTGCAAAACTGTCAACAACTTTTTTGCACTGTTTTTAAGCGGAAAAACGCGGGAAATAGATGGTTTTTGGAAATTCTGAAAATTTGCCCTTGCATTCAATTGGGGAATTTAGAATAATAATTCCCGTTGGAAGTCGTTGGACGCTTGCCGATGATGTCAGGCGTTTGCAGAATTAAAGAGCCATGACGGCTCCGTCGGTTAATCGCCGTCGGAGCTTTTTTTGTCGGGGGTATTCCCCGAAGAAGGTTCCCCCCCTCCTTCTTCAACCCCCGACATTTTAAACTACTCTCTCAACCGCCGGTCACCCCCCCGGCGATACCCCAGTTGAGAGCCCTCAGCCGCGGATCCCCCCGTCCGCGGCTCTTTTTTTGCGCGCATTTTTCCTCCAGAATGGCATATCTCGCGCATTATTCTATCGAAATGGAAAAACATCGGCAGGAAGAGGGCGAATTCAACTCGAAGTGGATGTGGGTCGAAGAAACCTATTCCAGTTCCTTATCGTTTTCCGTGTCGTCAACTGCGGGAAAGAAAACATTGTTCGTGCGTGCGTGCTCAAGTATTTCGTCCGTCCACACGCCTCGCATTTTATTCAATTCAGGATGCAGTAATTGCCAATCGAGTTTTGAAAGGCCCCCGTTCAGTGAATCTGCCGCCCACATGATGCTGCTTATGCCAGCGTGATCGCCATATTCCTGGAGGCCCGAAAGCCGGGTAAAGACGACATCCCATCGTGCCTCGTCAAACCCAATTCCATCGTCGGCCAATATCTCACGAGAACCGAATGTCGGTTCTTGATCAATTTCATCCACGAGGGCAAGTACGAGTCGATACGCACTACGCCACGTCTCGCAAGTGTCCATGTATCTTCGCACAAACGCAGCGTACGCCATTGACCGTCGCCCGTCGGTTCCGCCGGTAAATCCCTGGATAAATGCCCAGTGAGGCTTCGCCTTATAATATTGGGCGATTGCATTGATCAGCGGATCAAATGAGCGATGTTCCCAAACGAACTTCTCGCTGTACCGTATTCTTGCGATTGACGCTCCGGTTCGAAGGGAAACAAGCGCCGGGTAAAACGCATACTCGGCGGCATGCTCGCGGACGCCTTCATCGACCACAAATTGGGGAAGATCCTTCCGGTGAAGATATTTGCATGTAGTCTCGCCCGAATCCCAGATTACGGATTCGTGCTTAAGACAGAAGCCCGGCCCGCGACCAACGTGCAGACTCTGGGCACAGTTATGTATGCAATTGCGGCAGCTGAAAAGTTGATCCATCTGGTCGCGACGAAAATAGGGCCTCGGATCAATGCTATTCGAAATTGATTGCGCCTCAGCCAAGACTGCACCTTCAGACAATGAGCTAGCCTGTCCTATAACTACACGCTTTTATTATTATAGCGGGAATCAGCTATCGATTCACTGGTCGGCCGCGCACGCGAGGGAAATTTTGCGGAATGCTATCGCAAATCGGCGCTTTATCCGGACCTTCCCAGATTCCGGCGGCGTTGCAGCCTCATATCCTGCCGCCCGTTAACTCCCGATATATCCGTGGGCGACCATGAAACTCACGGGCAGGCAAAGGATCCATTTGGGAGCGCTGGCACTGGCGGCTGGGGCGTTCGGGGCCGATCGCGCATTTTTTTCACCGCCGGTTGCCCATGCAAAACCGCCCGCTGCCACTCACGTTACGCCCTCGGCGAAGAAGCCGGCCGCCCGCGCGCCAGCCGAAGAATTGGTCGACCTCTCGGCTCTTTGCGGCCGCCTGAAACTTGCTGCCGCCAACTCATCCGCAACGGAGGCCGGCGACGGCTTTCAAGCGTCGCGGGCATGGGTTGAGCGTGCCAATCCCCATGGGCGCACATCGACGCTCACCGCCGCCGAGCAATTCCGCAAGCGGCATCGCCTGCTGGCGGTCATGAGCGGCCAGCAAGCCGCATGGGTGATTGTCGACGGCAAAACGCTGGGAATCGGCCAAGCCGTGGGGGGATTCCGGCTGATTGAAGTGCGGGAACGATCGGCGGTGTTTGAGGCGCAGGAAGTTCACGTTGAATTGCAATTGAGCAAGTAATTTTCGCGAGGCTGGCCCCAGGCCCAGGGTCCATCGCCCTACACCTGGGCCAGGAGCTTTCGATAGTCGATGAACTCGTTTTTCCAGTCCGCATAGCATCCCGTCAACCCACACGATGGGCACCTGCATCCAACGTAAAGCCAGTGAACATCATCGCTGTTGTCAAAGAGTGAGACACCCACCGTGATCTCGAACGCATCAGCGCGACAGACGCATTCATGATCAACCGGTTCGGCGTCATCGAAAAACTCGGCGCTGTCGCCCATCAGATGTTGTTTACCGCACGTTGCGCATGTACGAATCGCCACGCCCGCAGCTTCGTCCGTGCGAAGGCGGAACAGTCTTGCTCCGCAGATGCAAATAGCATCGGCGAATTGCGTTGGAACGTAATCATTGAGTTTTCCCACGCGGGTCAATTCGTCGCGAATATCGGATTGCGAGTCGCCGTACCACCACTTCCCTCGCTTGCGCAATGGCATCGGATTACCTCTGGTCTGGCTGTCGCGGGATAATTCACTCGTACCGGAGCGCTTCAATCGGATCCAACCCCGACGCTTTCCATGCCGGGTAAAATCCAAAGACCACGCCCACCACGCCGGATACCAGCACCGAAAGGATAATCGCCGGCACGGATATTTCCGTGGCGTATCCGAAATAACGAACGATGAGCGATGCGAGGCGGCCCAAAACAATCCCGACCGCGCCGCCGATCAGGCTCAGGATGATCGCCTCGATCAGGAACTGCGCGAGGATGTCGCGGGCGCGGGCGCCGACGGCCATGCGCAGGCCGATCTCGCGCGTGCGCTCGGTCACGCTTACCAGCATGATGTTCATGATCCCCACGCCGCCGACGATGAGGGAGATGATCGCGACGTAGACCAATAGCCTGGTCATCGTCTTGGTGACGGTGCCAAGCTGCTGGGCGAATTCGGTCAGGTTGCGGACGTTAAAATCGTCCGGCTGACCGGTGCTGAGGCGATGTCGCTCGCGAAGAAGCTCGCGCACCTGATGCATCGCCAGCGGCACGCGATTGGCCCCGCGCGAGGCGAGCAAAATCATGTCGATATTCGTGAAGCGCACCGGCAAGGGCGTATCGACCACCTGGGCGGTCGATTCCTCGGGATAAAGCTGCACGGGTTCGCTCGGATAAAATCCGCTGATCGAATTTACCTGCCCCAGCGTGCTGGCGGAGGCCGACGAGGTCGACACGGCCCCGTTGGCGGCGGTGTTCTGCGCCGATTGGGCCGACACGCGATGCTTGATGCTCGTCCATGGGCAAAGCAGCACATCGTCCTGGTCGGCCCCGGTCATGCTGGCGCCTTTGGTGACGAGCACGCCAACCACGCGGAAGGAAACATTGTTGAGGCGCAGGCTTTTGCCGATCGGATTGTCGCCCTGGAATAGCTCGCGGCTGATGGTGGTGCCGATGACGCAGACCCGGCTGCTCCCGCGCACATCACCCTCGGTGAACATATGCCCCTGGCCGATGGGCCAGCTATGGATGTCGATGTAATCGGGGGTTGTGCCGTTGAAGTTTCCCGGGGACCAGTTGCGATTGCCATAAATGACCTGCACGCGGGTTTTCACCAGCGGCGCTGCGCTGCGCACGGCGGTGCATTCGCGGCGAATGGCCTCGCAATCCTGCGGATGCAGCGTGACCACGCTGCCCAATCCCTGGCTGACGCCGCCCGTCTGGGCGGTGCCGGGCCAGACGATGATATTGTCGGCCCCCATCAGCGCGATGGTATTGCGAATGCTCGATGAAGAGCCCCGACCGATCTCCATCATGGTAATAACCGCGGCCACGCCAATGATGATGCCCAGGCAAGTAAGGATCGACCGCACGACGTTGCGGCCGAGGGCATGAAGGGCGGTTTGGAATGTGCCGAGGAGAATTTGCATGGTTATCGATGCCCGTGCATCTTGGGCAAGAATGGATCGCCGTCGCCGCCGCCGGAGGCGTTGTCGATCTGGTCGCCGACGACCACTTCCATGCCTTCCATCAGCGCCGTCGCGGAGACTTCGGTGTTCACATTATCGGTTGGGCCGAGCAAACAATCGATTGGCCGCACCAACGGGCCTTCGCGCGTCCAAATCGTGCCATGGCGTTCCTTCTTGCGCTTCAGCTTTACCGGCGCAATTTGCGGCGAGGTCTCGGTCGGCTGGTTGTCCTCGTCCTCCACCGGCTTCCATTGCGCTCTGGCATCGGCCACCACCTCCGCGGCGCTTCCCGGATACCAGCGCAAGGCCGAGTTGGGCACCAGCAATACATTCGGATCGCGATGCACTTCAAACTCGACGTTGGCCGTCATGTAGGGAAGCAGCCGGCCATTGGGATTGTCGGCATCCACCTCCACCGTATACGTCACCACATTTTGCGTGATGGAGGCGTTCAGGCGGACTTTATTCACCACGCCGCGGAAGCTTTCCTCTTCCAGCGCATCGCACGTAAATGTCACCTTTTGCCCCGGCTTCACATGATCAATATCCGCCTCGTTCACCGCCACCCATACCTGCATCTTCGATAGGTCTTTGGCGATGAGAAACAGGCTCGGGGCATCGAGGCTGGAAACCACCGTCTGCCCGATGTTCACCCGCCGATCGATGATCACGCCCTTCACCGGCGAACGAATCACGCAGAAATCCAGGTTCCGCTGCGCCTTGTCCAACGCAGCCTGGGCGGCGGCTATGGTTGCCTGCGCCTGTGTCACCTCCGCCTGGGCAACGGCCACGTCCGCCGTCGCGATGTCGAAGTTGGCCTCGTACATTTCGTAATCGCTCTCGGAAAGGGCGTCGGTTTTCACCAGTGTCTGGGCGCGCTTCCAGTTGCCATCTGCCTGCTTGAGCTTGGCTTTTGCTTCTTTTACGTCGGCCTGTCCCTTTTGCAGGGTCGAGTTGCCCTGCTCGAGCTGGGCCTTGGCGGTGTTCAGGTCGGCCTTGTAAACGGCATCGTCGATATGCGCCAGGATCATGTTTTCATCGACGGGAGAACGGTAATCGATCGGCGCGCCGTTGCAGTCCTTGCCGAACGATTCGACCAGGCCGACGACCTGTGCCCCGACGTCGATGACCTGGCGCGGCTCAAGTGTGCCGGTCGAGCTGATCGAGGCCAGCAGGTCGCCGCGGGTAATTTTTGCAACCCGATATTCCGGACGGGTTTGCTGCGACGATTCCCAATACCACGCGCCGCCGCCGGCAACGATGCCCATCAAACCCAGAACCATTAACAGAAGCCGCATTCGATAAACTCCTCAAGTATTGGTTTATTACGCACGTTGGGGGCTTGGGTTGTTGGGGAAACAAGCGTCGCAATTCAGTTCTTCCGATCATCGTCCAAAATTCATCATTTCCATCGCCGGAAGATCCGGCGATTTGCTTCCGGCGCTGATCACCCGGTAGATTTTTCGCATGCTCGCGATCACGATGATCGCGCCGCACGCGAGCATGGCGATGATCAAGCCCGATTGAATGGCCTGATGCACCATCGGCCAGAAAATGGCAGCGCCCGGCTCGTGGCGGGCCTGAATCAGCGTGCTGATGCCGATGAATTGCTTCCCCAGCATTTCCACGCCGGCGGTGGTCGTGGTTGTCGCCACCACCAGCATGGGAATGAGCGTTGCCCACAAATATTTCGCCCGGCCTTCATTGGCCAGATAGGCGCTGACGATCGCCAGTGCGATCACCGCCAGCATCTGGTTGGAGATGCCGAACATCGGCCAGATGTCGCGCATGCTGCCGGACTGGATGAAATAAACCCAGCCGAGGACGATGAGGGCGGTGCTGATAACGGTGCCGGGCTTCCAGTTGGTTTGGCCGAGTTTGGGATGGAGGTGCCCGGCCATTTCCTGAAGCAGGAATCTGCCAATTCTCGTCCCGGCGTCGATGGTGGTCAGGATAAACAGCGCCTCGAACATGATGGCAAAGTGAAACCAGAATTTTAGCAGCGACTCCAGCTTCTTCTGGCTGCCGACCCACATCCGGCCGGCGGCCTGGTCGAAGATATGGGACATGCCCACCGCCAGCGTTACCGCGCCGCCGGTGCGGCCGCGGAGCGATTCCTCCATGCTGGCTTCGTAGTCCTGCAAATGGTCGCCCTGGTTGCCGCTGACTTTGGCGATCTGGGCCTGAAACGCCGGGACGTTGTTCAAGTCGGTGTTCATCGCGTAATAGTCAGCCGATGGCAGCGTGGCGGCGGCTACCATTGCCACGACGGCGACCAGCCCCTCCATCAGCATCGCGCCGTAGCCGATCATGCGTGCGTCGCTTTCCCGGCGGATCATCTTGGGCGTGGTGCCGCTGCTGACAAGCGCATGAAACCCGCTGATAGCGCCGCACATGATGGTGATAAACAGGAATGGAAAGATATCGCCGGGAACGATCGGGCCGCCGTGTTGGAAGATGTGATTAAAAGCCGGCGCTTCCATTTTTGGGTTGGCAATCAGGGTGCCGATGACCAGAAGGGCGATAGTGCCGATTTTCAAAAAGCTGCTGAGGTAATCGCGTGGGACCAGAAGCACCCAGACGGGAAGCACCGCCGCGACAAAGCCGTAAACCGCCATGGACCAGGTGACCTGCGTATCGGTGAGGTTGAAAATGCCTCCCCACGATTGATGTGCCACCCAATTGCCGGCGAAGGTGACTCCCAGCGTGAGCGCGCCGCCGATGATCGACGCCTCGACGATTTTTCCCTTGCGGATTTTGTACATGTACAGCCCGACGAACAGGGCGATGGGAATGGTGCAGGCGATGGTGAAGGTTCCCCAGATGCTGCCGCGTTGAATGCGGGCGGCCTGGGCTTGCTTGGGGTTATCCGGGTTTGGCGTGGTGAGCGCGATCACGCCATCGACGACCTTTAATGGCGAGGGGCTGCGGAGGAGAAATCCCTCCTGCAAGTGCGTGGAATTTTGCCCGTTGTTCCAGATCAGATCCGAGCCGGGCCCGATTTCATAGGAATGGGCGTCGGCGTTATCGTGGATCTCTTTGACGGAGGTAACCACGAGTTTGCTGCCGGCCGGATAGCGCACGGTTTCCCCGCCGAGGGCTTTGACGACGACTTTTCCCAATCCGGCAAGGGCGATGACCAGGATAAACAAAATCGCAACGCCCGCCGCTCCCCCGGCCCATTTACCGACGTCCTGCCGCGCGATCTGCGCCAGCGATTTTCCCCCGCGGCGAATGCTCGCCGCCATCACCAGAAAATCCTGCGCCGCTCCGCCGAGGCAAACGCCGATCACAATCCACAAGATTCCCGGCATATACCCAAACTGCGCCGCCAGCACCGGCCCGATGAGCGGTCCGGCGCCGCTGATGGCCGCGAAATGATGCCCGAAGAGCACCCATTTATTGGTCGGCTGATAATTCTCCCCATCCTCCATCGCCACGGCGGGCGTAACCCGCGAATCATCCAGTGCCGCCACCTTGGCTGCGAGAAACGCGCTGTAATAGCGATAGGCAATCGCCATCGCGCACAAGACGCAGATCATCAAGGGCATGGCGTGCGTGGGCCAGATGGAGGCGAGAAGGGCAGAGTTGAATTGTGCGGGCATGTGATGCATCTCGGTGGTTTCTCCGACGGTTATTGTACAGATATTTGCGCGGTGAGGGTGCGTTGAGGCGCGATGAATTGAGCGATTGCCCGAAGCGCGGAACAATCGCGAAATCGCAAGCGATGCACCGGCGGCCTGGGCGCCTGCAGCATTTCGCCTCGCCGCGGCGCGTGTGCGTCGCTTGCGATTTCGCGATTGAACACATCCCTCAGCCGAAAACCGCAAAGGCACAAAGAGAAGGAAGAGAACGTCCACGAATTGACACGAATTGACACGAATGAACACGAATGAACACGAATGAAATGCATTTGGAGCGACCCTGGCGTGGAATTCTAAATGCTCTTCATCCGATTTCTCCTTTTTTCATTCGTGTCAATTCGTGTTCATTCGTGGATCAAATTCTTCGTCTGATTTGCGATTTGCGATACGGTCCTCGAATACCCTCCTCTTTGCGTCATTTGCGTCTTTGCGGTTTAATCCCATCGCCCGCGACGAGCAAAAGCACACGACCAATACCCGGAGAATTTTCATGACACGCATCGGCATCATCGGCCTGGGATTCATGGGGCGGACACACTACGAGGCTTACCAGAAAATCCCCGGCGCGCAGGTCGTCATGGTGGCCGACAAGGACCCCAAACGTGCTGCGGGGGATTTGACCGGCGGATGGGGAAATTTCGACGCCGGGAATATCACGCAGCTTCCCATGGACCGCATTCGCGGAACCACCGATTTTCACGAGCTTATGAACGACAACCAGGTGGATGTCGTCGACATCTGCGTCCCCACGCCGGGCCATGTCGAATTGGCGCTGGCGGCGCTGTCATCTGGGAAGCATGTGCTCTGCGAAAAGCCGCTGGCGACATCGGTGGCCGATGCGATGAAAATTGCAAACGCAGCAAAAACGGCCAAGGGCTTTTTCATGCCCGCCATGTGCGTGCGCTTCTGGCCGCAATGGGAGTGGCTCAAGCGCGCCGTTGCGGATCAGACGTATGGCCCGGTGCACGCCGCCACGTTCCGGCGGCTGGGAACCATGCCCGGCGGCTGGTTCAAGGATGGGAAACTGTCCGGCGGCGCGCTGTTCGATCTGCACGTTCACGATGTCGATTTTCTATATCACCTTTTCGGAAAACCCAAGGGCGTTTTCAGCCGGGGATATTCCAAAACCAGCGGCGAAATCGATCACATCGTCACGCAATACCTTTTCGACGGCCCCGCCCTGGTGGTAGCCGAGGGAGGCTGGTGCCAGGCGGACGGCTGGCCTTTTGCGATGCGTTACACGGTGAATTTCGAGCGCGCCACCGCCGACTACGACAGCAGCCGGGCGGACGAGCCACTGCTTCTCTACGAAGGCGGAAAAAAGCAAACGATCGAAGCGGCAAAGTCGGACGGATTCGTCGGCGAGCTGAGTTATTTCCTGGAATGCGTCGCCGCCGGGAAACGGCCGCAGCGCGTGACGGCGGAGGATGCGGTGATGGGGCTGACGATCATCGAGGGGGAGAAGAGGAGCGTGGGATCGGGGAGGGTGGAAGAGGTTTAAGTTTCCGCGAAACGGCGGACGCGGAAGGTCAGCAGTTCTTAGAACCCGCGTCCGGCAACCTGATGGAGTATTTCTTGAAGAGAAGATACAATTCACTCGTTTTGCGAGAATAGGAGGCTGTCGAATATGACTTTGACACTGCAATTGCCTGATGATGTCGCGACACGCCTGGAACTCGAAGCAAAACGGCGAGGCGTCATGGTGGGCGAATGTCTGGCGCAAATCGTCCAGGAACGGCTGCCCGATGCAAATGCATTGAATGCCCTGAGCGAGATGTTCGCGCAATGGGACCGGGAGGACGCAACCGATGATCCGGCGGAAATCGCTGCGCGCCAGGCGGAGTGGGAAGAACTGAAAAAGAACCTGAACGCCAATCGTGGTTCGCAAAGAAAACTGTTTCCTGAATAGAGCCCATGATCGTTGCTCTCGACGCAAGTCCATTATCGCTTCTGACGCAACGGCGTGGTGTGAGCGCGGCCGATGAATGTCGGGACTGGGCAGATGCAATGGGGCGAGCGGGGCACTCGATTGTCGTCCCCGCCATCGCGGATTATGAAACTCGGAGGGAATTATTACGTGCCAAAAAGCTTCCGAGCGTTGCCCGACTCGATGCGATTCGCGCGAATCCTCAGGTGATTTACCTTCCGATCACTGACAACGCTCTGCTTAGAGCGGCAACGTTATGGGCCGAGGTTCGAGCCAAAGGCTTGCCGACGGCCGCGCCGGCGGAACTGGATTGCGATGTTGTGCTGGTCGCGATTTTGCTCTGTTCGACTCTCCCGATCGATCAAATCGTTGTAGCGACAACAAATCCCGCACACCTTTCACGATTTCTTCCTGCTCGTTCCTGGCAATCCATCCTTCCCTGATTCGTCACGCCGCCGCCGCTTTATCCGGCTTTAAAATCCACCGCTTCATCGCGCTGGTCTGGCTTTCCCAGCCCGATGTCGTGCGCAGCTTCAGGAAAACATCGAATAGCGCATCCAGGATCTGGCATAAATCGCGCAGCATGGCGATCCGCTCCTCAAACAGCACGCGCGGGGAGTCGGCTTCCTCCACATCGGGAAGTTTCGCGCCGCTTACCGCCAGCGATTCGCCGGAAAGCGTCAGGTTGAATTGCTGCTTGTTAGCGTCAAGAATCAGGCCGAATTTTCGGGGGAGTTTGCCGGTGCGAAGGGCGTCGCGGGCTTCGGGCATGCGCGAGGGACCGTCGCCTTTGAGCGAGTCCTTGCCGGTTTGGCCGTAGGCACAATCCAGATCCAGCGACTTGTCGATGAAAATCGTTACCTCGGCTTTTTCGGTGGAGACAACCGCTTTTTTCGCGTCCGCTTCGTGCCAGAGCCAGAGGAGGAACTCGTTGCCGAGGAAATCCTTCGGCTCAGCGCCCTTGGATACCCAGGGATAATCGGGAACCTGGCCTTCGCCTTCCGGGCCGGCGACGAAGCGCGTGGGGCGCATGTCCTCGTAATCGCGCTTGCGGGCCTTGGGCTCCAGCAGGCGCAGGGCCAGCGAGCCGGAGGTGAGCGGCTGAAGTTCCAGGCCGAACGAGCGCTCGAAAATTTCCGCCAGTTTTTCGAACGATGCGCCGGTGGCGGTGCAATAGAGCGTGTGCTCCTGCAAATCCCACAGGATCGGCACCAGCTTGCTGCGGCGGAATTTGCCGGAGCGGAGATCTTCCTCGATCTTTTTGCGAATGGTGTCTTTGACTTCGCGTTTTTGGTTTTTGGAGATGAAGCCGGAAGGATTGTTCTTGGCGACCGCTTCCTCCTCCATCATCTGCCATGCCTTTTTCATTTCGGATGGCACCTTATTGGTGTCAATGCGCAGGGCGAAGGAAAGGGCGTCGGCAAAAACGTTATGCTCGAATGAAAACTGGCCGTCGAAGACATGCCTTCCGCCGCACCATCCATATTCGCTTTCCTCCGGCACGCCAAACTCCTGCTCGCGCAGGGCGTGCTCGGCAAGCTTGTCGAGCATGTCCTGATCGACGGATTTGGGAGCCTTGCCGACGACGGCAAAGCGACGAAACGATACGGCACCGGAGGCAAAGCCCATGGAGTTCCTTTTCCGTTTGAGAGCCTCGGTCGTGACACGGGCGTCCCGCCCGTGCGTGTTGCCGTGGCTACTCGAAAATTGTTGACGCTAAATCTCTCCGACTCGCAAACCACAGGCATGGGCGGGACGCCCATGTCACGACCGAACGACCCGTGTCATTTACCAAATTCGCCTGTCATATCCAACTTAACTCAGCCGTTTTTCCGCAAATCCTGGTCAATCTGAATAAAGTAGACCCCAGCCCATTGCGACAAGTGCGACCTTAGCGCATGTTATCGGCAGGCTAAGAACCGCCAAACCTGATCGATCGCCAGCGGGGCGGCGGGTTGTTGGTTTTTCGGCCTGCCAATGACTTCAACAACCGTATATAAGGAACCGATGCCTACACTGCAACTCTCCGTTTCGGGAAGCGAGGAGCGCGTTGTTGTATCTTCCACAATCGCAAAACCAGCGCGCCGATTTGGTGCTTTGACGCTGCTTGCCGCCGGGATGCTTTCCGTGCTGACGGCTGGCACGGTGCTGGCGCGCGGCGACAATTCCGGCGACGATAATCCCTTTCCCCCCGCAACGCCCAAGGCGGTCGTCGAAGTCTCGGGAAAGATTTTCCCGGCGGTCGTCCGCCTCGACGTCGCGCAGGAAATTTATTCCGAAGGCAAACGCACCGTCCGCCGCGGAATCGGGTCCGGGGTCATCATTGACGATGGCGGGCGCATCCTCACCAACTATCACGTCGCCGGCCGGGCCCGCGAAATTTACGTCACCCTCTACAGCAAGGAACGCGTTCACGGCAAATTGATCGGCGACGATCACTGGACGGACCTGGCCATCGTGCAAATGGATATGGACGAGGTGAAGGAAAAAAAAGTCACCTTCAAACATGCGGAGCTTGGCGAAAGCAAAACCCTCATCACCGGGCAGGACGTGATGGCCATTGGCACGCCCTTCGGCCTGGCCCGCACCATGACCCTCGGCATCGTTTCCAACAACGAGCGCACGTTCTACCCCGAGCAAATGCAGATCGACGAATTCGAAACCGGCGAATTCTCCAACTGGATTCAGATGGATACGCCCATCAATCCCGGAAACAGCGGCGGGCCGCTGGTCGACCTGACCGGCAAGGTCGTCGGCATCAACACGCGCGGCGGCGGGCAGAATCTGAACTTCGCCATCCCCATCGACACCGCAAAAGAAGTCATTTCCAAGCTGCTTTCCAGTGCCGGTCCGGACAAAAAGGGACGGGTAGACCGCAGCGACCTGGGCATCGAGCTTAAGCCGTTGCAGGACCTGGAATCTTTCTACGACATCGACATCAACCGCGGCGTATTGGTCAACAGCGTCGATAAAAAATCGCCCGCGGAAAAAGCCGGCGTGAAATCGCAGGACATCCTGCTGGAAATCAACGGCAAGCCGATCAACGTGCGCTTTCCCGAGGAAATTGCCGCCGCCCGGAAGATGATTGCCGACCTTCCGATCGGCAGTGAGACGATCCTGACGATCAAGCGGAACAAGGAAACAATGACGCTGAACGCCAAGACCGAAAAGCTGCAAGGCGCGGTCGGCGAAGAAAAGGAATATAAGGTGTGGGGCCTATCTGTCCGCGAAATGACCCGCGCCTATGCCAATGAAGCGCAGCTTGACGACACGCTGGGCGTGGTGGTGACGACGGAAAGCCCCGGCTACCCCGCCGCCAAGGCCGAGCTCGCGCCGGGCGATGTGATTCGTTCCGTCAACCGCCAGCCGGTGACCGATCTCGATGAATTCACCAAGCTGTATGATGCCAGCGTGGCGAAAAAGGCGAAGGTAGTAGTGCTTGAAGTTCAACGCGGCCGCGGAAAACGAACGGCCGTGTTGAAAGTGGATTATGATGAATGAGTTTTTGTCAGTTGTCAGTTGTCAGGGGTCAGTGGTGTGAGTTGAAGAGCCGGATCAATGGTTCACGGCGACTACGGCTATTGGCAACATCCCTGAAAACCAACAACCAACAACTGACAACCAACCACTGACCACTGACCACTGACAACTGACCAACCCAAAAATTAAGAAACGGAGAAACCATGCCCCGATTGATGCGTTACGCTCTTCCGCTGATTTTTCTCGCTCCGGCTGCCGCGCAGGCGCAGGATGCCAGGGTCACGCCTAAGGCGCTTTATGAGGAAGTGACGCCGTCGCTGGTGGCGGTGGAATATTCCTGGGTGGATGAGCTGCATAAGCGCGATCTGATCGGGGCTGGCGTGGTGGTTGGCGATGACCTGGTGATGCTCTCCATCGGGCTGGTCAATCAGCAGATCCCCGATGAGCAGATGAAGGAATTCAAGATTATTGTTCCGCGCCAGGACGGCGATCCGGACGAAATCGATGCCGTGTTCCAGGGCCGCGATGAGCGCACCAACATGGCGTTCGTGAAAGCGAAAAAGCCGCAACATTGGAAGGCAATCAAGTTCACCGATGAGAAGCTCGAAGTAGGCGAGCGGGTGCTTTCGGTAGGCATGCTTCCGCAGGCGGCGGCTTATAAGTCGTACCTGATGGAATCGCGCGTTGCCGCCCAGTTGCGCGGCGATACACCGCAGATTCTCGTGCAGGGCGCCGGGCTGACGGGCATGGGCTCTCCGGTGTTCAACGCCGAGGGAAAAGCCGTCGGCATCGTCAGCTATTCGCCGGGGCAGAGCATTTTGCTCAACCGTTCGGAAGAGTCGTTGGCGGCCATCAGCAGTCCGGGAAAGTTCTTCACGCCCAGCAGCGATTTTCTCCTCAGCCTGAATGATCCGCCCACGCCAGACAAGCCGATCAAGCTTCCATGGACCGGCGTGGCGGCATTGACGGGGTTGAGCAAGGACGTGGCCGAGGCGCTGGATTTGAAAAACAAGCCAGCCATTCAAATCGGCGAAGTGATTCCCAACACCGCCGCCGATAAGGCCGGGGTCAAGTCCGGCGACATCATTTTAAAGCTCAATGGCGAACCGCTGGAGCGCGGCGACGAGGCATCCGAGCTGCCCGGCATTTTTCGCCGGCGACTGCTTCGCCATAAGGTCGGTGAGGAAATCACCCTCACCGTCCTTCGCGGCACCGATTCCAAGCCGATGGACATCAAAGTCACCCTCGCCGAGCAGCCCAAGCAGGCCAATGTCGCCAAGCGCTACTTCGGCGAAGACCTCGGCTTTGTCGTCCGCGAGCTGGTCTTCAACGATATCTACGCGCGCAAGCTTCCCGCCGACCAGAAAGGCGTTCTCGTCCAGGAAGAGCGCGAGCAGGGAGCGGCCGTCAGCGCCGGCCTGCACAACGGCGACATCATCGTCCGCATGAACAACGAGCCGGTGACCGACCTGGATGAATTTGCCAAGCAGTACAAGGCGCTGCGCAAAGCCAAGCCGCACGAGGCGATTGTGCTGGTCGTTCAGCGCACCACGGGCGAAGACACCATCCGCATCGAAGCGCCGCAGTAAAGGGAATGAAGAATGAAAATGCCCGTCCGATTGCTCGGTTTTTGTAGGGTGGGCGTACTCGCCCACCGGCTTTGTGTCGCGGGCAAGGAAATGGTGGGCGAATACGCGAGTACGCCCACCCTACGAAAATTTCGTGCGTCGCGGGTGCATACTTCAGAGAATTCAATCGCTGCGCGTGCGCACGGTGCGCAGCGCCATACACCTTCCTTCGGATGGTCTCAGTAGGATGACGATGGCCCGCTCGATCAACCTGAAAACCACTCCAAGTCATTCGTCATTCTTCCCCCCACGTCCTATCCTCATTTCATGGCAGGTTTTCTTCGCACCCGGCGGCGGGAAGCAGAATGGATGGATGAGCCAGGGGCTGATCCCGGGCAACTGCGCAAGAGCCTTGCGTTCATTCGCCGGATTAACCGGGCGATGGGCTATATCCGCATGATTCTGGAGCAATTCGATCGCTTCAGCGTCAACTGGAAGCCGGGCCAGATCATTCGCATCGTCGATATTGGCACCGGCTCGGCCGACATCCCCGCCGCCATTTTGAAGTGGGCCGACCGGCGGGGTTTTTCCATTCAGATCGTGGGCGTTGATCTTCACCCGCGGATTGCCGTCGAAGCCGCCGCCGCGATCAACGATCCGCGCTTGCAAATTGTCCGGTGCGATGCCCTGCATCTTCCCTTCGCCGACGGCAGTTTCGATTATGCGATCACGTCGATGTTCCTGCACCATCTCAGCGACGAGCAGGCCCAAACCGCCATGGCCGAGATGGCTCGCGTATCGCGCCGTGGCGTGATCGTTTCCGATCTCCTGCGCAAGAAACACGCCTACGCCTTCATCTGGCTGGCCACGCTGTTTTCCTGTCCGATGGTCCGGCACGATGCCCGGGTAAGCGTGGCGCAGTCTTTCAGCCGCGAGGAGATTCTGCGCCTGCGCGACGCCGCCGGCCTTGGTTTCGCGGAATATTGCGGCCACATGAGCCACCGCTTCATGCTGGCCGGAGAACAAGGAAGCCGCGCACGACGGGTACTCCCGCAGTAAGCGGAGGCTGGACATTTAGAGCTCCTAACAAAATGGATTGAACGCCAGGACGCCAGGAACGCCAAGTTCGGAAAGAGGAAAATCCACCGCATTCCTGGCGGACTTGCTTGGCGTCGTCGGCGTCCTGGCGTTCACTTTCAGCATGTTGTTTGGAGCTTTTAGATCGATCCGCTTACTTCGGGAGTACCCTTCGTGCGCGGCTCCCTGGCCTCCCTGGCCACTGCGAATCTAAATGACCTTGCGCGATTCGTGTAGGGTCCGCACCGCGGACGGTTGCGTTGAGATGGAAAACCGCGGTCCGCGGCGCGGACCCTACGAAGATTCGAAGCGCCTAATCGCGCAACGCCATTTAGCACACGCATGAATCCGCGTCCTCGCTGGCGCTCGTCCACGGCGTGATGAGCGCCAGCGAGGATGCGGATCTCGCCGCGAGTACGGGTGCGCGTAATGACTGCCGTGCCGCTGGGAAAGTTCCACAACCGAAGCGACACGGATATATTTGACGCAAATGCCATCGATCACCCGTCACATTTCCGCGCGCATCAGGCTCGCGGTCGGGTTGGGCGCCGCCGCTGCGCTCGCGATTGCGATCTATGCGGGAATCCATATTGCAACAGCTCCGGTGTCGCTCGCCGCCCCCGTGAAATCGCCAGCGGCTACACCCGGCAAGTCGCCCGTGTTTGTTCGACTTTACGATGTTCACGACCTGTCACGCGCGCCTGGGGTTCTGATGGAGGGATATGTTCCGCCGCCGGTCTTTTATATGAACTCGAGCGGCGCGCCCATTCATCAAGATTTCGACCCCGTTCCCACGGAATTCATGGATATCATCGAAACGCTGATAACCGAGTGCATATACGAGGCCGACTGGGATTACAACGGCGGAACCGTCGCGTCCATAGGCCATGCGGGGCAGGTCCTGATCATCGGCGGGAATGCCGATGTACACCACAAAGTTGCGGCACTGCTGACCCAGTTTCGCGAGATGGAAGCGAGGGGGCTGGTGTCGGCAAAGAAATAACCCGAATGCGAAACGAGTCTTAGTCCGGGAGGAATTTACATGGATGTAACACGATTGATTCTGATGTCCGCTCGCATGTGTTCTTTCGTTATTGTCTTTTCGATCATCGCCGGATGCTCATCGCAATCGCAACCGGCTGACGCCCTGATCGCACGAGCGAGCAATTCAGAATTCGGCAACGGCGCCTATGGCTGTGCCGATACCATCTCTGTCGCCGCCCAAGCCGGCGTGGACTACAAATGCGCCGTCGACGGCGCGGCCCGCGGAAACCTGCGCTCGCTTCACACGCTGTTCTGGCTGAGCGCCAACGCGGGCTTCGACGCCGCCAGCTCCGAAGGAAATGCGGCGGTCCTGGGAAACGTCCTGCGGTATGTCGGGGACGGGACTTTTGGGCCCGCCCTGACCCGCGAGCCGCCGGCCACGCGCCAAGCCGTCCAGGACGATCTTCGCTATGATTTTGGCGTCGGCGAAGATGGGGTGAAAGAGAGCTGGCTGACGGAGTGGTATCCGCTCACGTTTGAAAAGCAGGCGAAGAAATGAGCGGCGCACGGATATGATTTTCCGAACACGGAGATGGCGACAGGATTCTTCCGCATTTGAGTTCGTCTGCCGGGTTGCGCAGTTAGAGCGCTTTTGACGATCAAGCGGGCAATCGGCATCGTGAGTCTTCACGCGGCTGCGCCACACCCGCGATGGATGAAAAAATGCGAATTGTAGGGTCCGCCTTGGCGGATGCGTTCAAGGCGATGTAATTCCTGGAGTTTACTTTCCGCCGGAGATGAGCCGCTACAAATGCGTCCGCCGAGGCTCCCCCGGCGGACCCTACGGTAACTCCCGCAGTACTCCTTGCGGCGTTGCGTGCGAAACGACGTGTGTTTCAGGATGACAGCCACGCAGACGTGCGGCAACCCTGAAAAAGTGCGATAATTTTCGCGCATCGCGCAAATTTCGACGCGAAAATATTCGATTATTTTTAAGCGCCAAACCTCCCTCGCCCGTCCCGGCATCAATGCCCGTTGCCTGATAATTCATCCGTTCCTAATATCGTTACGCAAAGCTATCACCGCTCAAATGTCAGCATCGCGCCGATGCTGCCTGCATGTTTACTGGCGGATGGGTGCAACTCACCTGCCTTGATGCAATCGTGCCAAACCGGTTTTTGGCCGATCATGGATAACAAGGCACAGTTCGCTCGGCCGGCTTGCTGCCGGCGGCACGTGGAATCGGGTACACTGCCGGTCGAACTAAGCTGCGCCAGAAGAATAAGAGATAAACGTCATGCGCTATTTCGACTGTGCAGTCATCGGCACCGGACCTGCCGGGCAAAAGGCGGCCATCCAGGCCGCCAAGCTCGGGAAAAAAGTCTGCATCATTGAAAAAGAAAACGTGCTGGGCGGCGCTGCCATCAACACCGGCACCATTCCCTCCAAGGCCTTGCGCGAAGCCGTGCTTCATCTCACGGGGCTGGGCAAGAGCGGCTTGTTTGGCGAGCTGTCGCGCGTCAAACGCAACATCACCATTGCCGACCTGATCTATGTCTCGCAGCAGGTCATCCATCACGAGCTTTCGCTCATTCGCAACCAGCTCGACCGCAATGGCGTCGAGCTCATTTGGGGGGCGGCGCGCTTTCACGATGACAATGTCCTGTTCATCGACCATGGCGAAACCTTCGAGATGATCAGTGCCGAGATCATCATCATCGCCACCGGCACCCGCCCCGCGCGCCCCGAAAGCGTGCCGTTCGACGAGCGCACCATTTTCACCTCCGACGGGCTGTTGAAGCTCGACCATCTCCCTAAGACGATGATCGTCGTCGGCGGCGGCGTGGTGGGAACCGAATACGCCTGCATGCTGGCGGCTTTGGGCGTGAAGGTGACGCTGGTGGAAGGACGCCGCGAGGTATTGGGGTTCCTCGACAGCGAAATCGCCGAGGCGTTTCAATATCACATGCGGAAAATGGGCATCACGCTCCGCCTGCACGAAAAGGTGGCCAAAATCGAGAAGCTCACCCCAGCCCAGGCCAATCGCGAAGTGGCGATGGCCGCGACGACCGTTGCCGCGATGACCGCCGCCGAGGACATGAGCGCCCCGGCGGGGGTGGTTGCGCCATTGGTGGCCGCGACGATTGCGCCCCCCGCCGGCAATGGGCATCATCAGCCGCACCCGGGAACCGTGCCAGGTGATGGCCAATCGGGCAACGCGCCGCTGGTGCAGGCGACGCTGGAATCGGGAAAATTGCTGCGGGCGCAGTCGCTGTTGTATGCGGTCGGCCGCCAGGGAACGGTGGGGGCTCTCGATCTGGTAAAGGCGGACTTAAAAGGTGATGACCGCGAGCGCATGAAGGTGAACGAGCATTATCAAACCGAGCAGCCGCACATTTATGCCGTGGGAGACGTGATCGGCTTTCCCGCCCTGGCGTCCACCGCGATGGAACAGGGCCGCCTGGCGGTGTGCCATGCATTTGGCGTCCCGACCAGCTCCATTCCCGAGTTATTTCCCTACGGCATTTACGCCATCCCGGAGATTTCCATGGTCGGCCGCACCGAGGCGCAGCTCACCGATGCCGGCATCCCCTACGAAGCCGGCGTCGCCCAATATTCCGAGCTCGCCCGCGGCCAACTGCTCGGCGACGAGACCGGCATGCTCAAACTGCTGATCCACCAAACCAGCGGCCAAATCCTCGGCGTTCACGCCATCGGCACCGGCGCTACAGAGCTGATCCACATCGGCCAGGCCGTCATGGCCTTCGGCGGGACGGTCGATTTCTTCATCAACAACGTCTTCAACTTCCCAACGCTGGCCGAGGCGTACAAAGTCGCGGCACTGAACGGGTTGAATAAGTTAAGGCATGTGTAGGAAGCTCTAAAATGACGTTGCGCAGTTAGGCGCCTCGAATCTTCGTAGGGTCCGCACCGCGGACCGTGTTTTTCCATCTAAAACGTAATGGTCCGCGGTGCGGACCCTACACGAATCGCGCAAGGTCATTTAGATGATGCCTCTTCTCTCCTGTCGCATCGCAGTGATCACCGGCGCATCGCGCGGCTTGGGCGAAACCATCGCGCTCCAATTTGCCCGCGAGGGCGCGAGCCTCGCGCTCTTGGCGCGCGGCGCAGCCGGCCTGGAATGCCTGCTCCCCAAGCTTCGCGCCACGGCCCCCCGCAACGACCAGCAGTTCCGCCCCATCCCAGTCGATCTGGCCGATCCGAATGATGTGGATCGGGCCGTGCGGGTCTGCCTGCGGGAGTTCGATGGCGTTGACATCCTCGTCAACAACGCCGCCCTTCAGGGTCCGATAGGCCCGCTCGAAGCCAACGACTGGCAACAATGGCGCACCGCATTCGAGGTGAATCTTTTCGCCCCGGCCCGGCTGTGCCAGTTGTTCATCCCCGCCATGCGCCGCCGGGGACGGGGCAAGATCATCAACCTCTCCGGCGGCGGCGCTACCAGCCCCCGGCCCGATTTTTCATCGTACGCCGCCGCCAAGTGCGCGCTGGTTCGGCTGAGCGAGACGCTGGCCGAGGAATTGAAGGGGGATCGGATTGACGTAAATGCGGTCTCGCCCGGCCCGATGAACACGCGGATGCTGGACGAGGTTCTCGCCGCCGGCCCGGACGCCGCCCCGCGCGAGTTTGCCGCGGCATTGAAGCGCAAGCACGAAGGCGGCTCGTCCATGGAAAAAGCCGCCGAGTTGGTGGCGATGCTGGCGTCATCGCTAAGCGATGGAATCAGCGGGAAATTGATCAGTGCCGTGTGGGATGATTGGCAGCGACTGCCGGGCCGTCGCGAGGAACTGGCAAAAAGCGAAGTTTATACGCTTCGGCGGGTTCTGCCGAAAGAAGAGCAGAAGGATACGAATTCGTGCGCGGCGAGAAAAGCATCGTGAGGCGAGCGATTCGGCGCGCGGGCCGCGCAGTATGATTGCTCCGGCGGTTGACGAAGCGCTCCCGGGTTTAATGAGCCGCGCACGGAGGGTACTCCCGAAGTAAGCGGAATTAGAGCGTTTTTCAGGATGACGGTCGCACAGACGCACCGGCAACCTGAAAAGTGCTAGCGCCATACGGATTCCCTTGAATTCCGGAGGTAACATTCAAACTCCGCTTACTCCGGGAGTACCCTTCGTGCGCGGCTCATTAAATCCAAGGGGATTGGTCCTCACGCGTCGCGCACAAATACCCGATCCGATCGCGCGTCATTTCGGAAACTAATCCATGCGAATTGCCATCGTCGGCTGCGGATTGATCGGAAACAAGCGCGCCAAAGCCCTCGGCTCGCACACACTGGTCGCGTGCGCCGATGCCAAAATGAATCGGGCGCAGGCGCTGGCCGATCTCCATGCCGGTTGCATCGCGTCACAGAACTGGCAGCAGGTTGTCGAGCGAGAGGACGTCGACGCCGTCATCGTATCGACCACCAATGATGTGCTCGCCCCGGCGTCGATGGCCGCGGTGTTGGCCGGAAAACATGTGCTGCTGGAAAAGCCCGGCGCGCGGACGGCGGCCGAGTTGGAACCATTGATAGTGGCGGCGGAAAAAAAGGGCGTTATTGTCAAGGTAGGCTTCAACCACCGCTTTCATCCCGCACTAACCAAGGCCCGCGAGATTGTCGATTCCGGCGCACTGGGGCCGCTCATGTTCATTCGGGCCCGATACGGCCATGGCGGGCGGCTTGGCATGGACCGCGAATGGCGCGGCATCCCCCACATCTCCGGCGGCGGCGAAATGCTCGACCAGGGCGTTCACCTCATCGACCTGTCGCGCTGGTTCCTCGGCGAATTTGCCGAAACCCATGGACATGTCGCCACATTCTTTTGGGATTGGGATGTGGAGGACAACGGCTTTGCAATGCTGAAAACGCATGCCGGACAGGTCGCCTGGCTGCATGCCAGTTGCACGGAATGGAAGAACATTTTCTCCTTCGAGATTTACGGCCGGGTGGGAAAACTGCACATCGAAGGCCTGGGTGGCTCCTACGGCGTCGAACGGCTGTCGTGGTATCGCATGCTCCCGCAAATGGGACCGCCCCAAACCAGCATCTGGGAATATCCCTGCGAAGATCTCTCCTGGGGGCAGGAATTCGAGCATTTCGTCGACTGCGTCGAAAACAAAAAGCTTCCCAGCGGAAATCTGCACGATGCGCTCGCCTCACTGCGCGTGGTCGAGGCGCTGTACGCGGCGTCATCCGACAAGAACGCCGACCACGCTTAAAGCAGTGAATCGCCAGGGCAGACGCGAAGATGGAACATGGATGGACAGGATGGACAGGATCCGGAAAGAGAAAAACACTCGCATTCATCCTGTACATCCTGTCCATCCATGTTCATTTTCCCGCCCTGACGCCGACAGAATCCGCCATACGTGCGAATCACCTCGCAATCCGTTATGATCTTTCCCCGCACCGAATCCGGCGGGAATGGTTCTGGCCGGATCAGGCATTTTTTCGCAGGGAGCGCTCTGAGTGCAGCCTCAGGCACCGACACAGGTTGTGGACGCCGATCCCCTTGCCATTCTCAAAGGTCACGGGGATGCTGTGAACGCGTATTTTGCCACCCTGCGCGACCGCTACGCCAAGGCCCCGCCGCGATTGGTCGAGGCGGTGGAATATAGCCTGACAGCCGGCGGGAAACGGCTGCGGCCGGCGCTGATCCTGGAATGCTTTGCCGCTTGCTGCGGAGGCCAACCCCGGCCGGCGGCAGTGAAAAGCGCCCTCGCAGCCGCCGCGGCCATGGAGCTGATCCACACCTTCAGCCTGGTTCACGATGATCTGCCGGCAATGGACGATGATGACCTGCGGCGTGGCCGGCCGACCAATCATAAGGTGTTCGGCGAAGCCATGGCCATTTTGGCCGGCGATGCCATGGTCACCATGGCCTTCGAGGTCATCGCCACCGACGCCGAGCCGGCCGCCGTCCCGGCGATGATCCGCGAATTGGCCTCGGCCAGCGGTCCTGAAGGCATGATCGGCGGCCAAGTATTGGACATTGATGGGGAAAATCAGCAACTCTCTTTGCCGGATCTGCAACGCATTCACCGGATGAAAACCGGGGCGCTGTTAACCGCCTCCTGCCGGTTGGGGGCCATTGCCGCCCGGCAGGAATTGCACCTTCGCGAGATGACCGATTTTGGAAGTCATTTGGGTTTGGCATTCCAGATTGTCGATGATGTATTGGACGTGACCAGCACGCCGGAACAAATGGGCAAGGCCACCGGCAAGGACGCCCACAAGGGAAAGAACACTTATCCAGCGCTTTTGGGGCTGGAAGCGAGCCAACGTGAGGCTGAAAATCAGCTTGCGCTGGCATTGGCCAGCTTAAAGCCGCTGGGAAGCGGCGGGTTGGGTCTTGCGGCGCTTGCAAAATTCGTGGTTGAACGGAAGAATTGAAAGTTGTAGATGTTTTGCTCAAATTAAGGATTTGGCTAGAATCGGTTGGAAATTGGCTGTTGATGGATCATCGGCCTGCCGGCGAGGGATCGCCCCTCAGGATTAACCGCGTAAAATACGGTAGTAACGCGTATTGTGCTGTTGGCTTACTCCTGCGAAGCTATTGGTTAAGGGATGAAGGAGTTTGCCTAAGATGGCTCTGCTCGATGGAATAAAAACGCCGGGTGACCTGAAAAAACTGACGCCCGGCCAATTGCCGGCCCTTGCTGAAGAAATGCGCAGCCGGATCGTCGAGGGAGTTTCCGAGAACGGCGGGCACCTGGCTTCCAATCTGGGCGTTGTCGAGCTGACCATCGCGCTGCATTACATTTATGACTTCGGGGCCTATCCCGCCGGACGCGATCGGCTTCTGTGGGATGTGGGGCATCAGAGCTATCCGCATAAAATGCTGACCGGCCGGGCCGGGCAATTTTCGCGGCTTCGCAAGAAGGGGAGCGTTTCAGGCTTCCCATCTCCCGAAGAATCGCCCTTTGATCTGTTTGCCGTCGGCCACGCCGGCACGGCCATCAGCACCGCCGTCGGAATGGCACGGGGCGATCAGGCCGCCAAGCGGAATAATGACGTCGTCGCCGTGGTCGGCGATTCATCCATCGTGAATGGCATGGCCCTCGAAGGCCTAAACGCCGCCGGCACCCTCAAACGCCAGCTTCTGATCATTCTGAACGACAACGGCATGAGCATCAGCCATCCGCAAGGTGCTTTCGCCCAATACCTTGAGCGCATCCGCGTCAGCGAAACCTACGAAGAGGCCAAGAAGTTTGGCAAGCGGCTTGTCGACGAGCTGCCGCACAGCGTCGGCCACGCCATCGAAGGTGCCTGGCATCTGGTGCGCGATGGCATCAAGGGAATGGTCTGGGCGGGGCAGATGTTTGAGACCCTGGGCATCAAATACCTCGGCCCAATTGACGGGCATGATCTGCCCGGCCTGATCAATACATTTGCCGAGATCAAGAATTATCCGCACCCCGTGCTGCTCCATGTGAAAACCGTGAAGGGGAAGGGGTATGCCCACGCGTGCAGCGAGCCGACCAAGTTTCACAGCCCCGCTTCGTTCCGCGTGGAAGGTTGCCGGGTTGAACTAAACAAAGGTCCCGGCAAATCCTGGACGACGGCGTACGCCGACGCCATGATCGACCTGGCCAAGCGCGACAGCCGGGTGGTTGCCCTGACGGCCGCCATGCCCGATGGCACGGGCCTGAGCAAATACGAAAAAGTCTTCCCCGACCGTTATTTCGACACCGGAATCTGCGAGAGTCATCTGATGGGCATGGCCGCCGGCATGTGCAAGAGCGGCCTTCGCCCGTTCGCGGCGGTCTATTCCACCTTCACCCAGCGCGCCTATGACCAGATCTGGCAGGAAGTCGTGCTGAACAAGCAGCCGGTCTGCGTATGCATGGATCGCGCTGGATTCGTCGGCGATGACGGGGCCGTGCATCACGGCTTCATGGACCAGGCGTTTCTCCGCCCGCTGCCGGGCATTGTCCTCATGGCCCCCAGCGACGAATCCGAGCTGAATCGCAGCTTGCGGATGGCCCTTTCCCTGGAAACGGCATCCGCCATCCGCTATCCCCGCGACAACGTCCCGGCCAAGCCCTTCGACGAAATCATCGCCCCCGCCCTTCGCGGCCAGGCCGGCGGCGAATGGCAGGTTGGCAAGAGCCGAACCCTGCGCGAAGGATCCGATGCCACGCTCATCGTCTACGGTGCCCTGGCCGAAAACGCCATGGCCGCCGCCGATGAATTGGCATCCGAGGGAATTTCGGTTGGCGTCATCGATGCGCGTTTCTGCAAGCCGGTTGACGGAGAGATGCTGAGCCATGTTCTTTCACCCGGCCATCCTGTGCTGACGATTGAAGACCACTCATTGCAGAACGGCTTCGGGACAGCCGTCGTCGAATACGCCGTCGCCCACAGCCTGCCGACCGCGTACTTGTCACGCCTGGGCATGCCCGACCGCCTGATCGCTCACGCCAGTCGCAAGGAGCAGTTAGCCGAGATCGGCCTGGACGCCGCCGGAATCGCCCGGAGCGTCCGCGACGCCGTCCGCGAAGCGGTCAAGGCGACGGTGGAACCGGAAGAGACGGTGAATTTCGGACAGGGGCGGTAAGCTGCTCGCGCGCAAAAGCGCTTTCGAGACGCCGGGTCTGAGGTACTCGTCGGCGCGGCTTCTGGCCGCAACCAAAAGAAATGAAGAATAACCACGGAGGCACGGAAGCACGGAGGTGTGGTTCGACTAATGCGTGCCCTCGCATACGAAACCCTTCTGTTTTTTCTTTTTTTAAGTCATTTGCGCACATGCGTTGAATGTCGATTGCACCTCCGTGCATCCGTGCCTCCGTGGTTAAATTCTTCTCGCGAAAACAAGAAATTGCGAGATATCATTGCAGACCCGGATCGATCGCGCGACAAATCCGGGTCTTCGGAGTACCTCAGACCCGGCGTGATAAAAGATCCGCTTATAGGATTTTTCACGTTGGTGGCGCGTCTGCGCGACCGTCATCCTGAGGTACCCCGAAGGATCTTGCCGGTACGTACCTGCTCAGAAAATGTAGGGCGGGCACTGCCCGCCAACACCGTGCTCGGCGGGCAGTGCCCGCCCTACGTGAATTTCATGCGCAGCGCAGCCGCATGAGGACTCAGGATGACGATTGCCCGCTCGATCGCCCAGTTTCGGACGTTTTCATGCGGCGAGTGCGTCAGATCCGCCTTATTATCCCAGCTCATTCAAATCCTCAATCACCCAATCCGGCCGTTTCGCTTGCTCTAACTTCATCGCATCCTCCCGCGTCGCGACGCCCGTCAGCGTCAGGATCGTTTTCATCCCCACCCCCTTCGCCCCGGCGATGTCGCTTTCCAAATTATCCCCGATCAGCACGCACCGCTCCGGCTTTACGCCAACGCGATGGCATAGCTCGTCAAAGAAAAGCTTCTCCGGCTTCCCGCAGAAAATCGGAGGCACGCCTGCCGCATACGACAGCATCGCGGCCATCGCCCCCACGCCGAATTCCAACCCGCGCGGGCTGGGGTAAACGCGGTCGGCACAAATCGCCACCAGCGCCGCTCCCTTGCGAAGCAGCAGCATGGCCGTCCGCTGCCGCGGCTCGGTGGCAAACACGTTGAGCGGCACGCCGCAGATGACGGCATCGCACGCCTCATCCTCGCTGGCCACCCATTTCACCTTCCCCTCCAGCATCTCGGCGATTCCCTCCGTGGAAAGGTTAAACACCCGTGGCGGACCGGAATGGCCGAATTGTTCCATCACATAATCCGCCGTCGCCGCCGCGGCGGTATAAACATGATCCGGGTCGATCGAAATCCCCATCCGGTTCAGCCGCTCGGCAATACGCTGTGGGCTGCTGGTGCTGTTGGTGAGGCAGGCGAATTTCCGCCGCTCTGCCCGCAGCCGATCCACAAGCCCAACCGCCCCGGGAAGGGCATGCTCTTCGTGATAAACCGTGCCATCGAGATCGAGCAGGACGGCATCGAACAAGTCAAAATTAATCGTCACGCGGGGAGTGTATGGAGGATGAAGAGCATGTCCAGCGGGCCATAACGCATGATGTAATTCTGGGGGTTACCTTCCGCCCAGATGAACCGCTATAAACGCGTCCGCCAAGGCGGGACCCTACGCTCTGGACAAAAAACGCCTCGCCTCCTTTGCGGCTGCCTGCCCGCGATTTTTCGTCGCGATGGCCGCGGCACGCGCTGCCGTGCGAGTGGTTTTGCATTTTCCGCGCACCATTTTGCAACATTTCGCGCACCAAAATGGTGCGCAACATCCATTTGCCGCCCGCCAGCCGGGGTTGCTCTAAAAACGATTCTGTCGCACCCATCGCCGCTGTCGCCGCCAACGCAAGTGGTCCTTTGGTTTTCCAAGATGCCATGCCCGCCGTAAGCCTCATTTTCTGTCCGCCAACGCGACTGCGGGGTGGGGCAAAGTTGGATGCGATCATTGTCAGTCGATGCACGCATAAGAGTACACGGATGAGCAACTGCCGTACCCGAACATAATACTAACGAAGATGATCGCCGATTATTTTCCGGAATTTCATTTTTTGGAGAGATTCCAAACGTCGTCGGCGGCTTCACGAAGAATGAAGCATTGACTTGAAATCCCGCATGAATAGCTACGTCCCCTTCAGTCTTTCCCCCGGCGGTGGACAACAATGTCTGGAAGCGCGGTAGCGCGGCAATAATCTTTCCAAGTGGGGTCCCGCGGCTCGCGCCGCTTCTCCTCCAACCTCTCGGCGAGAAGCAGCACCCTTTTGGGTTTGCCAAGGCCGGCTACGGCGTTGCGGTTGTATTCGCAGTCAACGTCTACGGCGCCGAGCTGGAGGTCAATGGCGTGTTTCTCGACATATTGAGCGAGCTTGTGGGCGATCGCCATCTCCGACGCGTCGTTCACCAATAGGCAGTTATCTCTTTCGAGAAGCTCCGCGAGGCTCGCGGCAACGACCTCTATGGCTTGCTCCCTGTTCATTGCACGCCCTCCAGTTGTCGGCGCGGCGGCATCGCTCATGACACGATCTTCCTTGGGGCGACGCCAGGGCGTTCGACTCTGGGTAGCGCCCTTGCCCGCGCGTGGTTGAGCCGCAGCAGGTTCGCCAACACCTTCTGATCTACCTCCGCGCGACTGCCCGCCAAGGGATGGTCGGCCGGCAACGGCTGGCCGGCACCGGTTTCCACCCACACCGCGGCCCAATCCTCGGCCCAGCCGCCCGCCGGGTCGAGCGCAGCGTAGGCCGCAAGCACGGCACGGTCGAGTTCCTCGTGCGCGAGCTTCAGCCAGGTCGGCCGTTCGTTGTAGAGGTTTGTAAGGGTTCGCTTCTTGAGCCGCGGGTCCTTCGCAGCGGCTGCCATAATTGCCGACTGCCGGAGCATCGCTCGGGCTTCCTTTGGCACATCCTCGAACGTGTCGGCCGCGTCGATCCTCACCGCCAACAAATCGATCCACTCCGGCGGGTTCAGCCAACGCTCGCGCTGCTCGTCAAGCGCCTTTGCGGCTTTGGCGATCCGCAGGTAAGCGGGATGCTTCAGGTCCTCCTTGCCGGGAGACCACGGAAGAGGGAAGGTTTCGAAGCACGACGACGGCGTATAGCGGAAGCCCGACTCCGCCTCACGGAGTTGGGTTCCAGTCCGCCTCGCCCAAAGCTCGTGGATAGCAGAATGCACGGCACCGAAGAAGTAATCGTCATCACGCGCGAATGCGAAGCCAGCATGATCGGGTAGCGTGGGATGCATCAGCCACACGAAAATCCTGTGCTTCGAGACGCTCGCGGTGAAGCCGAACCGTCTCAATCGGCTGATCGCGGATCGGAGCGCCGGCCGCGGCTCGACGTGAAGCCACCAGAGCGTTGCGTAGCTCTCTCTCCGGTTTTTAACCCTCGCCGGCTTCACGGCGCGTTCAAGATAGCGGAGCGGTGCCTCGTATTTGCTCGCCTCTTCGAGATCCGCGGTTGTGCCGAAATCTATTATAAACATGCCGCGTGGTCGTCCATTAACGTCTCCGCCGTTCACCCAGGGTTTCACCACGTCGGTGGACGAGCTTCCGCTCGCGTTCGGGTCAGCTAAGAGCTCGCGCGCGACCGCGGGCACGAGGTCGAAACCCCCGCCCTTTGTTGTTCCCATAAACGCTATCCTCGCGTTTTCGGGGAGCTGCGCTGCTCCAGTCGTGGGTGTGCCGGTCGTAAGGTCTGAATTGATCCCGGCAACACTGTTCCCATCGAGGGTGCGGGTAAGCTCGCGGCGCCTGTCGAATCCGACAATCGACACATGGACCATTGCTCCGTCGAGTACCCACTCGCGGTCGGACCATGCCATGAAAATGCTCGCCCCCAGCGCGATTCGATCGAGCACGGTACGATTGTCGCCTCCGCGGATGCCCTGTGTCGCCAGCAGTCCAGCACGGGTGGTCCGACTGGCCTCGACGCTTCTTCTTGCCAGATCGAACCAATAGCAGCACAGGTCGGAGGGACGAGGGAGATCGTGCGCCGTCCAGAGCGCGATGAGATAGTCGTCGGAAAGCCCCGCTTTGCGGAACATCTTCGACCCGAGAAACGGCGGATTTCCCACGATGAAGTCTGCTTGCGGCCACTGCGCTGGGACGGGCAAATTTGGCTTCGTCAAATCCACGATCGCATCCCGGTTCTCAATCGTCACCAGCTTGTCCAAGATCGGGCGCTTATCGTTTGTGATACTGTGCTCGGCAATCCATTGCAGATATCCGATCCACACAACGACCTGTGCCAACTCCGCCGCGTATGGATTTATTTCGATGCCGTGAAGCTGCGTCGGGCGGATGTAAGGAAGCGGATTGAGGTCGACATCGTATCGCTTCACGAAGCGCACGATTTCATCATCGAGGTTCAGCATCTGTTGCAGCGAGACGTAGAGGAAGTTTCCCGAGCCGCAGGCGGGGTCGAGGATTCGTTGCTCGCCCAGGTATTTCCGCATTTCATCGATTGCGATTCTTACTGGAGCGGCGAGAAAATCGCGCTTCCTGCGATCTTTTTCGGCGGCGACGAGTTGCAACTGCGGGGCGATCTTCTCCTGAACTTCTGCCCACTTCCGCCGAAGCGGGGCCATGATAACCGGCTCAACGACCAGAAGAATGTCAGCCTTGCTGGTGTAATGCGCGCCGATCTGGGCTCGCTTCTTTGGGTCGAGAATTCGCTCGAAAAGGGTGCCGAAGATACTCGGCTCGACGGCGTGCCACGGACGTGTGGCCGCCTTGGCGAGAATCGGGATCTCGCCGGCGTTAAGAGGCAACGGGGGCGCCTCGTCGAAGAGGCCGCCATTGAAGTAATCCACGCGGTCATTGCCGTACCAGCCGCCCTTTTTCATCTTCTCGAAAAGCTCGCCGCAGAAGGGCGCGAAGTTTTCCGGCTCGAATACGCAGCGATTGATCAGCTTTGTGAAAAGCTTGTCCGGCAGCAGGCCGACGTCTTCGGCGAACAGGCAGAACATCACCTTCATCAGAAAGTGCGCGACAGGATCGCCGTAGCCGTGGAAGAGCGTGGGCGGTATCGCGTCGGCGCGGGAGAGGAGCTTATCGGCAAGATCGCCGAAGACCTCGGCGAGGTCGCCAGTAAGCTCCTCACGGGTCTTTTGGGGCTTAAAGGTTTCCGGGCTGCTAAAGACCCGGCGAAGAAGCTCAAGGCGGCCTGGAACTTCCTCAAGCTTTATGACGGTCAGTTCTGTCGGATAGCTGGGAAAGTGGGCGCGGATTTCGATCGTGGAGATATCGCACACGACGGTAAGCGGCGGATTATCCAGCGCATCGCGGTATTGGTAAACCTGGCGATAGGCGTCATTGAGGGTTTTGTGTTTGTCCTTTCCCTTGTATTCCCAGGCGAAGTACCCGCGTTTCCAGACATCAACGAAGCCGTAGTCGCCCTTGGCGCCTTTCGATGCGGCGCCCACGACTTTCACGTGTTTTTCAAAGCAGTAGTCCTCGCCGGTGGCATCCGCCTCGGCAGGCGTCGGCTGGCCAAGGACGTGACATATGTCAATGAAATGCTCATGGCTCGCCTGGCGTTCGGCGAGATGTGCCTTTGACCATTTCACAACGAATTCTTCGGGAGTCAGTCTGCCCGCCCGGTTTCCCATAGGACTGTATTGTGCGGGATTGCGAAACGATTGCCAAGGGAGGGAGCAATGGGGCGCCGAACGAGGTGGTAAAGGCGTGTTTTTATGCGCATCGGTTATGCGTAAATGTAGACGGCGGAATGTACGCCGGCGGGTAGGGGTTTATTTTTGATGTTCCGCAAGACTGGACATGACGTCGAACGTTACTTAATCCCCACGTCCAGCAGCTTCATCCCCGTATCCTTCACTGGCGTGGCCTTCGGCTCTAAAGAATTCATCACTTTCATGATCAGCTTCCGATGCACCGGCTCGGTCGGCATCTCGATGATGAATTCCGCGCATACTTCCTTTTTGCCGACCTTCTTCACATTGGCGGCCCAGACTTTTTTCGCGCCGCCGGCGTAAAACTTTTCCGCCAGGTGGTACATGTCGTCGCGCGACAATGTCAGGCCGGTGTGCTCGACTGGGCCGTCCTGGCACCATTCCATCGCCTCAACGACATTGCCGTCGGCGATCGTTTGGGCGGCTTGCTTCTCGGTTTCCGGAGGCGGCGTGGCGGGAACCGGCGGGGGAGGAACGTAGGTGAAAGTATCGTCCTTTGTCCCGCTTTGCCGCTGAGAAAGCCGTGGTTTTCCCGTGGATTTGCCGGCGGGAGGGATCGCGTACGTCGATGGCGGGGTGTAGCTTTGGCCGCCTGAGCTGGGCGCGGGTTGGTGCGAGCCAAGCTTGGAGATGGCCACCATAATGATGAGTTGGCACACGAAGCGCAGGCCCCAGATGATGAGGACGGCCACGCGGATTTCGCCGCTGTCCATCTCGAAAAGATAGGACATCATGCAGAAATAAAGCACCAGCGCCACGCCCCAATAGAGGATGCCGGCGGATGAATGGCCGACGATTCCGGTGATCGCGCCGGGGAAGATGGCCACCGCGAGCAGCTTTAGCGCTGCCGGGCCAAGCGTTCCCAATCCCACGTCCACCAGCTTCACCGCCGCCAGCATGGCGACGGTGATCAGCAGGATATTGATAAGCGACAGCCCAACGACATACAGGCAGGCGATGATCGGATTGCGAACGCCGTCCATGCCTGCGTCGACGAACATCAGGATGACGCCGGCAATGATCAACGCCACCGGAACGTAAAGGTCCTTGATGCGCGACTGGGCGGCGAGTTGCTTTTCCAGCGGATCGCGATGTTCCGGGCTGGCGTAATCCAACGGCTTGCGCGCCAGCATCGCGTCGCGAACGCTGGGCAGCGTGCGCGCGGCCCGGCGGGTATCGGCAACGGCCAGATCGCCGCTCCCGGCGGCGGCGTCCTCGATTTCATCCAGCGCCGGCGCAGGCGGGGCCGACAGGTCCAATGCCTCCTCTTCCAGCGGAACAGGCGGCGGAGCCGGGCGCGTTGACGGGACCGACAAAGGCGCGGCGGCAGAGCGATTCACCCCGAGCGGCGCTGCGGGAGCCTGGCGAGCCGGCCGGCGCGGCGCGGGGGCCAGATCGTATTCATCGTTTGACATAATGATCCCCGATTCGAATTGCACGCGGAGGCTCAGCAAAAAAAAACAGCCCCGACATTAACTTAAGCCCGTATTTTCCCAATATGACGCCCGTTTCGAGAAGGATTGTAATCTCTGGCGAGTGGCCCATGCAAGTTGACTGCGTCAGGCTGAGACACAAGGGCGTAGACATCTTTTTTGGTACGGTCATTTGTGACACGGGCCTCCCGCCCGTGCTTGGTGCCTTTTCCGCCGAAAGCATAAGGCACGGCCGAGACGGCCGTGTCACGAATGACCGTACTAAAAAAGACGGCCACACCCGACCAAGGTCTCCGCAGCGCCAAAGAGTTTGACCACGGATTCACGGATGTACACGGATAAGAAGACTTCCTGACTTCCATCCCATCCGTGCGCATCCGTGAAATCCGTGGTCAAACCTCTTCCGCGTTTCGCCCTGGATTGCGCGCAGAGCCAATCAGCTCAAAGCGTGTGGGTTTTCGCGTGGCACGGGCGGGCCGCCCGTGCCACGTTAAGAACCCAACTCGCCGCCGCAATAAATCGAAATCGGTTTTTAATTCCCCGCGATCTTCGTACACTGCACGGCTGATCCAATATCACCATGGGCGCTGCATCCACATCTTCCTCGACCGACGGGCCGGCCTGGCGTGGCTCAATTGCTTCGCCGCTGCAATTTCGCACCGTGCTGGAAGGCGCGCTGTACGATGCCCGGCGGTTTGCCGACGCCTATCCGGCGATTTACATCTATGGGTCGGTGGCGAGTTTGCTGGAGGGGCTGTTGCGACTTACCGCCGATCTGCATCGGCCCAGCGACGAAGAAAAGCGGATGTATGAATCGACCCTGCCGCTGATTCGCTCGCAGGCGGGGGATGCCAACATTAATTTGCTGCAGCGGGTGGATGCGATCTGGGCGTATGTTTTGGAATGGCCGGTGGCATTTCGCGCGCCGGGGAACACGGACGCGATCGAAGAGTTGGCGGGGGATTTGCCGGAAATCGTGGCACTGGATGAACTGGTATTGGCGATTCATCGGCTGAAGCGCGATCTGAAGAAAAACCGGGAGGAATTGAAGGATCGCATCGCGGCGGGTTCGATTTTGGCGCGGGCGATGCAGGAGGCTTCGCAATCGGCCGAGGGGGAAATGAAGGAAACTCTCGACGCGATCAAGTCGTGGGTGGAAACCGGCGTGGTGTGCGCCGAGCATGCGGCCCCGCCGGATGCGGTGATGGCGCTGCCGGAGTATTTGGCGCATTATCTGCCGGATTTTGCCGAGCGGATTGTGCAGGTTCGCCGATCGTTTCGCGGCTGGCGCAATCGCCCGCCGCAGTCGGTGCAAGGCACGGCAATCTCGACGTTTGAGCAGTTTGTGACGGCTATTCATCAGACAATCGCCGCCGGGTCTGCATTGCAGAAAATTGCCCCGGATCATGCCGCGATCGAAAAGCTGTGCAGCACCGCTGAATGGCTGCGATCGCCCGTTGCGGGCTGGGTAACGGATCTGATACTTCGCAACGACCGCCAGACGCCCATTGCGCAGGTGTTGTCGGAGAGTTTGGATCTGTCGGCGTGGTCTCCTTTGCCGAACGTAATGAAGGGGAGCCGGATTCTGGCGGACATGCTGGTATCCTGGTCGGCGGAGGCGATAAACTTTTTTCGCCAGACGCTGTACGAGACGGTCATCGACCTGCACCTGCTGCAAATCATCTCCGCCAGCGGCGATCTGGACGATGTGGCGCGGTGCATCGAGCAACTGACCTATCGCACGGCTGAAGGAAAAGTGCCGCCGCCACATGAGCGCAAGGAGATTCGGCTGGCCGAGGCGTTTGCCCGCGAGCTTGCGGTTTATAGTTCGCCGGAGCTTGCCGGTTTTCTCGCCCGGCTGCGCGGGATTGATGCTTTCTGGCGGAAATGGAAGCCAACGGTGCGGAAATCGGCGGGGGAGGATGAGGGGGATGAGGGACCAAAGGCCTCCGCGACGGCTTCGTATTTATCCCGGCATGAAGCCGAGCGGGCGGCGCTGATGGCGGTGCAGCAAAGCGATAAGGCGTGGTCGCCGCCGCTGCCGCAGGACATGGATGGCGCGGCGGAGGGTTACGATCCGATCGCCGACGCCCGCGGGATGACCAAGGAATATTTCCGGCATCTTCTCGAGTCGGATATTCGCGCGATTGACGTGTTGCCGGTGAAATATCCGTTTTCGCGTGCGCTGGCGATGCAGCTTCGCGCCATCCGCCGGGCGACGGATCGCAATAAGCCGCCGACGGCGGATGAGCAGCAGATTATCGGGCGCGGATTTGCGGCGCTGGGTTTGATCATCGGCGGCACTGAGAATTCGCCGGACCAGAGAATTCTGAATGAAGCCTGGCAGGCACATTTGCATTTTCAACTGCTGACGCCGGGACAGGTCGGCGATGAAAAGAAATTTGCCCCGAATGGGATGATCGCCGACGCGGATGAGTTTAAATCCGCGCTTGCCGATCTGATTTCCGACGCGGCGTGCCTGGTCGTGCTGTTTCCCAATTCCGATACCTGGGTGGATGCCTACCGCCAAATGGAGCGGCTGAACCAGCGCGTGGTTTTCGGCCGGGAATTGGACGAGGCGGAGAGGGCTGAAATTCAGCGCGCGCTGGAAAACATCCCCGAGCCGCCGGGCGAGCTTTTTGCGAATGTGCCGGATTTTGCGGGGGGTTTTGTCCGGCGGGCGCAGCAGGTCTTCAACTTCTCGCGCGGCCGCCGGGCGGCAACACGGGCGGAGTTTGACGAATTGCTGGCGGTGGTGCTGGCGCAAACTTCGGAGATTTTGAGCGGGCGAAATTGGGACGAGGACCAGCAGCCTTTGGCGGCGATCGACCGCCAGCTTCGCGCCATGCGGCGCTGGACGGCCGGTGGGCGCGAGCCGACCGCCGCCGAACGCGATGCCACGCGCGCGGCGCTGGCGGTGGTAACAAAGCTGCGCGGGCTGGATCGGATGGCCGAGTGGGCGGGACGAGTTGGGGAATTGGCCGTCGCTTTTTGCGACGATCTTCCGGCGGGGGATGGGGCGAATGTAGTGGCGGCGGTCGATATCAACTCGACGGCGGAATTCAGCCGCATGCTGAATGAATGTATACGCGATTGCAGAAGTTTTTCCGGCCATGGTCTTTTTCATAAGCCGACCGGCGGCGAAATCGCCTGGGCGGAAATGGCCATGCGCCTGGGAAAAATCCGCCGGATGCTGGACCAGAATGTCATTCCCACGCGGCGTGAGCGGTCGGAACTTCACGACGCCATATCGGCATTTGATGCCGCCGCGGCTTCTCCCTGCCCGGCCATTCACGATTTTCAAATCGATATTGCCGATCGGCTGCGCCGCATCGACGCATACTACGCGTGGCTGGTGACGGCCGGGCCGTTTGCCGGGAAGGAAACCGGCAGCATCGACGCGGCAGGCATCACCTGCGTTTCGCTGGGCGGGGAAATGCGCGTTGCGTTTGTGCGCACGGGCGGAGCGGAGGCGGGCATTTACGTGTCGCGCGCCGAGAAGATCTGCACCACCGAACAGGCCGGGCAGATCAACTTGGAGGTGATGCGTTACCTTCCCAGCACGCGAGATTTGCTTCGGCTCGTGCCGTGCGACGGCTGGGCCCCGGCGGAAATCCGCTGGAATGCGCACAGCGATTGGCTGGCGTACCTGATTCGCGGCGATGTGCCACAAATCGGCTGGGCGCAAACGCGCGAGGTAGGCGAAAAGGGGCGCGTCGGCGGCAGCGCTTTTGCCTGGGCGACGAAGGGAAGCAGCCTGATTGTCATCGATGTGGCCGGGCGGTCGATTTTCCGGATCAATGCAGAGGACGGGCAGCGAAAGGAATTGATGTCGTTGCCCGACGATATGCCGGGGAATATTGTGCCGCGGATTTTGATCGCGCCCGGCGGGGATAGTCTGCTTTACACCTGCGGCCGAGGCGATGGCAGCATCGATTTATGCGTGCTGGAATTTGCCGGGAATAAGCCGGTATCGCGCGTGCGAAAGAATTTTCCGGGCGCAACGGCCCTGTTCCCCTGCTGGCCGCACGATGCCGGAATGGGATGCCTGGTCGAGCGGCCTACTGGAACCGAAATTATTTCCCTCCCCTGGGAGGATGGCGACGGCCAAGTCATTTACCGCAGCGACGTTTCCACCGCCAGCGGCGTCGCGCCCGCCTGGTCGGCCAACGGAAAGTTCATGGCGTTTTTCAATCCGCAAGCCGGGGCAGAGCCGCAACTGGCAATGCTCGACTGCGATACGCAGGAATTAATTCCGCTGATGAAGCCGGGATCGGTGGCCGGCAGATTATCCTTCGGCGAAGAATGCGTCTGCCTCGACGGCGGCGAGCAGGCGACGATCCTGCGGCCGGCGGTTTCTTTTCAGCGCGCGGCGGTGGAGAGATTTTGAAGGCGCCAACTGGATTTTGGGGGAAGGTCCGTGCTAAGGCGTTTTTCACGTTCGTGGCGCGTGCACACGATCGTCATCCTGAGGTACTCCGAAGGATCTTGCCGCTACGCGAAGGCGAGCCGGATCCTTCGGAGTACCTCAGGATGACGATAAATGGCCACGCCATTTTCCAATCCGCCATAGTCCAATGCTTGACTATTTTCCCGTATCAGGCTATTGTCTGCGGCCTCGCGGAGCGGAGAGCTTTTGCCGGAAATATGGGTGCTATTATGGCGAATTGGATTCGCTGCGCGATGCGTGGCGTTGTCGTTGGAAGTATTGTCTGCGGCGCGATGGCCGGCGGCGGATGCCGCAAGACCCAGGCCGCCGCCGCGGCGAAAATGCCACCGCCGCTGGTGAACGTTGCCGTTGCCGTCGAGCGCGCTGCGCCGCTTTATCTCGATGAGATCGGAAAGGCCGAGGCAACCAAAACCGTCACCGTCATGCCGGAGGTGGCGGGGCTGATCGACGGAATTCACTTTACCGACGGCGCTGATCTGAAGAAGGGGCAGTTGCTCTTCACGATTGATGCCCGTCCGTTCGTGGCCGTTCAGCATCAGGCCGAGGCGCAGTTGCAAAAAGACCAGGCGGCGCTGGCCAACGCCCAGCAGTTTCTCAAACGCCAGCAGGATATTTACAAACAGGGGTTCGTCGCCCCCTCCGATTACGACACCGCCGTCGCCAACGCCAAGGCCGCCGCCGCCGGGGTTGAGGCGGACAACGCGGCCATCGAAGCGGCCAAGCTGAATGTCGAATATTGCACAATCAAATCGCCGATCGACGGGCGGGCTGGGATGCGGCTGGTCGATCCGGGCAATGTCGTGAAGATCAACGAAACGGCATTGCTGGTCATCCAGGCGATCGATCCGATTTACGCCGACTTCACCATCAACGAAAGCGATCTCGCCGCCGTCCGGTCGCACATGGCCGATCATACGCTTGAAGCGCTGGTGCGATTGCCCACTGACACCGATGCGGGGAGAGCGGGAAGCCTGACATTCCTCGACAACGCCGTCCAGGACGCCAGCGGCACAATCCGCCTTCGCGCCACGCTGGCCAACGCCGACCGTCATTTCTGGCCTGGCCAGTTCGTGAAGGTTCGGCTGATTCTTCAGGTGATGAAGGACGCGGTGCTGATCCCGTCGTCGGCCATGCAATTGAGCCAGCAGGGGCCTTACGTTTTCGTGGTGAAAGCTGATTCCACGGCCGAGCTGCGGCAAGTGGTTTTGGGCCAGGAGCAGGGAAGCTGGGTGGTGGTTAAGAGCGGGGTGCATGCCGGTGAGCACGTCATCACCAACGGGCAGTTGCTGGTTTTCCCCGGCAGCACGGTGAACGTGGTTCCCGCCGCCCCCGGCGCTGGGCCGGCCACGCAACCAGCGCCCGATTCGACGCCGACGACAGCGCCCGCAACGCAAACGGCACCCGATTCGGCGCCGCAGACGGCGCCGGCGACGCAACCAGCGCCCACCGCGAATGCCATGCAAATGCCCGGCGCGCCGATGCATGCATTGCCATACGCGGCGAATAATGAAGCAGCATTGTCGGTTTCCGGAGGCTTGTCATGAATTTATCCGAGCCGTTTATTCGCCGGCCGGTCATGACTTTGCTCCTGACCGTCTCCATTATTCTGTTCGGCGTGATCGCCTACACCAGGCTGCCGGTAAACGATCTTCCCACGGTCGATTACCCGGTCATCCAGGTGAATGTGGCCTATCCGGGGGCCAGCCCGCAGACGATGGCGGCCAACGTCGCTTCGCCGCTGGAACGCGCGTTCATGCAGATTCCCGGGCTGGACATCGTCACATCCAAGAGCCAGCAAGGCGTCTCCACTTTCGTTCTGCAATTCAGCCTCGATAAGAGCCTGGATGCCGCGGCCACCGATGTGCAGGCGGCCATCAGCCAGGCGCAGGGAAGCCTGCCGGTTGATCTTCCGGCGCCGCCCACGTTTACCAAGACCAACCCGAATGATCAGCCGATCATGTACATCGCGCTGACCAGCGATTCGACGACGAAGGGAGCCATTTACGATTTCGCCAACACGCAGGTCGGCCAGCGCATCAGCATACTTGAAGGGGTAAGCCGGGTGCTCGTTTATGGCGCGAAGTCGGCAGTGCTCATCAAAGCCGATCCGGAGAAGATGGCGCTGCGAAACATGACGCTGGGCGATTTAACGGCCGGCGTGCAAGCCGGGACCAGTTACGTCGGCGCGGGCCAATTTGACGGGCCGAACAAGACGTTGCTGTTGCAGCCCAAGGGTCAGTTGGAAAATGCCGAGCAGTACAACAACCTCATAGTCAACAATCCATCGAACGGGGTGGCGCCCGTTTATTTGAAAGACGTTGCAAAGGCCACCGATTCGATTCAGGACGAGCGCGTCGCCATGCGATTCTGGACCCGCGGCCACACGACTCCATCGGCCACGGTGGTGGTGGCAGTGTTCCGCCAGGCTGGGGCGAACGCGGTGGACGTTTCGCAGCGCGTGCGCGACCTGTTGCCGATCATCAACGCCGAACTTCCGCCGGCCATTACCATCACCCCGATTTACGACCGGTCCATCAGCATCCGCAATTCGGTTTCCGACGTGCAGGCAACGCTGTACATCGCGTTCGTGCTGGTGGTGCTGGTGATCTTCTTCTTCCTGGGCCGTGCCCGCGACACGCTGATTCCAGCCGTGGCGCTCCCGTTGTCGCTGCTCATCACATTCCTGGTGATGTGGGCGTTGAATTACAGTCTCGACAATCTCTCGCTGATGGCGTTGACGCTGGCGATCGGGTTCCTGGTGGACGATGCGATCGTATTTTTGGAGAACACCGTCCGCCGGATGGAAGCCGGTGAAAGCGCCTACGAGGCCGCCTTCCACAGCGCGCGGGAAATCAGCTTCACGATTCTGGCGATGACGATTTCGCTGGCGGCGGTGTTTTTGCCGCTGGTGCTGATGCCGGGCCTCATCGGGCGCATATTCCGCGAGTTTTCCATCACGATTATCGTGTCGATTTTCGCCAGCGGCATCGTCTCGCTGACGCTCACGCCGATGATGTGCTCGCGTTTTCTCGGCGATCGCGGGCCGGGCTCAAAAAAGACCCTTATCGAGCGGTTTAGCCTGACCGTCGAACATCGCATCCTGGGGATTTACGGACGGTCGCTCACCTGGTTTTTGGAGCATCGATGGATTTCAGCCATGACCTGGGTGGCCTGCATGCTCGGAACGGTCCTGCTGTTCCGCGCCATTCCGAAAACTTTCTTGCCGAAGGGGGACAGCGGTTTTATCTGGGGCGTGTTCATCGGCCAGACCAGCGCGTCGCCAGATCTAATGCGCTCCTACCAGGATCGGGCCGACAAGATATTGCAGGCCAATCCGGCGGTGCAGAGCACCTTCACCATGACCGGCAACGGGCAGTTCCTGCCGGGAAACATGGGACTGGGGCTGGCGTTTCTCTATGACCGAAACCAGCGCAAGCCGATCGACGACGTGAACGATGAATTGCAGGGCCGGTTGATGGGGATTCCCGGCGTCATGCCCGCTCTCCATGCCCAGCCGGCGCTGCAGATCAGCACCGGCGCGTCGGCAAATACGCAGGGCGAATTCTCCTATTCGATTTCAGGCGTGAATCAGGACGAAGTCTACGCCGCCGGTGCAAAGTTGCTGAAGAAGTTGATGGAATACCCCGGCTTTAAGAATGTGACATCTGACTATTACATGTTGTTCGACAAAATGCCGAACCTGGATGTGGAGATTCTCCGTAACGAGGCCAAAACGTACAACGTGTCGGTCGCAAGCATTGAATCGTTGCTGCGCAGCGCCTATTCGCAAAATTATGCCTATTTAATTAAGAAGCCCAATGACCAATATCAGGTGATTGTCGAAGTTGCCGACAAATATCGCTCCCGGCCCCAGGACCTGGGGAAGCTGTATGTGCGATCGGATGACGGCAAGCGGCTGGTGCCGTTGAATGCAGTCGTGAAATGGCATGAATCCGTGGGGCCGCAGTCGGTCAACCACCTGAATCAATTCCCGGCGGTCACGTTCTTCTTCAACTTGAAGCCCGGCGAGGCGCTGGGCCCGGCAACCGATTACATCGAGAGTGCGGCCAAGGAAACCCTGCCCATCGCCATTCGCGGCGATCTTCAAGGACAGGCGCTGGAATTCTCGAAAACCGTAAAAAGCCTCGTGGTCCTGATGATCCTTGCCGTCTTCATCATGTACGTCGTCCTCGGCATCCTGTACGAAAGCTACCTGCATCCGATCACCGTGCTGTCATCTCTGCCGGTGGCGCTGGTTGGCGGCCTGGCAACGCTGTATCTCTTCCACGAGCAAGCCTCGCTATACGCCTACGTCGGCATGTTTTTGCTGATGGGCATCGTAAAGAAGAACGGCATCATGATCGTCGACTTCGCCCTGCAGCGGGTGACTGCCGGGCAAACCGCCGAGCAGGCAATTCACGACGCCAGCATGGATCGCTTCCGCCCGATCATCATGACGACGCTGGCGGCGGTGATGGGGGCGTTGCCGATCGCCTTCGGGTACGGCGCTGACGGCGAAAGCCGCCGGCCGCTGGGATTGGTCATCGTCGGCGGGTTGATTGTGTCCCAGTTCATCACGCTATATGTGACGCCGGTGATTTATCTTTATCTGGAGGATTTCCAGGAGAAGGTTCTGGATAAGACCAACTTCTTCCGCTCCAGCCGCACGCACCCGGAAATTGCCACCCGCACGACGCCGCTGATCAAGAAAGCGCTGGCGGTTGGGAATGGGAATGGCAACCACGGGTAGCCCCAAACGAAAGTCGTGCGTTTTTCCGAGGTGGGTTCATTTTAGAGCGTCTTTCAGGTTGATCGAGCGGGCAATTGTCATCCTGAGGTACTCCGAAGGATCTTGCTCGCCTGTGCGGACCGGCCAGATCCTTCGAAGATTCGAACCGCAAATCACGCAGGTTCATCCGGAATGGTAGGGTCCGCCCTGGCGGACGCGTTAATAGCGGCTTGTTTGAGGGCGAAAGTACACCGGAAGTATTACATTGTCCCCAGCTGTGGCCGCGCCCCGGATTCAGGAGCGCTGCGTAAATCCGGGGCGGCGCGGCGATAACATTTTTTCAAATCGAAGCGTCACGCGCGCCGCTTGCCCCGGCGTGAAGGCTTGTTCGACATTTGCGATCCAATTTCGTACAGGATTCTTCACAGCGATCAGAAACCGCTCAGTTTATGGCGGTTCGTTTGGGCGGGAACAAACTCGAAGAATTTACATCGTCCCCAACGCGCCCGCCAAGGCGGACCCTACAGTATATCCGCCCCGAATCTCGCTGTTTCGGGCATCGCCCGTCACACCTCTCGCCACGTCCCCCCCGATTCCAAACTCCGCCCTCCTTTATACATTGCGCCGCGGCCCGTTTCGGGTCTGATTCCGGCTGCGTGATGACGTTTGGCGCAAGTAAGTGCCATCTCCTGCGTATCGGACGCGGGGACATTTACTCAAACAGGAGACTCCATGAGCCGGAACCAATCCATATCGTCAAACGCACGCAAGAGCCTCAGCCGCGCGATCATCGAGCCGCTTCAATCCCGCCAGTTGATGTCGGTCAGCCCGGTGCTGTTGCACACCGATTTTGTGCTCGGACATCGCGAGGCAAGCCCGATTACGGTTTCCGGCGGTTTGTCATCGAATGCCATCTCACCCAGCGGCTATACACCGGCGCAAATCCGGGCGGCTTATGGCGTCAACCAGATCAAGGTTGGGTCGGCCGCTGGCAACGGCGCGGGGCAGACGATCGCCATCGTCGATGCCTATAACGATCCAAAAATCACCGTCGACCTGGCGACGTTTGACCGCACGTTCGACTTGTCCGCACCGCCCAGCTTCAAAGTGGAAAACCAGACCGGCGGAACCGCTCTTCCCCGCACCGATCCCAATGCCGGGTCGGATGGCTGGGGCCTGGAGGAATCGCTGGACGTGGAATGGGCGCATTCGATCGCACCGGGCGCAAGCATTGTGCTGCTCGAGGCCAACTCGCCAAGCGACACCGATTTGTTCGCCGCCGTGAACACCGCCCGGCATCTGTCAGGCGTGTCGGTGGTGTCGATGAGCTTTGGCGGATCGGAATCGGCCGCCGACAAGCAGCTCGATTCGATTTTCACCACGCCCGCCGGCCATAACGGCGTGACCTTCGTCGCCTCCAGCGGCGATGCTGGCGCCTACGAAGGCGTGAATAAAGCCGTCGGCAACGAATATCCCGCCTCTTCGCCGAATGTATTGGCCGTCGGCGGAACTTCCCTCTACGCCAGCGCAAGCGGAGCCTATGAAGGCGAAGCCGCCTGGAGCGGAAGCGGCGGCGGAATCAGCAGCGTCTATGCCGAGCCGAGCTATCAGAAGTCCGTCGACACGATCACCAGCGGCAAACGCGGCGTGCCGGATGTGTCGTTCCTGGCCAACCCAAACACCGGCGTGTCGATCATCGACTCGTTCGACCTTGGCGCATCGTCTCCCTGGGAAACCATTGGCGGCACCAGCCTGGCCGCTCCGTGCTGGGCGGGGCTGATCGCCATCACCAACCAGGGCCGCGTCAGTTTGAAGAAGACCACGCTCGATGGGCCGACTCAGACATTGCCGGCGATTTATGGCCTGCCGTCGAGCGATTTCAACGACATCACCAGCGGCAACAACGGCTATTACTCGGCCCGTTCCGGTTACGACGATGTGACCGGCCGCGGAACGCCCAAGGCAGTGCAGGTGGTCGACGGTCTTGCCGGATTGACCGCGACGACTCCAACTCCTACCCCCACGCCCACGCCGACTGCCACCAAAGGCTCGATATCTGGAGGCGTGTACTGGGACCTGGACAACGGTGGAACCTATCGCACCTACGAAGGCCTCGCCGGCTGGACGGTGTTTGTTGACGTGAACCACGATGGCCGGCTCGATAGCGGCGACGTCTACACCTACACCAACGCCTCGGGCCAATACGACTTCTCCAACGTTCCGCTGGGCACTTACAACGTGGATGTTTACCTGGGGAACGCCGCGGTTTGGTATCCGGTCAGTTCGCCGGTGCGCACGGTGACGGTGAGCAGCGCGCATCCGACGGTGAGCGGGGTGAATTTCGCGGTGGACGATTGGGCGAATTTCTACGCCGCCAACGCCGCGACGGCCAATGTTGCGACCACGGATTCCAGCCAGCCCTTGTTCGACAGCTTATTCTCCGACCGGGAGGTTTCCGGTGTTGTGTAACGATGCACTCCCAAAGACGGGCGTCGCCGGAGCGTTTCCGGCGGCGCCCGTTGCTTTTTTTCCCGGTTCGCGCGCCCAAACTCGTGCGGCGAATCGTCCGATAGGTCATTTGGAAGATGCGCATTTGCTGATCCAGTTGCGAAAGTCGGATAGGGCAATTGGGAAGATGCGCATTTGCGAAATGACGCCGGGTCTGAGGTACTCCGAAGACCCGGATCGGTCGCGCGAAAAATCCGGGTCTTCGGAGTACCTCAGACCCGGCGTAAAGGAACGAAATGACCTTGCGCGATTCACGTAGGGTCCGCACCGCGGACCGTTGCGTTTGAAATGGAAAACCGCGGTCCGCAGTGCGGGCCCTACGAAGATTCGAAGCGCCTCATCGCGCAATGTGATTGAGATACTTCGTACGGGTCGGTGCAGAATCGCATGTGATGAATCGGATCGAGATGCAATGGCGGTGACGCAATGATATTGCCCGATGACATGTTCGATTCGATTGTCGGCTGCTCGTCGATTCGCCTCGAGGGCCGAGCGGCCGAGCGCCGCGGCCAGGACCGCATCCGCCAGCCCAATCGCGTGCATGTCATTCCGATGGCGCACAACATCGCGCCGCATCCGATCAACGCCCAGGTGCGCGACATGTCGCCGGAGGGGATCGGGCTGCTGCTTCCCCGAAAGCTGCTGCCCGGCGATACCCTGCTGATCCGGCTGGTGTCGCGCGAAATGAAATTCTGGGTTTACTGCGACGTCACCCGCGTGGAGCGCGTGGCCGACGGGCTGTTTGTCACCGGAGCGACGTACGACCGCATCGTCTCGCCGATGACCGGCTTTGACAGCCATGCGGTGGCTGCGGCAAGCCACTAGAGCGCCAGTGCACGACACTTTCCCGTATCACGGGCGTCTCGCCCGTGTCATTCGTGTTATTAAAGCTCAAGCGACAAACCGTTCGCTTTTTCGAGCAACTTGAATTGTCGCAAAACAGACACGGCCGAGACGGCCGTGATACGAGAGACATCGAGACGGGGCGGCCGCGCGCGGGTTCGCAGTCCGATTTCGTAGGGTGGGCGTACTCGCCCACCATTGGCTGCGGTCGCCGCAAGAACACGGTGGGCGAGTACGCCCACCCTACGAGAGAAATCGGACTAGGCTCTGTCTGAAAACTTAACTTCTTGCTGCGCCTATAATTGGTTTAATTCCAGGGAAGGAATTGACACCAAATAGGAGAACAGCACGGATGCGACGCCATCAAGTTACGGATGCGCAATGGGAATTCATCGAACCT
>DASRRM010000375.1:0-7002 GCA_035695715.1 Tepidisphaeraceae bacterium
GGAAACGAATTTCGCGGAGAAGCTGTAGTTGGTTGCCTTTGCCGTGGCCGAGGGTGGTGGTCGACCATTCGCCGGCGCCGTCAATGGTGAGAATCGCGGCATCTTTAAACGGGCTTGGGAAAAATGCGCTGGCGGCGTGGGATTCGTGATGGTCGGCAAACAAAGTTTTGCCGCGATAGCCGTTGCCCAGCGAGCGCTCGATTTCGCGCTTGAGGTGAAGCTTGGTGCGCAGCCACATCGGCACCGAGCGCAGATAAACGCCCAGGCTTGCCGGCGCGAATTCACCGAGGGTGGTGATGAGCCGGTCGAATTTCGCGCCGGGCTTGTCGTAAAACCCGGCGTAGTCAAGCTGGCTGGCGGAGATGCCGGCCTCGCTCAGGCAATAATTGATCGCATGGGAGGGAAATCCCGAATCGTGCTTTTTGCGGGTGAAGCGTTCTTCCTGCGCAGCGGCCCGGATCCAGCCATCGACAAGCAAAGCGGCGGCGGAATCGTGGTAATACGCCGATATTCCCAGAACATATGTCGGCATGGTGCGAGCCAAACCAGGCCCGCGGCACTTTTAGTTGCAAGTTGTCGCGATTGCAATTGCCCGACGTTGGTAAAAAGGGGAGAATGCTGATTGGTCCTGCAGCGTTATCTCGATTGAGATCGGGTGAGAACGGAGAGCTCGCGAAGGCGCGAAGCCGCGAAGGAAGACGCGAAGAATGCTGCAAAGTCCGCCGTCGCAACGGTTGAGGAGTCCTGAGATGTCACTGGAATTTGTTTCTCTTCGGTCTTCTTCGCGTTTGTCTTCGCCCCTTCGCGCCTTCGCGAGCCATCCGCATTTTCTTTGACGATAGTGTTGCAGGATGAGTTCGCGGGTCTGAATAACTTGAAGAGATAAAGATGACCATTTCAAAATTGCCCGGCAGGATGCTGGGAGCGCTTCGCTCGGCTTGGAGCCGGTTCATATCGCTGTTTCGTCCCAAGCAAAAGGGCAATCCGGATTCGGATATGTATCCGCTGTGGTAAATCGTTGCGCCAACCCATGCACCTTTTGCTGATCCTCATCCTGGTCTTTGTTGGCAGCGCCATCTTAAGCATCGCATTGATCTGGCTTCGCTGGCGCGAGCTTTGGACGCCGGGGCTGGTGCGGGCGAATCTGGCGGAATTCCGCGTCGAGCAAAACAAGCTACGCCTTGGCGAAAGCTTTCTCTCACGCGAGGTGCTGCATCCGTATCTTGGCTATGTGTTCAACCCCGCCGCCGACGAGGCGGCATGGAAGGCGTGCGGGTCGGAAAAGCAGCCGGTCAATTCATTCGGCCTGCTCTCAGAAAAACCTGAGTTGCCGCGGCGTTCGCCGGGAAAGGTCATCATCGCGGTCTTCGGCGGGTCGGTGGCGGAGCATCTGGCCTACGACAACGTCGATGCGCTAACGGCCGCCTTCAAGTCGGCCGGAATGTTTGGCGATCGCGAAATCGAAATTCACTGCATGGCCATCGCCGGGTTCAAGCAGCCGCAGCAACTTGCCGAGCTGACCTATTTTCGCTCGCTGGGGGCGGAATTTGACGTGGTAATCAATCTCGATGGGTTCAACGAAGTTGCCCTTCACCCCGCGGAAAATGCGTTCAAGGGAATCTGCCATTCCTTTCCGCGGGCATGGGCAAGCCGAAGCGCCACGAGAATCGATCCGGGGCAGATATTTCTCTTTGGGCAACTGGCGGTGGTGCAGCAGACGCGCGAGCGGTTATGGAACGTCCTGAACCACCCGGCCGTGCGATTAATGCCGCAGATTTATTACGCCGTTCGGCTGTATGAAACAGAACTGCGCTCGCGAAAATCGCGGATCATCAAATCGATCCGCCAATTCCGTCCGCCGACCGAGGAGAATTTAAATGCCGCCCTTCGCCAGGACACTTCCGGCGCGAAGCAACTGGTTGAGCTTTGGAGCCGGTCGTCGGCTTTGATGAACGCCCTCTGCCAGTCGGCGCAGATGCGATATTTTCATTTCCTGCAGCCCAACCAGTATGTGCCGAATTCCAAACCGCTGAGCGAAGAGGAATTGGCGTCGGCGTATGATCCAAATCACCCCTATCGGCCGGGGGTTTTGGAGGGATATCCGTTGTTGAAGTCCGCGGGCGGCGCGCTGCGCGAGGGGGGCGTATCGTTCACCGATCTGACGGAGCTATTCAAGGATTCCCGCCAGACGGTTTACAGCGACCGCTGTTGTCATTTCAACCGGACGGGAAATGAGATGATCGCACGGGCGATTGCCCGCGAGATTGGCATTTCTGAAAGCACGCCCGGGGTGGCGACTTAAGTCGCCACCCTGGGCGAAAGAATCGAAATATCCTGCGGGTCAATCCTACAGTGCATCAAGCGCTTCCTTGAAGTCGCGTTCCGGACGAACGCCGACGAATTTCTGCGTCACCTGCCCATTCTTGAAAATGATGATCGTCGGGATGGAACTGATGCTGTACTTAATGGCGATCTCGCGGTTGGCTTCGGTGTCAACTTTGCCGATCTTTACCTTGCCGGCGTAATCCTTGGCGAGCTTTTCCATCGTGGGCGTCAGCATCCGGCAGGGGACGCACCACTCGGCCCAGAAATCAACCAGAACCGGCACCTGCGACTGAATCACTTCCTGCTCAAAATTGCCTTCGCTTAATTCAATGAGATTTTCACTGGCCATGGATGCTCCTGGAGATTACTTCCCTGCTTGCGAACGGTTCGCAGATCGTGAGCGATCATAGAAGTGGGAGAAATCGGAGTCAATGCGAAGCCTGGCAACGCGTCATCCGGGGGGAGTGGCCGTCGTTCCTGGCAACACGTTGGGTGGGCGCATTGAGCAACCGATTGCCAAAAAGACGGCCGCTCCCTCATCCCGCCGCTGCCTCGTCCCGCTTGCGAATGATTGACCTGAGCTGAAGCATATTCAGCAGGCCCAACGCGAGCGTCGCGCCACCAGCGGCGAAAAAGACGATGGCCAGCCAGTTGCCGTATTCGTGCAGCGGGGAATCTTCCCCGACCAGCAGTTTCACGACCCCGGCAATGCAAAGGATGGTGCCGACGGTGAGGAGGATGGGGACGATGGTTTGGCGCATTCCGAGGGATTGGAATCTGGGAATGTGCGGGCGAATGTGCGGGGCCTCGTAATGCACCACCTGGGCGAGCGACTCGCGCGGGGCAGCAGGGACGGCAAGCATCACGTCATCCTCGTCCTGCAATTCCGAGCCGCCGCTGGTTCCACCGAAATCGTCCGGCGGCGTTTCGGACGCCGCGGCCGTGGGCGCGGCGGGGCGCGCGGGCCCCGGCCGCGGCGGTGAAGCGGGACGGTGCGAGCTGGACGCAGGCGGCGGCGGCGCGCTGGGCCGGGCAGGGCGCGATGATGCGACAGGTGATGGAGCGGCGGCGCGCATCGGGGCCGCGGGCCTTGTCGAAGCGGGGGCAGCCGGGCGCGAAGGCGGGGCGGCGGGGCGATTGGCGGCAGAAGCATTTGGCGCCGCCGGCCTGGCAGATGCAGTTGGCGTAGGTGCCGACGGCCGTGGCGCGCCGGGGCTCGCGGCTCGCGGAGCCGATGGGGCCGCGGCAGGGGCTGTACGGGGCGGCGCAGCACGTTTCACGGGTGGCGGCGGAGCAGCGGCGGGCGGTTCGGTCTCGTGGCCGGCGTGGTCATCCGCGCCGTGCTCGTCATGTTCGGCGTGGTCGCCGGCTGACAGCCCGGCCAGTGCCCTGGCAAGTTCATCATTGTCTCGATTTGTCATGCAAATTCCCTCGGACGACCCGCCTATCTTACGTGGTTTCCCACCATATCCACCAGAAACTTCTGTCGCCAGCGAATTCACAATTGCTGTTCATGCGACCCCGGAGATTATAGTGCAAATCCCGGCCATGCCAAAGAAGATTTGGCTCAGACACCGGCATTTGCCGCGTTGAACAGGCGCTTGCGGCGGATTCGCCGGGAGCCACGCGAGCGCGATTTTGCCTGCGGCGCTGACATACGCCTGTTGCTTGGCGGCATCATTCGGAATAAGAGAACAGGTCCAGACCAGATCGTTTTTCCAATCGCAGTCGGGCCGCAGCCGGCCCTTACGTCCGAAAATATCAGCGTGGATTTGATTGACATGGAATTTTCTTTTGACCATGCACTCGGCGCTACAAAACGATGTTGCTGCGAAGCAACGCGGCAGGGAAACAGGCGTTGCCCCAAATCAACATGCCGAACATCTGGAATCGCGACGGCCAGGTCCGCTAAATCGATGCCCCGGGAATTCGGGCCAAAATCAGGGAGTTGGAAGGATCGACTTTGGTAACACGGACGTGGAACAGGATTTGCCAAAGGCCACATCATGCAAGGAAAATCAATGAACGAGCACGAGTTCCAATCCAAGCTGGCGGAATTGATGGGTGAGATCAGCACGTTGCCGGTCACCGAGCGGCAAAAGCTCGAGCGCCTCGCCGACGAAACACGCCAGCGCCACGAACGCCTTCGCCAGACCGTCAGCAGTCTCCAGGAAAGCCTGGATTACCTGAGGCTGAGCATCAAGTATCTCGTCTTTGACCTGGAAGCCACCCGCCGGGAAAACGGCTACCTGCGCAAGATGCTCGAAGAAACCAGCGGCGGCGGAACGGAGTAAACCCCGCCACGACCATCCCAATAGCAAAATAGTTCCAGTTTGAAGCGGGCGTCTTAACGGACGCCCGTTCTTATTGGTGGCTCTAATAACTACGCGTCATTTGGCGGGGAAAGAAACGAACCCGGCAATCCTTCCGCAAAAGCGCTCAGCACCGCCAGATAGTTCCGCGTGCACAATTCGAGATTGCAACGGCCGCCCTGGAAAACAAGCTGCTTCGTGCCATCGCAGGTAATCGCGAAGCTCCCGTCGCGGCATTCAAGCAGCTCGAATCGATGTCCCCGGGTCGACCCGGCGAAGAGAATTTTGGCAACATCCAACTCCATTTCCGATACTGGTGCCGATTCCATGGCGTTCCTTTCCTGGCTCTGGCGAAAAATACTTTAACATTGACATGCGGAAACCGGCAGTCGTGAAATTCCAAAAATGTCCTGCGCCAGCGGCGTTCCTGGCGCAGCGTCGCCAGCGAGGCTCGCTCAGCGGCAAGCCGATGGTAAACTGCGCCGCCAGACGGAGAGTGAATGATGAATGGCACGCCGATAACAGCCTTGCCGCTGGATGCTGAGCCACCCGCGCCCGGCGATGGGCATTGGGCGCCGGTGTTTGCCGGGTTTCTGGGGTGGACCCTCGATGCGTTTGACTTTTTCCTGGTCGTCATGTGCCAGGTGGAAATCGGAAAAACATTCAACGCCACCAAGGAGCAGATGGCGTTTGCCATCGCCATCTCTCTGTTTTTCCGGCCTGTCGGCGCGCTGATTTTCGGGTTGCTTGCCGACCGGTATGGGCGGCGTTTGCCGCTGATGCTCGATCTGGTCTTTTATTCCATCGTGGAAGTCGCCAGCGGATTAGCGCCGAACTATACGACGTTCCTGGTCCTTCGCGCATTATTCGGCATCGGCATGGGCGGCGAGTGGGGCGTCGGGGCGTCGCTCGCGATGGAAAAAGTCCCGCCCAAGCTTCGCGGCGTTCTCTCCGGGCTGCTTCAGGAGGGATACGCCATGGGCTATCTCCTTGCCGCCGCGTCGTTCGGCATCATCGCCCCGCGCTGGGGATGGCGGCCGCTGTTTTTCATCGGCGGGCTGCCGGCGATTCTGGCGCTTTTCGTGCGCTACCACATCAAGGAATCGGAAGTATGGGAACGCACCAAGAGCAAGGATTGGTCATCGCTTATCAAGGCCATTTTCGCAAATTGGAAACCCTTCCTTTACCTCGTCGCTCTGATGGCCGCCATGAACTTCGCCTCGCATGGAACCCAGGACCTCTTTCCCCGCCTCCTTCGCGACGATCATCAATTCTCCCAGCATCGCGTCTCGTGGATCACCGTCGTCATGCAGGTCGGCGCGATCCTCGGCGGCCTTGTCTTCGGATACCTTTCCGACCGCATCGGCCGCCGCTGGGCGATGGTGCTGGCATTTGTGCTGGCGATTCTCATCATCCCCATGTGGGCATTCTCCCATTCGCTTGTGCCGCTGGTCACCGGCGCATTTCTCATTCAATTCATGGTGCAGGGCGCGTGGGGCGTGATCCCCGCGCACATCAACGAACTGTCCCCCGACAGCGTCCGCGGCTTCCTCCCCGGCTTCAGCTACCAGTGCGGCGTGCTGATCGCCGCCACAGTCGACCTGATAGAGCCGATCCTCTCCAACCGCTACGGCCTGGCCAAAGCCATGGCCATCGTCGCCGCCGCAGTGTTCTTTGGCGCGGCGTTGATCACGGCGCTGGGGCGGGAGAAGAAGGGCGTGACCTTTGGCGAAGGCCAGCCAACGCCAGCGGGCGGATTCCCGTAGTGACGAGGTGAGGTCGATTCCCTATTAGTCCTCAACAGCGAAAGACGCATTTGATGAAAGCGCTACTTTCCGAAATCAAATCCCTTCTCGCGGATTCGTTTCCTGAATTGGCGGCTTCACTCAACCCGCCGGCAACTGAGGCGACCGTCCGTCGCGCGGAAGAGCAGATGGACCGAGTTTGGCCGGAGGAGTTGAAGGAGCTATATCGGCTGCACGATGGCGAGGCCAACGGCTGCGGCCTGTTTTTTGGATTGCCGTTTCTAAGGCACCGCGAACAAATAAATTGAACACGCGAATCCGGTTTTCGTCGGAAAAGCGTGCAGCGGACGAGAAAAATTGCTCAACTTATTTTTTCGCGGTACCTAAGCGTGAAAGAGGCAATGGCCGAATGGGCGATCTGGAAGGAGATCGCGGAAGAAGCTCGCGGGAACGTGGATAATGAGATTATTTCCATTCCGATTAGGCTCTGTCTGAAAACTTAACTTCTTGCTGCGCCTATAATTGGTTTAATTCCAGGGAAGGAATTGACACCAAATAGGAGAACAGCACGGATGCGACGCCATCAAGTTACGGATGCGCAATGGGAATTCATCGAACCT
>DASRRM010000376.1:0-11107 GCA_035695715.1 Tepidisphaeraceae bacterium
ACGGGCGTTGGCTCTGACTATGCAGCGGATGATATGCATTTCACGACGCTCGCGCGGTATATTGAATTCGCCGCCGCCCGGGCGGGAATCGCCCGGCGTGCCGGGCAAGCCAAAGCGGGAGTGCTCAATATGAAATACCACTATCGGCTCTCCGCAATCTTCATCTGCAGCGCCGCCTTTGGCGGCTCGCCGCCGGATGCGGCGCCCTCCGCGGTCGGCCAAGCAGACGGCGGGTCGCTCGACTATCACACCCGCACTCTGCGTGACCTCACTCGATTTGATCTTTCGGATGTGAGCGCGGGAGAGGGCGACGGCTGGGTCGTTCTCCGCGTTGTTCCCTATCAATGTCCGATTGTGGAGCGAGGCGGTTTGGCCGTCGCGGAAAATGGCAGGGTATTCGAGGCTGCACCTCACGATCCTAATGGAAGAGCCCTTAGCGGAGGGAAGATAGATGTTATTTCGGTCCTGTCGGGAAAGCCGGGGTGTATCGAGCGATTCGAGGAGATCATCGCCGGGCCGGTGGGTAACGCCCCCGACCACGGCCTTTCCGAGCGGTTGTACTCGCCATTTGAAGACTCGCACGGCGGAACCCTGATTTCTCGGATCAATAATACCCTGCCTGGCCGTTTTCGGTTCGTTCCGGCGATCCTTATTCCGCCCGATTGGGCGGCAGCCGTTCCCGAGGCCGTCCAGTTCAGGAGGCAGTATAAAGCGTATTTCGATCCCGCCAACCTCGCCGCGGCGCGCCGCGACCTTGAGCGGGAATTGCGAAATAAAAACCCGCTGGTTTCGGTGGCGTCGGCCCGCATCCTTGGCGCTGTCGGCGGCTCCGATGAGCGATTGCTTGCCGCCTACTCCGAGGCGACCGACCCCACGCTCAAAGGGCTTTTGATCCGCGCCCTCGTTTGCGGCGGCCCGCCGAAGGATGCCGCCGCACGCATCGCGGCGATCACCAAGATCGTTGACGGCGCTAAGAGATTTGAAGACATCCGTCCGGTTGCCGACGGAACATTGGCCGCCTTGATCGACCTCCGTCGTTCTGACAACTGGAATGTCGTAACCCCCCTGCTCACGGCGCTGGACGCCAAAGCGGCTGCATCCAAGAACCTCTCCGAGTACGACACGCAAATTTTGGCGATGATCAAGGCGAGTTCTCCAGCCGTCCGCGAACAGCGAAGGCGGGAGTCTTTAGACGAAAACGCGAAGCGCGGCGCGGGAAGTGCAAAACCGGACGAGCCGGGTAGCGGCAAATGACCGGATCCAGAAGCACGAAGCCGGCGGCACTCGACACGTCGTGCTTTGTGTATTCAGCATACGAAAGGCGGAAGCCAATGCCAAACAGGACCATATTTTCCGTGATTGCAACAATCATCTTATGCGTTACCCCGTGGGCGTTTTGTGCCACGCGAACCATAACTGCGCGAGGCGAAAAACTTTGGGATCGAGGCGGGGAATACTTAATTGTTGCTGTGGTAGAGGACGTCGTGCCGCTTAATGGGCCCAACGAGAATGCCACGCACCTTCTGACATTCCAGCCGATTTGCACATTGGCGGGGGAGTTTGATCCGGTCAAAGAGCCGGAAATCAAAGCGCGGGCGTGGATTGATGAAAAGCATGAAAAATACGGCCGTTCATCGATGGACAAGATTCCCGCGAAGGGCGAAATGGTGTTGGTGTTGATTACCCCGGTTGGCATCGGCCTGGATGTCAAGGGATCAGTTCTGTGGGTCGCAGATGAGATCTGCACTTTTATGCCGGACGAATATGGATTGGTGCCCGTGAAAGACCTCAGTGACAAGCGCATTATGGAAACAGTCGAACGTGTCCGGAGGGGCCGCATACCCCTCAAAGATGTGAAGTTTCCCGGGGACCCGACGCCCGCAAAAAGCGGCAAATGAGAGAACTCCAGGAAATACAAAGCGGGAGGTCCAGTATTGACGAATAATGCGGCGCCAGAGAAGGCTAAACCCGTTGCTACGGTGTCCATGCTCGCTGGGAAACGAGTCAAATTAATGAAAATCGGACCCGTCCCGGACCCGTCCCGCTTTTTTATACCCAAGTAGGTTGAGGATGAACAAATGAACAGGAAAAGCATCTGGAACTTTATCGCATGCCTCGCGTTTTTATCGGTACCCGCGCTGGCCGGCGATTTGACGTCGGCGGATGGATATCGCGATCTCCGCATCCTCAACGAATTTGGATTGGTAGACTTTTCCGAAATTGACTCGCCAGGCCAGGATTGGGCGGTAGTTCGGGTTTTACAAGCTCCGCGCGTCCTCGACGAAGAAATCCCTCCTGGGCCGGGCGACGAGGCGCGCAAGGGCTCAGTAATCTGCGACCTGCTAAACGCAAGGGGAACGCCAGTGGCAATCCTTCGCGGGACGGTGCCGGATGGGCAATGGCCGTGCTGGGCGCCGGTCCCTGCGCGCCTTCTTTTCGGAACAGTGCCCGCATTCATGAAGGACCGAGATACCGGCATATACGTCTGCCGGCTGAACAGGAACTTTCCGAAAGTTGATCGGATCGTGCTGGAGAAATCCAGCTTGATTCCCGAAGCGTGGGCCGAGAAGGTAAAGCCTGCATTCGAAACGTGGCGAGCCAACCGTGACGCATTTACCCAACCTGTCGAGGGCGAGCGCCGGGAGAAATTGATCGAACTGTTCAAGGATGCCAACCTGGTGACGTCGTTCCTGGCATATAAACATCTGCTGGAGACCGGCCATCTTTCCTTCCGCGATGTGCCCGATGAACTTCTGGAAGCTCGTAGTCAACTCGGGGTCGTTGTTTTGCTGCATGTGCTGCATTGGACGCCTCAGGCCGAGCAGGACCATTTGTACCAGCGCCTGGCCAGGACGATCGACTCGGCCAAGTCGCTCGAATCGCTGCATGGCATCGCCACGGCGTGCGGGATGGAACTCTATATGAGGGCGAAAGCTCGCCCCGATGAGCGTGCAAGCTTTAACCTGCTCTCGCGAATTGATAAGCGCATCAAGGAGCAAACAAAAGCTGGGAAGCGGGATGCATACTTTGACGCGGCCGAGGAAGAATGGGCCAGGGAAAAGGGCATGCTGGCGAAGTAAGAGGCGTGAGGAGGAAAGCGGGGAGGAGGGCGTCTGGAAATGCAAAGCGGGACGGGTCCAGTATTGACGAATAAGGGGACAAGGGGACGAGAGAATGTCCTTTAAGATTGAGAATCGTCGTCATATACGCAGGGAAGGATTGAACGGGTTCAGAGGCTAGCCGGATTACAATAACTCCATACATTACGTGTTGCGAGGACGGCCACGGCCGATTGAAACATGAAACAGCGCCGGAAAAAACGTCGCGGTCGCCCTGCCGACGAAGGTTCCTACGTCTGCCCCACGTGTGGCGAGCAGATCGTCATTCCATTGGACAACACTGCTGGCGAGCAACAGGACTACGTCGAGGATTGCCCCGTCTGCTGCAATCCGAACCTGATACACGTCGAGCTATTCGGCCCCGGCGAGCCGCCGCGCGTGTGGGCCGAGGCGGAATAGTGGGGTGTTGCCGCCGTCGCAGGAATGCGATACGCTCCTGACTACAAGTCTCGAATTGTGCGGATGGTGAATCGGGAGGCACAGCCATGGGCTTCAGGATTGGCGAACGTGTGGCATTGACCGAATCGCTGACGTGCGCTGGCACGTTGGTGCCTGCGGGAACGATAGGAATCGTAAAAGCCGGACCGGCGGGCGGCGTCTACGACGTCGAATTCAGACACCATCCCCACTCCATCCCCGTGCGGGAATCATCTCTGGTGGCATATAAGGGGCTGGAGGGCAAGTCCGGGACCAATAGCGGCGGCAAACCGCCGGCGTTCCACCGCCCCGATGGCCGAGACGATTTCGCAGGCCTTGAGGGAGAAACCGGAACCAATTCCGGCGGCCGGCCGCCCAAGGATTCCGGCAGCGAGTCAGAAAATTTTTAACGGTGAAATCTGAATGATCTTGCGCGATTCGTGTAGGGTCCGCACCGCGGACCATTACGTTTGAGATGGAAAAAAGCGGTCCGCGGTGCGGACCCTACGAAGAGTCGAAGCGCCCAATCGCGCGATGTCATTGAGATCGACATCTTTGAAATGCTTTTAAACGCCGGAGAGCCGCAATGAAATACGAGGTCGGCGCAAAGGTTCGCCTGCTCAAGAACAAGTTCGTCGGCGATCGCACCTATGTTGCCGGCAGCGTCGCGGTGGTGCAGAGCGTGCGTTCGTCGGCCAACGCGTATGGGCTGAAATTTGGGCGGTGGTCGCGAACATACCAGGTCCATGCGCGATATGTCGCGACCTGTTCGCTTGGGGGCGAAACGGGGCACAATGATCCGCCCCGGCCGAAGCCTACGCGGCCAGCCGGTCCCCAGTCACCTTAATTGGGGAGAGCACCGGCCATGTTCACCCAGCTTAGCGCCCTGTTCGATCGGAACTTTGCCGTGGGATGTTATCTCCCGGCGCTGATTCTCATGATCGGCCATAAATTCCTTCATTCGTCCAAAACCCTGGCCGATGCCTGGGACGCCACCACCTCCATGAGCGTCACCGATACCACGTCGTTTGTGGTCGTTACCTGGTTTGTGGCGTTGATTCTCTACAGCTTTACCAGCCCGATTTACAGATTTCTCGAAGGATATTGGCCGTGGGATCTTCAGCGCCGGCTGAACGGGCTGCAGGTTCGGCGTTTTCGCCGGCTCAAGCGGCGCTGGAATAAATTGAGCGACGAGCAGGACAAATGTGACGAGGAAAAAAGGCCGTTCCGGCGGCAACGCGAAAAAAACCGCATCGGCCTGGAACTGACCCTCGAACTCCCTTCGCGCGAGGAACTCATACTTCCCACTTCGTTCGGCAATGTCCTGCGCGCCTTCGAAGATTATTCGAGCCATATCTACGGCTTTGACGCCATCATCGGATGGAGCCGCCTGCAGGGCGTCATACCCAAGGACTACCGCGATCTGGTCGACGGCAGCCAGGCCAATTGTGACATGTGGGTGAACCTGTGGATTGTCACACTTGCCCTCGGCGTCGATTGGACATTGGCGATGAACGACTGGCATCACCGCGCCGTTTCCATCGTTGCGGCGATTGCGATCGCATGGTTTTGCACCTTCCAGGCGAGGGCCGCGGCAAGAAAGTGGGGCGAATGGGTGAAGGCGTCATTCGATCTTCATCTGCCGGCACTGTGCAAGCAGCTCGGCTATACGCTGCCGGACACCACGGCGGAGATCCGCAAGTTCTGGAATATTTTTGCCAATGTGATCGTGTATGGACGGGCCGACTGGCTGCCATCCATGGACAAATACCGCGCCAAGCCATCGGCCGACGACGATAAAAAGAAAACCGGGAGCTGATCGTGCTCAAAACACAAAAGGCTATCGATAACCTCGACAGGATGGGGCCGGCCAATGATGATGCGCTGGAAGATTCCAATTGGCCGTGGCTTCGGCGCGGCGTTGCTCTTATTCTGATCTATTTCGTGGCGCTGGGCATTGCCGCCCTTTGCGGCGGCCCTTCTACGACATTCGCCGTGGCGATGATTCCCTTCGCCTTCGCCGGTGCCTTCATTGTCGAGCTTTTTGTGCTTCGGCAATGGAACTTCTACCGCGAACAGAGCCTCAACTGGCGAAAAGTGGAGGCGCAGGCGCTGCTATTGCTCGATTTGGAGCGCCCGCCGCTGAGCGTTCGGCTGGCCGCGGTGCATCTGGGGTTTCTGGCGCGGTGGTTTCGCGAGAATTGCCGGTGGTCGATGATGCTGGGCCTGTTTGCCGGGGCAACGGGACTGGGCGGGTGTGCGTTTCTTGTCTGGGCGGTCTGGCTTGCAAATCTGCAGCGCGATCATGCCGCCTCGCTGGCCGCCGGCACCGGCGCGGCGCTGATTCTGATTGCCGTCATTCTCGTCTTCCACACCGGCCGCGCCATCGCCGGCGTGGGGCGCTCAGTCAGGCGTCTGGCGGTTACGCGCGACATTCATGTGGTCGAATCCCCGGCAGCGCTGCGGCCCGGCGAACCGGTCGTGCTGCGCTTTGACGCCGGCGGGCCGGGTTTCAGCGACAGCGATGACCAGACCTGGCAGGTCGGTTCAGGTTTCACCGGCGGAACGTCCGCCGATCGCGGAGCCATCGCCGTTGCGCGCACCAGCACCGCTCAACTGTATCGTCACGAGCAATGGGGAATGACGGCGTTTAACCAGATGCTGCCCAACGGGGTTTACATCGTCAATTTGTATTTTGCCGAGACCGACCCGGCCGTTAGCGCCGCCGCCCAGCGCGTTTTCACATACGCCGTGCAGGGCGCGGCGAACGTGACGCTCGACATTTTCCAGGAAGCCGGCGGCAGCCGGATTGCATTGGTGAAGACCCATCGTGTGATTGTGGAAAATGAACACCTCACGATCACCTTCGCAATCACGGCTCCGAAGGCGATGGATGCGGTTATTAATGGAATCGAGATTATCCGCATGTAGGGTCTACGGCAGCGGCGGCTTTTGATTTTCGATCGAGGTCTTCAGGATTTTTTCCAGCAGCCCCTGCACATTGTATGTTTCAGCTTGAAGGGTCGGTTCCAAATTCAACTCTTTGAGCGTTCGCGTGGTGATGGGGCCGATGCTGGCGATTTTTACACCTTGCAATTTCGAGAGGTAATCCGCGCCGAGCAGTTCGGCGAGATTTTTCGCAGTGCTGCTGCTGGTGAAGGTGATCCAGTTTAGCTCTTTGGCCGCCAGGGCGTCGAGCAGTTGCGGCGGCAAGGCCCGCGCGGGGCGGGTTTCGTAGATGCTCACATCGCGAACCTCGATCGCCCCGCCGTCGGCGAGTTTTTCGCGGAGAATCGGGCGGGCGATGTCGGCGCGGAGAAGCAGGAATCGGCGGCCGCGGACTTCGTTGCGCTTCTCCAACTCCGCCGCCAGCGCCTCGGCCACAAATTCCTTTGGGCACAGATCAACCTTCAGGCAAAGCTCCTGGCGCACCGCGGCGGCGGTGACATCGCCGATGGCGGCGATGTGAACGCCGGCAAATGCGCGGGCGTCGGAGCCGGTTTCCAGCAGGCGTTTCTTGGCGAACTTCACGCCGTTGGGGCTGGTGAAGATGACCCAGTCATATTCGGAGATGTGCTCCAATACTTCATCGACGTCCGACCATTCGCCGGGGGCGGACAGCTCGATCGTCGGCGCTTCGATGACATTTGCCCCAAGGGCGGTGAGCGACGAGGTGAGTTCGCTGGACTGCTGGCGGGTGCGGGTGACGGCGATGGTCTGGCCAAAAAGGGGACGCGACTCAAACCAGTTCATCGCCGGACGCAGCGAGACGACTTTGCCGACGATCGTGATGGCCGGCGGCGAAAGCTTCGCCTGGGCGACTTTCGCGGGCAGGTCGGCCAATGTGCCGACGATGGTGCGCTGGCCGGGCATGGTTCCCCAGCGGATGGTGGCGGCGGGCGTGCCGGGGGGCATGCCGTGCTCAATCAGTTTCGCGCAAATCCGCGGCAGCGATTTCACGCCCATGTAAAACGCCACGCAGGGCAATTTGGCGATGACCGCCCAGTCGACATCCGACGATGCGCCCGGCTCGCGCGCCCTGGCCTGGTCGTCGCGATAGTCTTCTTCTTTTTCGTGGCCGGTGAGAAATGTGAAGCTGGAATTGAAATCGCGGTGGGTGACGGGAATGCCGGCGTAAGCCGGGGCGGCGATGGCCGCCGTCACGCCCGGCACGACTTCAAACGCAATCCCGGCGGCGGCGAGGGCTTCGCATTCCTCTCCGCCGCGGCCAAAGACGAACGGGTCGCCCCCTTTGAGCCGGACCACGCGCTTGCCGGCTTTTGCTTTTTCAACGAGGACGGCGTTGATCTGATCCTGCGTGAAAGAATGAGCGGCGGCTTTCTTGCCGACGTAAACGGCCTCGGCTTGGGGGGCGTGTTCCAGCAGGCGCGGATTGGAAAGATAGTCGTAGACGACGACCTCGGCCGACTGCAAAAGCTCCGCGCCGCGCAAGGTGATCAACCCGACATCCCCGGGGCCGGCGCCGACGAGATAGACTTTTCCGCTGGTCAATTCGATCGCCAACATTCACCTCCGCCAGGAATGATAAGCCACCGGCGGCGCGCCGACCAGCGATTCACAGCCAGGCGAATCTTGATGGATTACGACGAGAACGATTCCAGCGTAATGACAAAGATCAGCGTGGAATTGCCCGGAATTCCGTTGTACGGCTTGGAACCATACCCCTCGGCTGGCGGAATCAGCACGACGCGGGTTTCGCCAACCTGCATTCCGGTGGTTCCTTCATCAAATCCGGTGATGGCCATGCCGGCGCCGAGTTGGAAGGTAAAGGGGCTCCCCCCGTCCTTGATTGAGTTATCAAAGCTGCGGCCATTTCGCGCGAAGAAGCCGGTGTAGAGCACGTCGGCGGTTTGTCCGGTGGAGACTGCGGTACCCGATCCTGCGGTGACGGTTTGATATTCGACGCCGTCGCTCAAGGCGGTGTAGACGGGCTTGGGGACAATGAAGTGCCCGGGCGCGCTGCTCTTTTTGAACGCGCCGCTTGGCACAAAGGTCGCATTGACGGCATGTTTGCCGAAGAAGTACGGCACGCCGCCGGGGGTTTGCGTGAGGGTGACGGTTCCCTCGCTGAAGGCAAACTTGGGATTGGTGGAAGTCGTCGGGGCAAGCGTGATGGTTTCGATGACGTTGCGATGGTCGAGAATGTTGACCGTTCCTTCGGGAGAGCCCGCAGCAGCCGCGGCGCGGACCGTCACGGTAAACGTAATGGGCGCTGAAACCGTGCCATCGGCTACGGCGGTAACCGTTGTTTTCGTTGCCGCATTGCGAACGGCCCGGGAAGCGACGATAGCGTTGCTCTGGGCGGCAGGAACGCCGATCTGAAGCGCCGGCGCGGCAACCGAAAGCAGCGCGCGGCTTTCAAGTGTTTCGATCATGGGAGCGGAAATCGCCGCGGAAGCAGTGGATTTGTTCATATTCGGCATCTAAAAGACAGTTTTTCCGGAATCACGGACATCGAAGCAGTGGAAATTATGCGCCGCCGCCGACCACGTCAAGTCGGCGGCGGTGCGATCTGGATTAATTCTTCCCGGCGCGGAACTTTTCCCGCCAAACTCATGTCGAACGCTATCACCCGAACTGAGCGCGAAGATATTAAAACAATTTCAAATACGGCAAATCCGATTCCTGTTTCGTCAGATATTTATCGATGCCATGCGCGGCGCTGCGGCCTTCGCTGATGGCCCAGACCACCAGGCTTTGGCCGCGGCGCATGTCGCCGGCGCTGAAGACGCCCGGCTCGCTGGTGGCGTAATTCTGGTCGACGACCACGTTGCCGCGGGCGTCTTTTTTCAAGCCGAGTTGGTCGATCGGGCCGGCGTGCTCGGGATGGACGAATCCCATGGCGAGCAAAACCAGGTCGGCGTCCAGCGTGAATTCCGAGCCGGCGACTTCCTTCATCTGATAGCGGCCGGTTGCGTCCTTGCCCCATTCCAGGCGGATGCCATGCAGTTTTTTCACCGTCCCGTTTTCGCCGCTGAAGCTCTTGGTGTTGATGGCGAAATCACGCACGTCGCCGCCGGCGACTTTGGTTGCCTCTTCATGCGCGCTGCTGGTGCGGAAGATCATCGGCCAATACGGCCACGGCATTTCACTGGTGCGCTCCTCCGGCGGGCGCGGGAGAAGCTCGAATTGCTTGACGCTGGCGCATCCCTGGCGGGTGGCGGTGCCGAGGCAGTCGGCGCCGGTGTCGCCGCCGCCCAGGATGATGACGTGCTTCCCCTTGGCGTCGATGAACTGCTCAGCGGGGATGTCGTCGCCCAAGTTGCGCTTGTTCTGCATCGGCAGGTAATCCATGGCGGGATGGATGCCCTTAAGCTCGCGACCGGGGACGTTCAGGTCGCGGGCGTGGGTTGCCCCGCCGCACAATAGAATCGCGTCGAATTCCTTGCGCAGGTCTTCCACGCTGATGTTGAAGCCGACGTTGGCGTTGGTCTTGAAGGCAATTCCCTCGGCCTCCATCAGCTTGACCCTGCGGTCGACCACTTTCTTATCGAGTTTGAAATTGGGAATGCCGTAGACCAGAAGCCCGCCGATGCGGTCGGCACGCTCGAAGACGGTGACCGAGTGCCCGACTTTATTGAGCTGCGCCGCGGCGGCTAAACCGGCCGGCCCAGATCCGACGATCGCCACCTTTTTTCCCGTGCGCATTTCCGGAGGGTTCGGCTGAATCCAGCCGGCATTAAAGGCATAGTCGATGATGTTCTGCTCGATCAGCTTGATGGTAACCGGCTTATCATTGATGCCCAGCACGCATGCTTCCTCGCACGGGGCGGGGCAGACGCGCCCAGTGAATTCGGGGAAGTTGTTGGTCTTGAAGAGCATCTCCAGCGCATCGGCCCAGCGGTTCTTGAAGACCAAATCGTTCCATTCGGGGATGATGTTGCCCAGCGGGCAGCCGTTGTGGCAGAACGGGATGCCGCAGTCCATGCAGCGGGCCGCCTGCCGCTCGGTCCGGTCGGCCGCGAACGGCTCGTAGACCTCGCGCCAGTCCGTGAGCCTGACGTCGACGGGCCGGCGCCGCGGCGTCTCGCGGGCAGTCGTCAAGAAGCCCTTGGGGTCACCCATGATCTACTCCCCTTCCCTAACCGTGGGCCGCGGCCATGACGGCCTCGTTGACGTCGCGGCCCTCGCGCTCGGCGGCCGACGCCGCGTGCAGGACCCGCTTGTAGTCCTTCGGCATGACCTTCGCGAACCGGTCCGCCGCGGCCTCCCAGGAGGCGAGCAGCCGGGCGGCGACCGCCGAGCCGGTCTCGGCCCGGTGCCGGGAGACCACCTCGCGCAGGTAGTCCACGTCGGAGTCGTCCAGGGGGTCGACGTCGACCATCTCCCGGTTGAGCCGCGCCGCGTTCAGGTCCAGGACGTAGGCGACGCCGCCGGACATGCCCGCGGCGAAGTTCCGCCCCGTCGGCCCGAGGATCACCACGCGCCCGCCGGTCATGTACTCGCAGCCGTGGTCGCCGACGCTCTCGGCGACGGCCAGGGCGCCTGAGTTGCGGACGCAGAACCGCTCACCCACCGCGCCGCGCAGGAAGATCTCGCCGGCCGTCGCG
>DASRRM010000377.1:0-4655 GCA_035695715.1 Tepidisphaeraceae bacterium
GTTGTGCATCATTCGGCGAGCGCTACTACGACTGTTCGGGCACTCCGCCGCCAACGCCTCGCGAGTGTTTTTGCATATAAAGCCTCCAAAGTCACGGCGGTTGCTGCGCGATTGAATTCTCTGAACCATGCACAAGGCCGACTAGACTTGCTTGTCGCTTAGACGACTGCGGCGCCCCTGGGTCCCGCACTTCCTTGCCGAAGATGTGCACACTTCAGAGAATCCCGCCCGCTCGATCAACCTGAAAAACGCTCTAGTGTAGGGTCCGCACTGCGGACCATCACGTTTGAGGCGAAAAAGACCTGCTCTGAAAATGTTTGTGACGATTGGCGCGGACGGGCGGATATCTTCCGGTTCCCTCTCCCCTGTACTCAGGGGAGAGGGTTAGGGTGAGGGGACATTCTTGGGAGTTACGCGAACCCCGAAAATGTCCCCTCACCCCAGCCCTCTCCCCTGAGTACAGGGGAGAGGGAGCCGGAGCGAACCTGCGACCGTTTTCATCCGTCGCAGGCGAGGCGCAGCTGCGTGAGGATTCAGGATGACAAGTATCCGCCTTTAAAAAATGGGACACTTTTGCAAGGAGCTGGCCCATGTTTCGTAAATTCCTGCTGCCGGCGTTGGCCGGGATTGGCGTGTTGTTCGCCATTTTTGTGGTGGTGAAGGGAAGCAAGCCGACGCCGGTTGCGCCGGCGGCCGGCGCGCCATCGACGCCGCCGGTGCGGAAGGAGTTCATCCAGCGCATCGCGGGCACCGGCATGGTTGAGGCCAACTCGCAGAATATTGCGGTGGCGGCAAATGTGCCGGGCGTGATCGCGGCGGTTTATGTGAAGGTTGGAGACGCCATGAAGGCGGGCACGCCACTGTTTAAGCTCGACGACCGCACGCTGGCTGCAACGCTTTTAGCCGAGCAGGCATCGTTGAAGCAGGCGTCGGAAAAGCTGGCCCGCTTGGAAGCCGCCCCGCGGCCGGAGGAGGTTCCACCGGCCGAGGCGCTGGTGCGCGAAGCGCAGGCGAATTATTCCGACGCGAAAAACCAGCTCGATTCGGCGGAAAGTCTTGGCGATGCCCGCGCCATCAGCCGCGAAGAAGTCACCCGCCGGCGATTTGCCGTGCAGGCGACGGAGTCGAAACTGGTTAATGCCCAGGCGACGCTGGCGCTGCTGAAGGCAGGCACATGGAAGCCGGACATCGAAGTGGCCCGCGCCGATGTGGATTTTGCAAAATCGCAGGTGCAGTCGACGCAGACGGCCATCGATCTGCTGACGGTCAAAGCGCCGGTGGATGGAAGCGTTTTGCAGATGAACGCGCGGGTGGGCGAATATGCCCAGGCCGGGCCGCTGGCAACGCCGCTGATTCTGTTCGGCGACGTGGATCGGCTTCGCGTGCGGGTGGATGTCGATGAGAACGAGGCCCGGCGGATTAAGCCGCATGCGATGGCGGTGGCAATGATGCGGGGCGATCCCGACAAGCAGACGGCTTTGCATTTCGAGTACATCGAGCCATTCATTACGCCCAAGAAATCGCTGACCGGCGACAGTACCGAGCGCGTCGACACGCGGGTGCTGCAGGTGATCTACAGTTTCGACCGCAAGGGTTTTCCTGTATACGTCGGCCAGCAGGTGGACGTGTTCATCAGCGAGGACTTTTTGGAGGACGGGCAGCCGGCGGCGAAAAGCGCCGCGCCGGCCACGAATGCCGCGGGAGCTTTGTAGGGTGGGCGTACTCGCCCACCATTCCCGCGAGCGGAACGTAACTTGGTGTGCGGTACGCCCACGCTGCGAGGCTAATAAATGACCTTGCGGGATTCGTGTAGGGTCCGCACCGCGGACCATTACGTTTGGGACGGGAAAATCGGTCCGCAGTGCGGACCCTACGAAGATTTGAGACGCCGGATCGTGCAAGGCCATTGACCGGAATAATAATGACGACGAGTTTGGAGCGGGAAAGCCTGGAGTGATTGAATGTCTGTGACGAAAACGAATCAATGGATTTTCTCCGCCGTCGTTCCTTTGTGCATCGCGGGTTGCACGGTTGGGCCGGACTACAAGCCGCCCGCGCCGAACATGCCGGCTCATTTTTCCGCGACGCAGCCGGCCAGCACGCAGCCAGCCGATGGCTCTGCCAACATGGAGCGCTGGTGGGAATCGTTTAACGATCCGATGCTCGATTCGCTGATCGGCCGGGCGGTGCGGTCGAATCTCGATTTGCGGATCGCCCAGTCGCGCGTGCGCGAAGCGCGATCGCAGCTTGCCATTCAGCAGGCGGATATTTATCCCAGGCTGAATGCCGATGGATCGTACGCCAAGGAACGTCTCAGCAAGGAAGGATTTTTCATTCCCGGCGTTGGCGGCGCCGGCAACGGCACGCTGTCGGGCAACGGCACGCCGCCCAATGGCGGCGGCACGTTAAACCACGCCTCTCCCTCCATCCACCGCGATGCCGCGCCAACCGGCGGCGGAAGTTCCTCGGGCCTGGCGTCGGCGTTCACCAAGACGGAAATCCAGACCTTCCAGGGCGGGTTTGACGCAAGCTGGGAAGTTGACGTTTTCGGCGGCGTGCGCCGATCCGTCGAAGCCGCCCGCGCCGACGAGCAGGCCGCCATCGAAAGCCGCCGCGATACCATGATTTCGCTGCTGGCCGAGGTGGCGCGCAATTACATCGACTATCGCGGGCTGCAGCGCGAGCTGGACATCGCCCGGCAGAATATTCAATCGCAGCAGGACACCGTCGACCTGACCCGCTCGCGCTTCCAGGCCGGGCTGGCAACCGATTTGGACGTCGCCCGTGCCGAGGCGCAGGTCGCGACCACGCGGGCGGCCGTCCCGCAGCTCAACACATCCCTTGCCCAAGCCGCCCACCGCATCGCCGTGCTGCTGGGCCAGGAGCCAACCGCGCTCGAGGTGGAGCTATCGCGCGAAGCGCCGATTCCATCCGGCCCGCCGATGGTTCCGGTCGGCCTGCCCTCGGAATTACTCCGCCGCCGGCCCGACATCCGCCGCGCCGAGCGCGAGCTGGCGGCGGCCAACGCGCGCGTGGGTGCGGCGACGGCGGATTTGTTCCCGCGCTTCAGCCTCACCGGCTCGCTCGGTCTTGCCAGCGGCGCGTTCAAGGGCCTGGGCCGGCTGGAAAGCGTCTATTATTCGATCGGCCCCAGCGTCAGTTGGCCGATCTTCGACGCCGGGAAGATTCGCGCGAATATCCAGGTGCAAAACGAGCGCGAAAACCAGGCCGCCAACGAATACACCGCCGCGGTCCTCACTTCGCTGGAAGACGTGGAAAACGCCTTGGTGGGTTATTCCAACGAGCGTGCGCGATGGATGGAATTAAAAAAGGCGGTCGACGCCAATCGCCGGGCGGTCGATCTGGCGTCGCAGCTTTATCAAAAGGGCCTGACGGATTTTCTGAACGTGCTGGATGCCCAGCGGAATCTTTTCGCATCGCAGGATGAGCTGGTGCAGAGCGAGCGCATGGTGTCGACGGACGTCGTGGCGTTGTACAAGGTTCTGGGCGGAGGGTGGGAAACGATGGAGGCGAGTCGGGGAGCGGAGCTTGGTCCTGATGAGCAAGCCGTGACGCCGGCGAATCGGTGAAGGGGTGGCCGATGCGGAGTTGACTGGAAATGGGAGGATGAATGGAAATCCAGTTATACAATAGGCAGTTGTGGGATGCGCCGCCGGAATTGAAAAATCATCAAGGAGAAGCAATCGGGGCGGATGCGGTGTTTCTTTCCGCGCCGCCGGTCGAGCTGGGGCCTATTCGTTCGGCCACATCGACGTTGAAAAAGGGGCGGCGGCGGTCAACCCTGCGCCGCTTCGCATGGACTGCGGCCGCGACAGGGGTAACGCTGTTGGGGTTCGCCTACATTTGGCTTCATTTGGGGCGTGATCGCGATAGTTTTTCGGAATTGGTGCTCACGCTTTTAGGCCTGTTCTCGGCAATCTCAGTCGGCGCGATTGTCTGGATGGCGGCCAAGTTTCAGCATTTCACCACCTACGTTGGTGAGTCGGGAATCGCGCGCGTCAGCATTGACGGCAGCGTAGGACCGAAGTGCCATGCCTGTATCTTTGCTCAAGCAACAGAGCTGCGAACGGAACTGACGCGCAATACTGTGAATGGCGGAACGCGGTTCAAATTCGTCTGGTCAGGGGGCAATCCGCAGACGGAGTTTTCGATAGCCGGGCTCGCTGACCGGGCTGCCATTTTGTACAGCAACCATCCGTACCATTTTGCCCTCGCTGCAGAGGCAGCTTGGACCGCGCACGCGCTGCTTCGCATGCGGGACGAATTTAAGCAGAACGGATGGGCTGAATTCCGGCTGGACGAATGGCGCTGGGTTCGCGTGGGCCGCGGGTACATCGAATTCAATCTATGCGCGGATGCATCGCCGGTCCGGATCGAACGGCGGGAGATCGACACCGTCGAGATTACCAAGGGCTTTTTTCGATTTCGTCATAAGGACGCGAAATTCTTCGGCCGGCACGGAAAGTTCGATTTCGAGTGCAACTCACTGGCCAGGGTGCATCCAATATTCAGTTGCGCCCCGACAAAATGACGTGTATAACCCTGTGCAACGTGGAGCGTGCGTTCTGCGAACCAATTGTTGACACGGAGGTTTTATGCAGGTCGAGATTCTTGTGAAAGTTGATGGGCATCTG
>DASRRM010000378.1:0-11340 GCA_035695715.1 Tepidisphaeraceae bacterium
GTCAGGCGGCTGAAATTCTTGTGGTTGTCCAAACCTGCTTGCGTTATCCTCGACTCTGTTCTCATGGCTGTCTCCTTGTTAAAGGTTCACTACAGGACATTGTAATGTCCGGCAGGGGGACAGCCTTTCATGTGATTACAAGAACTCAAATTGAGTTCTTTTGTAGAAAACGCCTTCACGCCGGGGGAAGCGGCGCTCGTCTTGAAAACAACCTCTATCGCCGCGCCGCCCCCGGATTTAGGAGCGCTGCATAAATCCGATCTCGGCGCGGCGATAACGCTGTCTCGCGAACCATGGTTATGAGCAAATCTATTTCGCCTTCACGTCGTAGCAGAACAGATTATTCATGTCGCGCAGATAAAGCTTCCCGCCGGCCACGACGGGATGTGCCCAGGCTTTTTCCCTGCCGCGTTCGGGCTGCTTCATGCGGCCATGTTCCTTGTAGCCGCTATCCGTCGCCTCGACCAGCGCCACATCCCCGGAGCCTTCGGCCCGCACATAGAAACGCCCGTCGGCATAGGCGATCGAGCCTTTGCCCACGCATTTATTCTTCCAGGCCACTGACCCATCCTTGATATTCATGCAGACCAAATCGCCGCCGTCGGTTGCGCCATAGACGTGGTCCTCCAGGCAGATCACCCCGCCGTGATGAATCTGCATGTCCTTGTTGGCGTAAACCTCTTCGGCCTTGGAATCAGCGCCCGAGCCGGTGATCTTGAACATGTTGCAGCCAACGCCATATCCCGAGGTGACGAAAACCATGTTGCCATCCACCACCGGCGTGGGAACCATCGCGGTCTTTCCTTTGCGCTGGGCCTTCCACAGCACTTTCCCGTCGGCAGCGATGCCGGCCACGCTCTTGCCGGTGAAGACGACGTATTGGTGCGTGCCGTTGATGTCGGCCATCATCAGCGAGCTGTATTGCGCGCCATCGGTCATGTCCTTGCTGCGCCAAATCACGTCGCCGGTCTTCTTGTCAAACGCGGCCACCGTGCCCTGCTTCCCGCCGGGTGTGCAGATGAGCTTATCGCCATCCACCAGCGGTGATTCGGCATATCCCCACCCGCCCATCTCCCCCGACAACTCTTTGCGAAGATCCTTGTGCCAGACTTCCTTGCCGGTGCCGGCTTCCAGGCAAACCAGGTCGCCGAACTGTCCCATGGCGTAGACGCGATCGCCGTCGACGGTGGGCGTTGAGCGCGTGCCCGGCGCGGTGCTTCCGCCGCTCTTGCCGATCTTTGTCGTCCAGAGGGTTTTGCCGTCCATGTCCAGAGCCATAACGTCGGCCACGTCGCCATGATCGCCCATGGTGAAGATTTTCCCGTCAGCAATGGAAACGGTGGAATACCCGACGCCCATGCCGGTGGCTTTCCAGGCAAGCTTGGGCCCTTCGGTAGGCCAATCTTGAAGCAGCCCGGTCTCGGACGAGACCGCATCGCGATGCGGCCCCCGCCACTGCGGCCAATCCCCCGCCGCCGCCCGGATAATCGACACGCAGCCCAGGGCCAAAGAAGCGCCAACTGCGAATTGAGCCAGCTTACCGCACCAGTAAACATTTTTCATGGAATCTCCGTTTGCAGGGACGAAGGCGAAAAGAATGGAAGAGGGCTTCCCTCGCATTCTAGTATCTGCCGGGAGAAAAGTCGTTTAGGATTATTCGCGAATGGGTGGGTGCCTGCTCGTTTAGGGATTCTCCGCTGTTAATGCTTCAGTTTTAACCGCGTTCATTCCGGGCGATTCGTTTGCATCTTTCGACTCGCTGCTCAATTCCAGGCAGAGCCGGGATCGGGTTACAATTGTGAAATGCTCCGCCGTGCCTTTACGGTTCTTGCCGCGACTTCGCTGGTGTTGTGCCTGGGGGCGTGCGCACTTTGGTTCAGATGGACGTATTTGCATCAGGAAGATGAATTTGCTTTATCGTGTGGTCGCCACTATGAGGTGCGATCATTCGCGCAGGTCCTAATCGTCACGGTCGTTTGGAGCCGGGGTGCCCATTCATCTCAAACAAGCGTTGCGATCCACGACTTTGACAATACCAATGTAAACGATCCCGAAGCTCTTGATCTGTTTTTTCGGGCGAAGGAGACCCGACCCGTATTTTGGAGATTCTGGTTTACTTGGATCGATCCCGGCGCGACGGAAGACGATTGCGAAGGCCGATATGGGAGATTGATAATGCTCCCAGACCGCTGCGTCATCGCGATGACCGCGCCCGCCCCGCTCTTGTGGGTTGTAGGACGAGCCGCGCGGCGTCGCCGTCGCCATCGCTTACCGCACACCTGCCGTACTTGTGGCTACGACCTCCGGGGCACGCCAGATCTATGTCCTGAATGTGGAACGAAACCGCATCACCACCTGGGAGAAACGAAGTGACTGTGTGGTTGCCGCCGTGACGCGCTCAATGCAGGCCGCCCTAACGCGACGAAGTTCTTCGATTCCTTCGTCCCCTTTCGTTCCTTCGCGTCAACTCTTGCTGATTCAGACTCAAACCAGTTTCGCTTCCGCGAGTTTTCCACTAAATTCGCCGTTGAAATGAATGCACGATCGATCGAACCCTTCTCTCGCCCTTTCGATGTGACCATGTCGCCGCCGGGGTCGAAAAGCCTCACCAACCGCGCACTAATCCTGGCGGCGCTTGGCGATGGGCAGAGCGAATTGAGCAACGTGCTCTTCGCCGATGACACGCTGGTGATGCTGGAGAACCTCGCCCGGCTCGGCTTCCAGACCGATGTTGACCGCGCGAAGAACACCGTTCGTGTTGGCGGGCGTGGCGGCGAGATTCAGGCTGCATCCGCCGAGCTTTTTTGCGGCAACAGTGGCACCACCATCCGGTTCCTTACCGCGCTTTGCTCGCTCGGCCGCGGCGCGTTCAGCCTTGACGGCATCCCGCGCATGCGGCAAAGGCCGATTGGGCCGCTGGTCGAGTTGCTGAAGAATCTGGGAGGCCGGGCGCGCTATGACATGAGTGAGGGATTTCCGCCGGTGACTGTGCTGGCCGACCGTTTGCCCGGCGGGCGCTGCCGGTTTGGGACGTCGACTTCGTCGCAGTTTCTGTCGGCGGTGTTGCAAGTCGCGCCGTATACCCGGCATGAAACCCGCGTCGATCTCGATACGCCGCAAACCAGTTGGCCTTATGTGGCGATGACGATGCGGCTGATGGACGAATTCGGCCACACGCCGGAATTGGTGCGCGATCCACTCACTGGGGATCCGAAACAAATCATCATCACGCAGGGCGCCTATCGCGCGACAAACTACGCCATCGAGCCTGACGCCAGCAACGCCAGCTATTTTCTCGCCGCCGCAGCGATTCATTCTGGCTCAAAAATCACCATCAAAGGCCTGGGAAAACACAGCTTGCAGGGGGACGTCGGCTTTGCCGACGTGCTGCGGCGGATGGGCGCATCGGTGGCGATTTCCAATGACGCCATCACGTTGAGCGGTCCCGATCAGCTCGAGGCAATCGACGCCGATCTATCCGCCATGCCCGACACCGCCCAGACTTTGGCAGTGGCCGCCCTTTTCGCCGAGGGCGAAACAACCCTCCGCGGCCTGCACACGCTTCGCGTGAAGGAAACCGATCGAATTGCCGCCCTGGCGACGGAATTGCAGAAACTCGGCGCCGGCGTGAAAGTCGAAGGCGACGATTTGACCATTACTCCCCCGCCGCGACTGCAACCCGCGTCGATTGCGACCTACGATGACCATCGCATGGCGATGAGCTTCGCCCTGGCCGGTACAAAATCGCCCGGCGTGGTGATCGAAGACCCCGCCTGCGTGAACAAGACTTATCCGGAATATTTTGCGGATCTGGAGTTGCTGAGGAAAGAGCGGGGATAAGTGGCTTTTGCAGGGCACGCTCAGTTTGAGCAATTTCGCCGTGCTGGCTTGCATCGCTATTGGGAAAGGGAATATTCCATATGCAAACCTCTCGCCACTACGTTCATCCGCGCCAGGAAATCGTCGAGACCATCGAGCGGATTTACCGCTATCGCATGACGACCACGTCCGGCGGAAATGTTTCCATCCGCGATGAGAATGGGGACATTTGGATCACGCCGGCCCGCATCGACAAGGGGGCGCTGCGGCGCGAGGATATTGTTTGCTGCCGGGCGGCGGGCGGCGTGGATGGGCCCCATCCACCTTCTTCGGAATATCCGTTTCATCTGGCGGTGTATCGCGCGAGGCCGGACATTCGCTCGGTGGTGCATGCGCATCCGGTGGCGCTGGTGGCGTTCAGCATTTGCCGCACGCCGCCGAATACGGCGCTGCTGCCGCAATCGGCGCATATGTGCGGCGTTGTCGGCGTTGCGCCTTACGCGCTTCCGGGCAGCGAGCAACTGGGCCGGAATATCGCCGACGTCTTCACCCGCGGCTACAACTGCGTGCTGATGGAAAATCACGGCATCGTCATCGGCGGCGCGACATTGGCCGAGGCGTTTCAGCGCTTTGAGACGCTGGAATTCACCGCCAAGACCATCGTGAAGGCCAGCCAGATCGGGCCGGTGCGATATCTGATGGACTACCAGCTTGCCGCGGCGAAACAAGCGCCGGCGGAATTTCCGGAATTCGATCCGGGAGAGGCCACGACCGCCGAAAAGGAAGCCCGCCGGCTGGTCTGCGATTTCGTCCAACGCGGCTATCGCCAGCGCCTCTTTACCAGCACCGAAGGCTCCTTCTCCGCGCGCCTTGGCGACGATGAATTCGTCATCACCTCCTACGGCGTTGATCGCGGCGCGCTCGGCCCGGAAGAATTGACGCTGATGCGCGACGGCCGCCGCGAAGCCGGCAAACGCCCCAGCCGGGCCGCGGCCATTCACCGCGCCATCTATCGCCGCCACGCAGCCATCGGCTCAATCGCCAACGCCCTGGCGGTAAACGCGACGGCATACAGCGTCAGCACCACGCCGCTCGACGCCCGCACCATTCCCGAGAGCTACATTTTTCTCCGCCAGGTTGGAACTGCTACATTTGCCATGCAAGCAGCGCCGGACAAGCTGGCGGAGTTGGTCTCGCCCGATCAGCCGGTGCTGCTGCTGGAAAATAACGGCGCGCTGGTTGTCGGCAGGAGTGTATTGGAAACGTTCGATCGGCTGGAGGTGCTGGAATCAACCGCCGAGGCGTTGATCAACAGCCAGCGGATTGGGACGCTGGTGCCGATGGATGATGCGGCGATTGGGAAGTTGATTGACGTGTTTCTGACGAAAAAGCAATGACGAACATTGGTTTGACAACTGGGACGAACGAGAGACGGCGAGTGCTGCCGCAAAGCAGCTCGGAATTGAATCCGACGATCTTCTTATCATTGTCCCGGATCGATTCCAGAACAGAAAGGACGGACCGTGCCATCCGCCGGATATGCGCAAGCGGTTCTGGACCGACGCGCTAAAGTCCCTCGAGCTCAGTTATGAGCTTCTGTTTGATGTTGCCCACCATTTTTCGCGGATCAGAAGCGGTGCATCCGGATTTGTTGCCGTATATGAAATAAAAAATGCAGGGTGGACGATTTGCCCAAACCGGCGCAAACGGTCCACCCTGCGATCAACTCACGTTGCCAAAACGTCGTCGGCGGGATTCACTTTCTCCCCAAGGTGATTCTCCGGAAGACACTTGACAACAGAACATACGTTGGGGAGTTCATTTCGTTCGGATTGCAGGCGAATTCATCGATTTCTCATCTAATTGCATTGGGCTTTGCGATTCCATGGTGCAAGCCGCGACAGCATACGCGCGCATGCACGCATTTCACCTTTTGCATAGGCTGGAAGCCCATGGCACTGTTGACAACATTCCCGCGCGCATACGGGTATCTCACCACAGCGTCGCCGCCATGGCGGCTTTTCTTCCCAGGACTAACGCATTTTTCAGGGAAATTTCGCGCATGAAATTATTCAAACTCGTCAACTGCGGGCTGTTTGCGCTGGCAATGATTTGCAGCCGCCCCCTTTTCGCCGCCGATGCCCCAAAGCCGGCCCCCGCCGATGATAAGCCGCAGGTTCTGCGCCTCTGGACCGGCGACGCACCCGGCGCGAAAGGCACAAAAGATGCCGACATTCCCACGCTCACCATTTTCCACGCCCCGTCCGACAAATCGACCGGCTCGGCCATCATCGTTTGCCCCGGCGGAGGATATGGCGGCTTGGCCATCACTTACGAAGGCTACGATGTCGCGAAATGGCTCAACACGCTGGGCATCGACGGATACGTCCTCAAATATCGCCTCGGCTCAGCCGGCTATCGCCATCCCATCGAGCTCGGCGACGTGCAGCGCGCCATTCGCACCGCCCGCGCCAACGCCGCCGAGTGGCATATCGACCCCAACCGCGTCGGCGTGCTGGGCTTTTCCGCCGGCGGGCATCTGGCCTCCACCGCCGTCACCCATTTCGACGAAGGAGATCCCAAAGCCGCCGACCCGATCGACAAGCTCAGCAGCCGGCCCGATCTTGGCATTCTCATTTATCCGGTCATTACCATGACCAGTCCATTCACCCACGGCGGCTCGCGCGACAACCTGCTCGGCAAAAATCCCGACCCGGCCCTAATCGATCTGCTCAGCAACGAAAAGCAGGTGACCGCCAAAACGCCGCCCTGTTTCCTGGTGCATGGGATGGACGACAACGCCGTGCCTGTCCAGAACAGTATCGAATTCGCGCTGGCCTGTAAGAAGAACGGGGTGCCGGTGGAACTGCATCTCTTCGAGCATGGCCCGCATGGATTTGGGCTTGGTAAAAATGATCCATCGCTGAAGACCTGGCCCGACCTGGCGGCCTTGTGGCTTGCGAAGCATAAATTTGCAAAAGGCGGATGAACAGTTCCACGGGCGAACCCGAATCGAATCGTGGTCTTATAGTATTGTTCAGGGTGGTAAGGCAGAAAAGAGCCGCGCACGGAGGGTACTCCCGGAGTAAGCGGATCGGGCGAAACTGCTTACTTCGGGAGTACCCTCCGTGCGCGGCTCTTTCCGTGCGTTAGATGATCCGTGGTACCCTGAAATGTCGATCCGCCAGCAGAGCTCTGCAAATCCTCTGAAATGGTAAAGTCATAAAAAAACGCCCACCGTGCTCGCACGGTGGGTTCCTTTTCTCCTCGGTTTTCGACAATCCATCGAATGCTACTTCCGACCTGCAGGCGCCTCATGCGCCGGTGCGGCTGGCGCCGCATGCGGCGCTTCGCCACGCGGGACCGCTTGCTCCGGCGAGTGGGCGCCCTGAATCTGCGCCGGCGATGTCGGGCGAGCAACAGGCGGTTGAGCGGCACGCCGGGCGTTACGCCCGGCGCTCGGCAGAATCAGCCGATGCGCTTCCTGCGCCGGCGAATGGGCGCTTCCAATCACGCTGTTCTGCTCGCGATGCGCTTCGACGGCGGCTTCATGATGCGCTGCAGCGACAGCCTCATCATGTTTAATCCAATGTTCGCGATGATGAAAATCGGGCCGCGAAATGAGCGCTGCCTGACCATAGGCCGGAACGTAGGTGTACCAGGGAATCCAACCATCCACGCCATAGTAGGGAACAAAGTCGGGCGTGTTGCTGTCCCAGTAGGATGTGGTGTAGTCGGGACCTTCGGTGGCCGCGGCCTCCTGCGCCTGGGCATTGGCGTTTTCCTGCTGCTGAATTTGGTCAATCTGCTGTTGCGTCAGTGCGGCCTGGCCGGGTTGAGCGGTTCCGCCGGGAACGGAATTCGTCGTCTGCGTTGCCTGCTGAATGCCCAGGTCCAGGCTCTTTTTCATCTCGGCATCGGTGATATCATCCGCCTTCAGATCGCCGCGATTGACGAACATGCACAAGAATGAGGATGCCAGCGGATCATATTCCAGCCGTTCGGCCAACTTTGCATCCGTCCCCGGCACCTGCGGGAAATTCGCCAAAACCCGCGCGTAAAAGCTGGGGTTCAAACCTTCGCCGACGCCTTCAAATGCCACCGCGGCGAGGATCTCCTTGCCGGTCCCTCGATCTTTGTAGACGGCGATGGTCACGATCCCATTTTCGCCCGGCTCATGCATCAGGGCCTTGGCCACCTGCGGGGCGAGGGCGGACAGTTGCTGCGTCACGTTGGCTTTAATGGCCGGATCGTTAATCCGCGCCACGGCCTCATCGGCGCTTTGCTGCCAGGGCGTTCGGCGCTCGCGCGCGTTCTGCACGACGTTCAAGGTGCGCAATGGAACGATCAGACGGTCAGGCTCCTGGGCCTGAGGCTGCGCAACATTTACGTTTGCCGGTGGAGCGGCGGGCGGAGTGACGATTGGATCGGCGCCAAACGCCGGCGCTAATGCGAATCCCAGAACGATCGGCGTGAACAATGCTTTTTTCATGATGTCCTCAGCTTCCGAGCGGATGAATTCTTTCATGGTACGCGTGGCGCGTGAAAATGAGACGCAGAACTTAGACGCCGGGTCTGAGGTACTCTGAAGACCCGGATTTTTCGCGCGACCCACCCGGGTCTTCGGAGTACCTCAGACCCGGCGTCTTAATTAATTCACGCACTCTTCACCACATAGTTGGTGCAATAATATCGTGACGCAAACAGCATTTCGCCCCGCATGGGATCCCCTGCCCGCAACTGACGTGCCGAAGGCTTTTAACGTCCGAAAACCTTCTGCAAGAGCTTGCCTCGGTGAGGTATTTCCGATTAATTGTCCAATTTCCACAGAAATTCGATTTTCATCTTTCCGATGGAACGATATATCCAAGGATGAACACGACCCTCAACCGAGACACCAAAGCTGTGAGATATCGCTTCCGCGGATTGATTCGTGATACCGGCAAAGCCGTCGAAGGGCATGTCGAGGCCGACAGCGAGGAGTTTGCGTTCCATTTGCTGGCAAACAATGGAATCGTGACCGAATCGCTGCGCACCGACCCGCGCCCCGAGGATATTCAACAGTCTGCCGCCAGCGCGCCAAAGGCCAATCTCCTGCCGCCCTTGGCGCAGGCGATGATGAGCACGCGCAGCAAGCGCCCGGCCCTGCCGGCTCCGGCGCAAGGTGCAAATCCAGCGACCGGCCAGCCGACGCAGCCTTATATCCCGCCGCCGGTCGATCATTCGCCGATTCCCGGCACGAAAGAAGTCGTCAACGCCATCGACACGGCGCTCGATACCAGCAGCTCGCAAATTGAATTTGACGCCCTCACCGAGCGTTATCGCGGCAAGAAAGTCTGGGTCATCGATCGTGACAAGATCAAGCGCAACGTCGCCCGCGTGGTCGACCAGGCCATTACCGATAGCCTGAAGAACGCCGATAACGCCGCCGACACGCGCAAGAGCGTCGCCGACGCGATCGAAAAACTCTTCACCGACAATCGCAATCTCACCAGCCCGCAAGGCACGGCCGGCAGCGGGGCTGGCGGCGCAAATCTCGACCGCCAGATCGAACGCCTTTCCAGCGTCATCAAAAACTTCGAGAACTCGCTGGCCAGCATGCAGATGGCCATTCGCAACATGGGCGCCGGCGGCGGAGGAGGCGGATTCGTCCCGCGGCGAAACATGGGCCAGGCGCAGCAAGCCGGCCTTCGCGAAGAGCAAAACGCCGTCCTGCTGGAAATCTTCAAAACCAACATGGACCTGCTGCGCAACATGGAAGACGAAATGCGCTCAGCGAATACGACCGTGGAATCCGTCACCGCGGCGACGGGGTCTTAAGTCTTGCACTGCACTCGTGGAAGATTTGACGCGAAGGCGCGAAGGAATCGAAGGACGCGAAGAGGTTATTCACGAGTAAGCCGATTTGTGCGGAGTATGCATGCAGGATTGTGGACGCTAAAAGCTGGTCCCGTATCACGGGCGTCTCGCCCGTGTTTTTTTGGAGTCGGGGTAAAAATCGCTCTGTTTTTTCTAATTGGCCCTGCGCGCTTCGTGTAGGGGACGGCGACGAAGGGCAAAACCCTCTTCTTCGTGACCTTCGTCCTCTTCGCCCCTTCGCGTCAAGATCGTCCCGAAACGCCCAAAACCCGTGCCACCTGTATAATCTGCTTGCTTTATTCCGGATATGGCGCACATTCATGGCTTCCGCAGCAATCCTTCAGGACCCCGCGCCGCCGGCCGATGATGGTTGTATCAATCGCTTTACCTGTTGTAACCTTTTAGGAGACCCTTCCGATGCTCGATAGCAACACGCCCGCAAAGCCCATCGTTCCCACTCCCGGCAAAACCATCCTCTCCGGCAGCGATGTGGACACGGGCACCACAACCAAGGCGCTTCTCCTTGGCATCGACCTCGGCACCAGCCGATCCTCTGTCGTTTCTTACAACGGCACCCGCAAAACCGTGGAAACCTACGTCGGCTTCCCCAAGGACGCCGTCAGCCGAAAGTTCCTCAAGCAGGATGTCATCTTCGGCAAGGCCGCCCTCGATAACCGCCTGGCTTTGGACCTTTATCGCCCGTTGGAAAACGGCGTGATCAAAGGCTCGGAGGAAGCCAACAACGACCCCGCCCGTCGCGACAAAAACCTCAACGCCGCCAAGCTGCTCCTCAAGCATCTGGTCGACCTCGCCAGCCCCGGCCGCGATGAGATGATCTTCGGCGTGGTCGGCGTTCCCTCCCGCGCCACCGGCAAAAACAAGCAAGCCATCCTCGAGATGTCGCGCCAAGTTCTCGACAGCGTCATGATCGTCTCCGAGCCGTTCACCGTCGCGTATGGCATGGATAAGATGGCCGACATCCTGGTCATCGACATCGGCGCCGGCACCACAGACCTCTGCCGCATGCACGGCACCGTCCCGACCGACGACGATGAAATCTCCTATAACATCGCCGGAGATGCCATCGACCAGAAGCTGATGGAAAACATCCTCAACAAGTATCCCCGCGCCCAGGTCACGCAGAACATGTGCAAGACCATCAAGGAGCAGTACGGCTTTGTCTCCGACAACAAGGACCGCGTCATCGTCACCTTCCCCGTCGACGGCAAGCCGACCCAGCACGACATCACCGACGAGGTGCGCAACGCCTGCGAGCTTCTGGTTCAGCCGTGCGTGGAAGGCATCGCCAAGTTGGTGAGCACCTTCAACCCCGAGTTCCAGGAAAAGCTCCGCCACAACGTTCTTCTCTCCGGCGGCGGAGGCCTGATGCGCGGCTTGAACACCCGCATCGAGCAAGCCATGAAAGAATACGGCGGCGCTCGCGTCACCGTCGTGGACGAGCCGCTCTACGCCGGCGCGAATGGCGCCTTGCAGTTGGCGGTTGATATGCCGGGCGAATACTGGCAGCAGCTTCGTTAAACAGTGGCACGGGCATCCTGCCCGTGCAACACGATATAGTTGATCATCCAAGGCCCCGCGCACAAAGCGCGGGGCCTTTTTCGCTGCACGACTTTAATCATTGTGTAAAAGGAGCCGCGGGCG
>DASRRM010000379.1:0-11411 GCA_035695715.1 Tepidisphaeraceae bacterium
CAAGGCAGTTTCAAATTGAACACTGCCGAATCTTCTGGTGGGACGCGATGACAGCCACTGAACTCTCCGAAATGATCGCCCTCGCCCAGCGGCTGGCCGCGGTAAATGAGCCGGCCGTCCTGGCCACGCTCTTCTCTTCGCGCGGGTCAACGTATCGGCGGCTTGGATCGATGATGGTCAGCGGGCCGGGCGGAATCATCGCCGGCGGCGTCAGCGGCGGGTGCCTTGAGGAATACATCGCCCGCCATGGGCGATCGATCATCGAATGGCGACCTTCCGCGATGCTCAGCTTCGACGCCGATCCCGATGCCGCCGATGCGGATAAGCCGGTGCTGGGGTGTGGCGGGTCGATTGAAGTATTGGTGGAGCGACTCACGCCGGAACATATCGAATTCCTGCAGGAAGTTGCGGTGGCGCATCGGGCCGATCATGCTTCCAGCGCCGCGGTGATCGTCGAGACTATGGGGACGCAAGGGTTTTTTGTCCAGCGCTATTGCATTCAGCAGCAGGGCGGCGATTCCCCTCTGGTCCCCTCTCCCTTGTACTCAGGGGAGAGGGTTAGGGTGAGGGGTGGATCGACGAATAGTGCTGCCCAGGAAAAGGTCCCCTCACCCCAGCCCTCTCCCCTGAGTACAGGGGAGAGGGAGCCGGAATCGTCGCTCTTTCGAAGGTCGCTCAATCGCCTCCATCGCCGGGTTCTCGCTTCCCATGAAAGCCGTCATGCGATTCTGGACGCCACACATCAGGCGTTGGTCCATTACATCCCGCCGATAACCCGGCTGGTGATCCTTGGCGCTGGCAATGACGTTCACCCGCTCGCCGCGCTGGCCCAATCGCTCGGCTGGCATGTCACCGTTGCCGATCGCCGGGCTCGGCTGGCGACGCGGTTGCGCTTTGCCGACGCCGATGAAGTGATCGCCACCGGCTGGGAATCGGCAATCGCGCGGATCACCTTTACCCGGCAAACGGCCGTGGTGATGATGACGCACAGCCTGGCGGATGACATCGAGATTCTGCCGCTGCTGTGCAATAAGGCGATGGCATATGTCGGCTCGCTCGGCCCGGCACATCGCCGCGGCTGGGTATTGGAAGGGGCGGCAAAAGTCGCGTCGATCAGCGATGAGTTCGTGGAAAAATTCCGCGGGCCGATCGGCCTGAACCTGGGCGACCGCACTGCCACCGGAATTGCTGTCGCCATTATCGCGGAGATTCTCGCCGAACTAAACGGCCGCGATGCCGCCTCGCTGTCGCAGGCGGACGATCGGCAAGCCGGGCAGTCATCTGACGTGGTGATTCATGGCCGCTAAGGTGTTGATCGCCATTCTCGCCGCCGGTGCATCCAGACGCCTGGGTCAGGCGAAACAGTTGGTGAAAATTGACGGCCAGACGCTGCTTTGGCGGCAATGCCGCGTCGCCTTGGACGCCGGCATCGGGCCGGTGATGGTCATCCTCGGATGCCAGGGAGAAGCTTGTGCGGCGGCGATAGCCGATCTTCCGGTCACGACGCGATTTAACGAAAACTGGTCGGAAGGAATGGCGGCTACCCTCCGAATAGCGGCGACGGCCGCGATCGAAAAGAACGCCGACGCGTTGCTAATCATGCATTGCGATCAACACCGATTAGTCGCGGCTGATCTGCGAAAGCTCCGCTCGAACTGGGCCGCGACCGCTGGCGCCGCTGCCTGCCGTTCGGTCTTTGGCGAATACCTGGGCCCGCCGGTGATTCTCCCGTCGGCATGTTTCGAGCAAATGTCGCAGTTGCAGGGAGAGGAAGGCGCCAGGCGCATTTTGGCCCGGCTTCCTCACGGCACACTGGTTCATGTTGAGATTGCCAATGCAAGATATGATCTCGATCTGCCATCGCAATTGGGCGACGTGAAGGGGTGACCTGGCATCAACACACTTTTGTGCGCGCAGGTATTGAGTACGCCGGTGGATGTCGCTACAGTAGGAACAGGTTTGCGGGATAGAATGGTTATGCCGCCGGTTGAATCAGGATCTTGTCGCCGGCCGCTTTCTTTGCTTTTCTTTAATTTGGGCCGCGTCTGTTGCGTTTCGCGCACGATGCCTTCCATCTAAAAAAATAGATCCCGTTCCGCCATTGGCGGCACCACTCTGAATGACATGATTTTGAAGCGCCCCCTGGAATTCTCCAACGGCGCGGTTGCAACCCTCTTTTTCACCTGCGCAGCGCGCGGGATCATTTTCTTTGGCGAGGAAGGATATCAACGTATGAGGCGTTATCAGCAGGCCCGCCGACAAGGCGGCCCAAAGCGGGATTCGGGGCGGGATTCTGGACGGCCTTCGGGCCATGGATCGCAAATGCGAACCCGCCATCGCTCCAATGGCCGGCCCAATCAACGCGGCCCCCAAACCTGCCCCATGTGCGGCGCAGTGGTCGGCGACTTAAAATTCCACATGCAGAGCAAACACGACGATCCTGCCTCGCATCCGCGCGAATAGTCCCGCGCCTGATTTCACCGCCGGTTTTCCCACTGCAACTGCCCCGGGGCCGCCTCCCATTTCCCCGGCATCCGTTCTCCTTTTCCTGCGAATCTGAATGTCCGACCAAACTCGCATCGTATCGCCCGGCCCAAACCCCCAGTGTGTTCGCGCCGCCAACAACGAGATTCTCCACGCCCCGAGCGATTGGACATTGGTCCCGCCCGGCGACCCGGCGCTCACGCGCCGCCTGAAAGCCGCCGGTCCAACCTGGACCGTGCAGGAAAGAAAAGGCCGCAAGATTTTCTCGAAGGGAGTCTGGGCGCCGCTGAAAACGGTGGAGGCAATCCGCGGCGAGTTGCTGATCGAACGCGATGATCCGGGTTACGCCAAGCGCCGCCAGGCGGATGCCCGCCGCCGCGAAGTGAAGCAGGCCGAATACGTCGGCACATTCCACGAGTCGGTGCTGGCGTTTCTTGCCTTCGCGCCGAAGCACGCTGAAATGGCCCAGCGCCTGGCAAAAGCCGTCACCGCCCACGCCACGCCGGTTGGCAGCGGAACGGTGGCGCGCACGCAGCGCATTCCCGTGGAGCAGCGTGCCGAGGCGGCGGTGATCGCCTGGATGCGGCATCAAACGACAGCGTACGATTCGATGCCGATTCCGCGCGTGAAGGGCAAGCGCCGCGAAGTTCGCCGGATGCTGGCCGCGCGCTCGCAGGCACTGTTGCAGCGTTATCGCAGCGGCGCGGAAGTGGATGGCAGTTGTCCGCTTCAATGCGCCTTGGGAAACCAGTAGCTGAATTAATAAAGATCTTCAGATTGGTGGCACGTCGGCGCGACAGTCATCCCGTGGTTTAGGTTCAAGTTTGACGAGCCGTTTCCTGCTCTGCCTCATACTTGGGGAGGGTTGGGGTGAGGGGGCATTTACGAAATGCGGACGCCGGTGTCTGAGGTACTCCGAAGACCCGGATCCTTCGCGCGATCGATCCGGGTCTTCGGAGTAACTCAGACACCGGCGTGTTCAGGATGACCGGGTTGCTCTAATAAATGGACGAAGAGGGTGGGTGTCAGTACGACGATGAAATATACCCTCGACAGGATTCGAACCTGTGACCTGCGGTTTATTGAGGGAGCCTGCAATGGCCAGGCGCCCAAGGAAACCGCCGCTCTATCCAACTGAGCTACGAGGGCTCGTGTTCAAGGACGCTATCCCGGTTTTCCTGCCGAAGCAAGTGGGGGGCTCGGAGTCGGGCACAATCCGCCCAGGGTCTGATCACAAGCTCGTGGAAATCGATTCGATAAATCGACAATTCAAACGCCGGTTCTGAGGTACTCCGAAGAGCCGGGTTCTTCGCGTGATCGCCCCGGCTCTTCGGAGTACCTCAGAACCGGCGTGACGAAAGACGCGAACCTTTTGAAACCATTTTCCCGAAAACTGCGACCCCCAGCGACATGAGATGTCTGCAATCTCAATTATTCGGCGGCCCGCCCGGAATCGGGTTTTTCGTCACCGGCTGGGCGTTGACGGGTTGCGCGTTCACCGGATCCTTGGCCACCGGCTGCGCATTGACCGGGTCCTTTGCCACCGGCTGGGCATTTTTCGGCTGAATATTCACCGGCTGGGCGTTGACGGGATCTTTGGAAACCGGATTGGCCGCCACCGGGTCCTTGGAGATCGGCTGGGCATCACGCGGCTGGGCGACCACCGGCTGCGCCACCACCGGCTGAATGTTGCGCGGATTGGCCGCGATCGGGTTGGCGGCAATTGGCCCGCGGGTGTGGTCGGGAATCTTCGACAACGCCACCTCCGCCTCCGATAGCTTTGCATGCGATTGTTCCATGGCGGTCTTTGCCGCCACCCACTGCGGGTCCTGGCTGACCTGCTTCATATATCCCGCCTTCACCTGGGCGAGTCTGGCCTGGGCGCTCATCGCCTTGGACCTGGCCGCGGCGAATCCGGGCACGGTTTTGCTGGCGCTGGCTTCCATCTTGTGGATGGCGGTGTTGTGGCGCATCACGGCCAAGGCGAGGGTGGTTTTTTCCTCGTCACTCGCCTGGCCGGTGGTGCGGGCACGCTCCAGGTCGGCCTTGGCCGCATCGCGGGCGGCCAGCTCGGCCTTGTAGGTTGGTTGGTTGCGCAGCGATGTTAATGCCGACTCGTTCATCGCATCAAAGGCCGTCTGAGCGGCGTCGGCGTCTTTCTGCGCGGCGGCGTAGGTCGAATTATGATCGAGGCCGGCCAGCAATTTATTCGTGATGTCGTCGAACGCCTTGTCAGCCTGTTTTTTTGCCTGGACGGCTTCTATGTATTGCTCGGAAATTGCCGCCCCGTTGTCGGCCTTGGGTTCGTGTTTGGCGAATACGGCCGGTGCGAGAAGACCGGTGAAGGCGAGCGACAGGATGGAAGCGCGAAAAGCGCGGCGAATGTGAAATTGCGTCATGGCAAACCCCGGGAAAAGAATTTCGGACGAAGTACTTTACCCATATTCCGCGGGCGATCCAATAGGAAATATCAGTTTTGCTTTCGCGGCGTGTGGACACCAATGCGGCGGTCGTAGGTCATGGCCGCGCAGGGGGAATCGCGAAATCGCAAGCGACTCCACGGCGTCATCGGCGAGGGGTCATCATTCGCCGCGGTCGCCCTCGAAGTCGCTTGCGATTTCGCGATTTCTCACATGAACTGAAGCGCATCGCCGCAAACAGCAATTACGCCCCTTTGTCACCCGCGTCAATTCTTCTTCAACGCGTCCACCGCCGCTTGTTGGAAACCTTCGCGGACATCGGAGGCATCGCTGTTGGGGAAATCGGCGCGCTGAACCATCAGGACGAAGATCAGGCCCTTGGTCCGGTCGATCCAGGCTTGCGTGCCATAAGCGCCGCCGTGGCCGCAGGAGCCGGGGGAAAGCATGGCGCTGACGCCTTGCGGGTGAACCACGACGCACCATCCCAGGCCCCAGCCGTTGCCCGGCGTAAAGCCGGTCTTCAGATCGCCGCTTTGCACGCTGGTCATCTGTTTGACCGTTTCGGCTTTGAGATATCGGTGGCCGTTTAGTTCGCCGTTGTTAAGAATCATCTGAAGGAAACGGGCATAGTCCGGCGCGGTGGAGAATAATCCGCCGTTGGCGGCGGGAACGCGCTCCTGCGAGTCGGGCGAGCGGCCTTGCAGGAAATAATTGGCCGTCTCCACCAGTTTGCCATCGGCAATTCTGTAGGATTTGGCGAGCCGTGCCTGTTGCCGCGTGGTGGGATAGAACGTCGTGTCCTTCATTCCCAGCGGCGTAAACAGATGTTCCTGTAAAAACGCCGGGTAGGATTGCCCCGACACGATTTCCACAATCCGCCCGAGGGTATTGATGCCCGACTGGCAATATTGCCATTTCGTTCCCGGCGCGAAATGTAGCGGCTGCATGGTGTAGTAGGGAACCAGATCGCCCAGCGTATGGGCCGACTTCGATTGCTCAGCCGTGACATCGGCCATGCCCGAACTGTGCGTCAGCAGGTGCTTGAGGGTGACGACATGCTCGACGCCGTCGGCGGTTTTCAGATGGGCCAACTCCGGGATGTACTTGCTCACCGGATCATCGACCGACAGCTTCCCCTCCTCGGCCAACATCATGATGGCCGTGCCGGTGATCGGCTTGGTCATCGACGCGATCCAAAACAGCGTATCCGGCTGCATCGGCACATTGCCCGCCACATCCGCCCGTCCGACGGCATCCAGCGACAACACCTTGTCGCGCGAGGCCACCACCGTGACCGAGCCGGCGATTTCGCCCTTGTCGACAAATTGCTTCATCCGCTGGGCGATGCCCGGCAGCTTCGGGCCATCGGCTTGCGGCGCATCGCCGCGAACCATCGCCGCCAGGCCGACGGCCAGCATGAAAACAGCAGGAATGATCGCCCGGTGGAAAAGTGCGGTTGTCATGGCGGCAAGTGTATCGCGAGCGGGGGTAAAAATGAAAAGAGATGCGTTGCCGCAAAATCGCATTTTATGTAATGCCCAGGCGATCGGGCGCATCTTGTGTCTGCCGGCGGCGAATCCGGGATTACGCAGTATCGTGTATGGCGAGATCATTCGGGTCATCTGAATCAAGCGGCCGCCCGTGTCACGAGACAGGTTCGAGACGGAGTAGCCGCGTCCATTCCATTTTTCTTTCCCCAACTCATGCGAGGAGGCCGCTTGTGCTGCGCTTCATGCTCATCGCTGCGCTGACGATATTTCTTTTCGCCCCGATTTCGCGATCGGCCGAACCGGCTGCACCGCCGGCGAAGGATCCGGCGCTTCCGGCGCTGGCGCATTCCAGCGTTTCCATTCCATGGGATGACCTTCGCGGGTTGCTCAAGAAGAACAACGCCGCCGCCCAGCGCCCGCCGGTCGATTTCGCGTTTTCGCCGGCAACTTACAACGCGGTCGTCGGGGACAAGACGGCGGCTGTCACAGCCAGCGTTGACGTCACACTTTTGGTGGATGACTGGACGCTGGTGCCGCTGGGGCCGGCCAATACCGGCGTCACCAGCGCAAGCGTTGACGGCGTTTCCGCAGCCCTGGTCGTGCGCGATGATAAGCTGTTCGCGTTGGTGAAGGGAAAAGGGGACAAGAAGTTGTCGCTGGCGATTTCGCGGGACATTGTCGCCGATGCCGGGCATAGGCAGTTCGACCTGCCGCTGCTTCCCAGCGCCCTGATATCGTTGTCGGCCACGATTCCGCATACCGACCTTACTGTTCGCGCGCCCGGCGGCAGCGCGGTGAGCGTCGCCGACGACAGAAAATCAACCACGCTCAAGGCAACCTTCCACGGCGGGGCGACTGCCAGCGTCCTGTGGCAGCCGGCCCCGCCCGCAGGCGCCGCCGCCCAAGCAAGAACATACGCCGATGGCGAAACGCTTGTCACCGTCGAGAAGGGCCTGTTGCGCACCACGACGCACCTTCGCGTGACGGTTGAGCGCGGGGCGATGAAGGAATTCAAATTCATCATCGACCCGGCCTTAACCGTGCTGGCGGTGAACGCGGCCGATGTCGCCCAATGGAAGGTGGCCGCGGCGGGCGCTGCCGCTGGCCCGGGAGCGGCAAATAGCAAAATGCTCATCGTGACATTTGGCGGCGACAGCGAAGCCGAGCGCGCCATCGACATCGTCGCCGAGCGCGACATCCCCAATGCCGGAGGGGAAATCGAACTCCATGTGCCCGCGCTGGCGGGCGCAAAACGCGATCGCGGATTCATCGGCGTCGCGTCGGCAGGGGCGTTTGACGTGCGGCCCGGAAAATCGGCCGCCGACCGCGTCAGCGTCAGCGAATTACCGAAGACATTGCGATCCCCGGCCGCTGGAACCGCAGCCTCTGTTCAGATCGGCTATCACTATGTCGAGCCGGCGGCCATTACGTTGTTGCTGGAAAAAGTGAAGGTTCAACCGCCGCAGATCATGGCCAGTACGCTCACCCGCGTGGATGTCGAGCGCGGCGGGCTGCGTTGCCACGCCGACATCAATTATGAAATCCTGCACGCCGGGGTCGACACGCTGCGCGTCGGCTTGCCGGACGGAATCGAAATCACCGCCGTCAACGGCGCGGGAATTCGCGACACCCAGACTGTCGTCGATGGAAAGCAGCGCACGCTCGTCGTAGGCCTTAAAGATCTGGCGCAAGGCGCGTATAGCCTGGCGATCGATTACGTGGCGCATTCAACAGATGCGAAGGACAGTTCCCTGATTGTGCCGGTATTGAGCAATCCGTCGGCGGCGCAGGATCGCGGCTTTATCGGCATTGATGTGCGCGACAGCGTGGAGATCGTTCCGACGCCCGCCGGCGCCCAGCGCATTGACGTGAAGGAATTGCCCGAGGCATTGTGGAGCAAGGCCCGTTCACCGCTGCTTTTTGGCTATCGCTACGATGCGCCGGGCGTCAAAATCTCGCTGGCGCTGACGCGCAATGCCGACCTGGACGTGCTGGTGGCGATGAGCGACATCTGCGAGGCGTCGACGACGTATACGCCGGACGGAAAAAGCATCACCAAGATGATGCTGGTGACGCGGAATAATTTGAAGCAGTACATGACATTGAAGCTGCCGGAGGGGTCGGCGGTGTGGAGCGCATTCGTGGACGATCATCCGGTGACGCCGGCGAAAAACGCGAAGGGGGATGTGCTGATCCCGCTGAAAAAGTCGGATCCGGAAGAGGCGGACGATGATGATTCAGCGGATGGCAAGAGCTATCGCGCCCGGCGCGAGCGCCGGCGCAGCGAACCGGCCGACGGCAGGGCGGTGGAACGAACGAAGCAGGCGAAGGCAGACGAGAAATCCGCCGACGATGCGCCGCCGGATTTGAAGCCATATGATGTGGAAATCGTGTTCGTGACCGCGCCGATGAAACTGGCCGATCGCGGGCAGGTGAAGGCGGCGCTGCCGCAGTTGGATATTCCCATCGGGCATCTTTCCTGGGCGATTTTCCTGCCGGAAAATTTGCGCGTGGTCGATTCCGACGGCAATGTTTCAGAGGTAAGCCGGTTCACGCTGCCGTTCCGTCATTTTGGCGATGTGGCTTACGAGCGCGCCAAGCGGCTGGAAAAAGGGGACGCGCAAGCCGAGGTGAAGCAGGACATGGAGCAAGCCGCCCAGGCACAGGCCGCGAAAATGCTGGCCGAGCATGCCAAGGCTGAGGGCGTTCTGCCGGTGCGGATCGAGATTCCGATGATCGGCGAGATTCATCGATACGAGAAGTTCCTGGTGGTTGATGAATCGCCCGAAGTTGCGCTGACGTATAATCGGAAATAAGTTGGCATTTGTCATACGTCGTTTGATATGCCGCGGTGAAATGCGCGAGCAGTTACCGAAGATTGTTGTGTTTTGACGTGACACGGGCGTCCCGCCCGTGCCCGGTGCCGTAAAGACTTCAAGCAGCACCACAAGCGACTATTCTTCGTGCTTGTTCATCGCCAGCACGGCCGAGACGGCCGTGTCACGACCAGCATTTTTAACAGCCGCTCAGTTCGGATTTTCAGTTCTCATTGGCTATTACTTCGCAAACTTCACCTCATTCAAATAATCCTCCCGGACCAGCGCGCCGATGAGGGGAGCAGTCGGTGCGTTGTCGCGGAAGGTCCCGCGCGCGAATTCGACGGGTTTTTTGTTATCGGAACACCATGGCAGACGAAATTCGATCCGGCCCTCCCGTTCTTCCCGCGGTCGCCAACAGCGAAGAGTTCAAGAAAGCCCGGCGCAGTCTCATCGAAACGCTGTCGCGCCGCGCGGGCGGCGTGCAGATCACGCCGAGCGAAGCCGCGCGCTCGGAATTCGCCCGCGAGGCCCTGGCCGCTCTGGCCGCCAGCCCCACGCAATGGCCCGAAGCCGCCCAGTCGCAGCTTTTGCGCGAGGCCATGGACGAATTCTTCGGCTTTGGTCCGATTCAGCCATTGCTGGATGATTCCAGCGTGACCGAAGTCATGGTGAACCGCGCCGACCGCGTCTATATCGAGCGCGCGGGTAAGCCGCACCGCACCACTGTCACCTTCGATGATGACGCCCATGTCATGCGCATCATTGAGCGCATTATTCAGCCGCTGGGCCGGCGGCTCGATTCCAATAATCCGCTGGTGGATGCCCGGCTTCCCGACGGCTCGCGCGTGAATGCGGTTGTGCCGCCGGTGGCGATTGCCGGGCCGTGCCTGACGATCCGCAAATTCAGCAAATCCAAGATGGGGCTGGACGAATTGTGCAAGGTTGGCGCGATGACGCCGGCTGTTTCAGAATTCCTCAAAGGATGCGTGCTGGCGCGGATGAACGTGGTCGTTTGCGGCGGCACCGGTTCTGGAAAAACCACGCTGCTCAACGCGCTGTCGGGATGCATTCCGGATGACGAGCGCATTGTCACCATCGAAGACGCCGCCGAGTTGAAGCTCGTGCAGGATCACGTCATCACGCTGGAATCGAAAAAGGCCAACCCCGACGGCTCGGGCGAAGTGAGCATCCGCGACCTGGTGCGAAACGCCCTGCGAATGCGCCCGGAGCGCATCGTCGTTGGCGAGTGCCGCGGCGGGGAAACCCTGGACATGCTGCAGGCGATGAACACCGGCCACGACGGCTCGCTCACCACGCTTCACGCCAACACCCCGCGCGACGCCATCGCCCGCATCGAGACCATGACGCTGATGGCGGGGATCGACCTCCCCATCCGCGCCATCCGCGAGCAGATCGGCTCGGCTATCGAACTGTTGGTGCAGGTCGCCCGCATGCGCGACGGCTCAAGAAAGATCACCTCCATCACCGAGATCGGCGGCATGGAAGGCGAGCGCATCGTGCTCCAGGAAATCTTCAAGTTCAAGGAAGTGCCCACCCCCATCGGCAGCGCCGTTGTCGGCGCACTGATGGCCACCGGCTTGCGCCCGCGCTGCGTGCCGAAGCTGGAAATGATGGGAATCAAGCTCGCGCCGCAGCTGTTCATCCCCGGCGCCGCCATCCCCGTCCGCCCGGCGGCGTAAGGGCCGCCCCGTGCCCGCGCGACGGTCATCATGACGTGAACGCGGGAGTACCCTTCGTGCGCGGCTCATTAAACCTTGCGTACGAAACGGACAGAATCATGCGGCGGGAGTGTGAGGTACAGCGAACGATCTGGCTCCCCTTCGCGTACCGGCAAGATCGTTCGGAGTACCTGAGCTGAGCTGAGCTCAGGATGACGATCGCGCGGCCGCGCCACCAACGTGAAACGTGCTATAGAACTGGAAACATGCCCGGGGCCCGTGCCACGTAAGAATGCCCCTGCTCTGAGCCGAGTTGTTCCGAAGCACCTGCGTCACCCGCGATCCGCGTCCTCGCTGGCGCTCGTCCACGGCGTGAAGGAACCAATATCTTCAAGGGTATTCTCGCGAATCGTTGTTTTTATAACGAGATTTCCTGAGACGAAGAAGCGGGGCGAATTTCCCGTATCACGGGCGTCTCGCCCGTGGTTTTATTTCAGAAGGACACGGGCGAGATGCCCG
>DASRRM010000380.1:0-41780 GCA_035695715.1 Tepidisphaeraceae bacterium
CGGCCGCCCCTCCGACAAGCCCCCAGGCTGGCTCGTGTTGTGGCGTGGATGGACTGAATTACAACGACTGGTAGAAGGTATGCTCTTGGAAAGAATAAAAAGAAGAGGGTAAACTTGAGGCGAGTACGCCCACCCTACGAAAAACTCTCGTGTTGCGGGTGCGGTTTAGAAATGATCCGCATTCCCACCCGCCCTCGGCAGCTTGCCGATTCCCGGCGCTGGACGCATCCAGGCGCTGCGCTGCCAATTATCGGGCGATTCGGTGTCAACCATGAACGGCGGCAAGGCCAGAATCATTCGCTCTGCCAGCGCCGCCACGAATGGCTCATACATCCCGCGCAACTCGCGCAACTTCTGTTCGGCCTCGACCGGCTCGGCAAGGGCAACGCCGGCGTTTGCCAACTGCGCGCGAAGATCGGCCAATTGGGCGGTTGATAATCGATCCGCACTCGCTTGCCCGACCGTCGTGCGCAGGACCAGACCCAGATCAACCGCCGCATGGCGCGCGATGGCGAATGTCACCTGCGGCTGATAGGAATTAATCCCCTTCACCTGCACCAGCAAGAACGCGCACGTGTCCATGATAGTCGTGAGTGCTGCCAACCAGGATTGATTGTCGTGCTGCGAGCGGTAATAGCCAAGAATTGGGAATGACAACTGGCTTTCGAGCAGGTCGGCACACCAGCGTTCCCATTCGGCCAGGAAGCCGTCCAGCGCCGCCATGTTGTTTGCCCGCGCCAGCCGCAATAAGAGCTGCCCGGCCGTGGGCGGCGAACCGGCGCGGGCGTCCAGCAGCGCGATGCTTAATTCGCGCCGCGAAAACGCCTGGAACAAGGCCGGGAGATAACTGAGCATCGCCGCGAAGAATCCCAGGCCAAGGCCAGATTCGCTTACCGCCAATACTCGCCCGGCGGCCGAGCGGGGCGTGACATCGCCATACCCCAGCGTGAAAAAAGTCGTGCCGCTGAGATACAGGCAGGTGGAAAACCCCGGCTGCATGTCGGCGGCGTGAATGGCCCCGCCGATGGACCAGAACACGGTTCCAAATCCGAAAATCAGCACCGCGACCCAGGTGGCAAACATTCCCAGCAGCGACAGCGGGCCAAAGACGCTTAAAAAAGCGACCTGCCGTTTCCCCGCGCCCATGCTGCAGGCGATAAATCGCCAGCATGTCCAGAGGCTGAAATAATAAAGCCGGGCCAGGCGATATCGGCGTGTGACTCTTCGCGGTTGAAGAATGGATTCAAACGCATCGACCAGGACAATGAAGATCAGCACAACGCCAATCAGGCCGGCAAGACAACGAATCATGCGGGAATTTCCTCTCTGACTCGCAGGCAAAGCTGCGAATTATGCGGCCATCCGCATCGCTCTACAGCAAGATACCCACCACGCGATGCGGTCGGTTTTCTCGAACGGACGCATATTACCGCAATGGAGGGACTGCAAAAGCATCCATTCGAACCGGCCGACATTCCACCGGCCAACTGGGCGGAAGGTTCGGTCGTAACCTTGTGGGCCGCCGTCCGAATTTCAACTTGAGACTGATGTTCGCGATGGCTATGGTTTAATCTTGCGGTCGCGCCGTTGCGCGATCGCCGTCGAAACTTCTCCTCACGCGAAAGGGAACGATCATGACCAAGTCATTAAGAGCGGGATTGCCTTATCTGGTTGCTTCATTGGCGCTGCTACTGGTCGGATCGATGGCGCAGACGGCCCTGGCGGTCGATCCGCCGAAGAAAGGGGAGAAGGCGACGGAATTCACTGCCCAAACCATGGCTGGGAAAAAGGTGACATTTCCCGGGGACTTCAAGGGAAAGCTGGTCATTCTCGATTTCTGGGCCACCTGGTGCGGGCCGTGCATGCGTGAGGTGCCGGGCCTGGTGAAGGCATATGAGGCGTTTCACGACAAAGGCGTCGAGGTGCTTGGGGTGACGCTGGATCAGCCCAATTCCGCCGATAAAGTCAAAAGCGTGACAGCGGATAAAAAGATGACCTGGGCCCAGATCTATGAAGGAAATGAGCATATTGCCGAAATCTACGGCATCGACTCAATCCCGCATGCCTTCCTGATTGACGGCGATACCGGAAAAGTGATCGCCGAAGGCGAGGCGCTCCGCGGCGAGAACCTGGCCAACACGCTGAAAGCAGCCGTCAAAGCGAAAGCCGCCGAGAAGAAATAGCAACTGGAGAAATCGGCGAATAGCCGTGGCCGATTGCGCGCTGCTTTCGGATCAAAGAAGGTCATCCTGAGACACTTGTCGCATGAAATTGTCCGAACTGGGCAATCGTCATCCTCACACACCTGCCGCTTAAGAATGTCCGGTTGGCAGGAAGGGCGTAATCCGGAGATGAATGAGCCGCGCACGAAGGGTACTCCCGAAGTAAGCGGATTCCGCGAAACCCGCTTACTTCGGGATTCGTCATCATCAGGTAATTCGAAGGATCTGCGCATGCGGCGAGTGTCCGGAGGATTACCTCCGCTTACTCCGGGCGTACCCTTCGTGCGCGGCTCTTGCGACTCTGGAAGCACCCCACGGCGGAATCACAACATATCCGTCCGCATCTTCATCGCCTCGGCGATCAACTCGGCAATATGCTTGGTCTTCACCGCCACCCCCTGCCGATGGCACATGCCGGCGATGTTCATCGTACACCCGGCGTCGTTGCAGATCAGCGTCTTGGCGCCGGTGTCGGCGATGCATTGCACCTTGTCGGAAACAATCGCCCCGCTGATGGCGGGATATTTCATCGCGAATGTTCCACCAAAACCGCAGCATTGGTCGGTTTTTTCCATTTCGCGAAATTCGACATTGCGTAGCTGGCGCAGCAATCGCACGCCCTCGTCCTTCACCCCGATGCCGCGAAGATGGCACGTGTAGTGATAGGTGATCTGCTCCTCGCGCGGGAGCGACAGGCTGGAAAAGTCCACCTTCAGCACCTTGTCCAGGAATTCGACGAATTCGTATGTTCGGCCAATAAGCTTTTCCGCCCGCCCCGCCCACGCCGGGTCATCGTGCAGCAGGTGATGATAATGCTCGCGGACCATCGCGCAGCAGCTTCCGCTGGGTGTGACGACATAGCCGTACGGCTCGAATATTTCGATGAAACGCCGGGCGAGATCGCGCGACTGATCGTGAAACCCATTGTTATGAAACGGCTGCCCGCAGCAGGTTTGCGCCTGCGGGAAAATGACGGTGCAATCGAACCGCTCAAGGATTTTGGTGACCGCCACGCCGACTTCGGGATAAAACTGGTCGGTCAGGCAGGTGATGAACAAGGCAACGTTGTGAGGCATGGCCGAAGGATAAGCAAAGCGGCGCGCCGAGGAAATGGCCGGATGCGGAAATCTGGCCGGCCAATCCATGGATTGACGAGCTTTTCGGTGTTTATCGCAACGATCCTGCCTTTAAAAAACCGATGAAGCTTGTTCGTCTTATCCGGATAACCGCCCACGACGTTCCAGTTCAACCCCCAAGGGCGAAATTTTATTTTGTTGCGGCGTTAAGTCCGCCGCCGGACTGCCGATGGGATTGTCATGCCGTTGCCCGCTTTGCCATTTCCCTCAAGCTTCCCATGAGTTCAACAAGCCCATCCTCGCACGGCGGCAGCGGTTTGGCGTTGTGTGCCGTGCTCGGAGCGTTCCTCCTATGGCACGCCGCCAGCGAAACACGATATGCGCTGTGGGGAAAGACGGCGGTGGCGTGCGTGACGAACACCGCCAGGTGGAAAACTCACGGCAAGAATACGACATGGAACAGACTGCGGATCGATTACAGCTTTCAAGACGACGATGGCGTGGTGCGAACCGAATCGGAGGAAACCGCCTCAAGTTGCGCCGAGCCGCCGGGACCGCAGATAGGCGATGCCATCAAGGTGCAATATCTCAAGCCCGGCATGTCGCGCCCGGCATCCGCCGCCAGTCCGGAATCGATCGGCGTTTGCGCTGTTTTGGGCGTTCTGTTGTTTATTCTCTCGGGATGGTTCGCCTGGCGGTGAACGAAGTGGAATGCCCTTCACGCCGCCAACAGCGCCATCGCCGCGTCGCGCACCCTCGGATGGTCGCCAGCCTCAAGATTTGTCATGAGCGGAAGCATCGCCCCGGTGTCGGCGATTCCCGCAAGTCTCACCGCCTCGTGCAGCACGCGGATCGGGTTGATCGCATTGCGCAAATCCTCCAGCGGGCGGAAAATCCGGCGGAGGGTCTCGGCGGTTTCCCATTGGCCGCTGCGGATCGCCTGCAGCATTTTCACCGATAACGCCGGGGCTATGCAGACGCAGCCCGATGTGAACCCGCCGAGGGCGAAATCCTTCATGTGAACGATGGCCGGCTGCTCGCCGATGCCGCTGATGATCATTCGCCGATCCACCTGCTGCACGAGGTTGCTCAGGTAATCGTCCTTGGCCGGGTTGGTGCGGACGGTGGCGTATTTGATGCCGGAGATGATGCGGTCATCGGCCAGGCGTTTGACGTTTTCCGGCTCGATGTAGCCGTCACTTTTTATATATAGCAGGGCGGGTGTTCCGGCGGCGTCGACGAATCTGCGAATGCCTGCTTCCACGCCGTCCGGCGTCGTAACGCCCTGCTGCGGCAACACCATGATCGTCGGAAATGAATGCCGGCGGATGATTCTCGCCTGGTCCATCATCGTGCCATACGCCGGCCCGGCAGAGGGAATCACCAGCGTGTCGGCCCCCGCCGCCTTGGCGAGATAACTCAGCACCTGGTCATACTCGCCCAGCGCAATGTGATAGAAATTGGCATTGCCGCCGTAAAGCAGCGTGCGCACGCCGCCGGATTCAATGTGGCGAATCAGCTTTGTGTTCTCAGATTCGTTCAGCGAAAAATCGGCGTTCCGCGCCAGCGGCGGAACCGCCAGAACGGATTGGCCCAAAGTGTCGGCGGAAAGTTTGGTGAGCATCTGGCCGGAAGTGTAACCGATTTCGGCTGGCAATTCCGCGCCGTGTGCGCGGTTTCTCGTGCCGGTGTTGTACGACGGGCAATGAGCCGCGACACCAAATCGAAACTACGGTACATGTTGGTTATGACAAGGCACTAGACGTGCGCGGCGGCATCCGCCATCGCCGCCGGCTGGCCCGGCCCGGCATCCCTTAACGCGGGCAAATCGGGATCCAGAAATCCCAGCCCGTGCGGCGGCTTGATCACCCGCACCCCCGCCTCGCGTTGCTTCTCCTCGATCTGGCGGTGCAAATCCTTCATCTGCGTCCAATGAATCCGCGGACGAAAGTGATGCTCGGCATGATAGCCATTATTAAACCAAAGCCAGTTATAAATCGCGTGATACGAGCTGACGCCCCACGCGATCGGCACATCGGGATTGGCGCCGTAATGCAGGTAATAGCCATTCAAATAAGACAGGCAGTGCCCGAAATACCAGAACGGCAGGAAGTAAATGATGAAGTGCCAGTTGATGATTCCCATGGTGACGAAAAACGCCATGAACATGGCAATTTCGCCCACGCCCCACCACGCCTCGCCCCTGCCGCAACGGCGGGAGATGCTGTCAAACGCCTCGCGCGGGTCGTCGCGGAAAAATGACAGGAACGTGTAAGTCCAGGGGTTTTCCGGATGGCCGAGCTGGCCGTTCTTGTAGATCGAGAGTGGATCAATGGTTTTGCCGTGCTCATCGGGAAGATCGGCGTTGCCCATATGATGGCGGCGATGAATATCCTCGTACAGCACCTGTGAAAAGCCGCAGGTGATGGATTCGAGAATGCTGTAAATACGGTTGGCGACTTTCGAGCGGAAGAAGCGGTTATGGAGGAAATTGTGGGAAACGCCATTGATGTTCCAGGAAATGCTGACCGAATAAATCAGGCCAAGTGGGATGAGCGCCCACCACTTCAGGTGTTTGAAGGCGAGGAAAAGAAACAAGACATAGGCAAAGTGCGCAATGCCGGCGAAGGCGGGAACGACATCCCATCGGGTAAACGCGAAGATGGCGGAGGTGGTTTTGAGTCTCACGGGTTTTTTATCCTTGGGGTACGACGATACGATGCAAAGGGTCGGTAAATCAAGGGAATGATGGTCAGGTAATTGGCGGTAAGGTGATCCGGGCGGTTTCACGTATCACGGCCGTCTCGGCCGTGTCCGCCAGGCGATTGTTGAAATCCTTCGATGTTGGCTCGATGGTTTATCGAAACAGAACACGGGCGGCACGGGCGCGACAGCCCCTCGCCTTTGCGTACCGGCAAGGTCCTTCAATGCGTCCTTCGCGTCGGTCTTCGCGCCATCGCGCCTTCGCGAGCGTTTTTGGTTGCGGCCAAAGGTCGCGCTCTGGCGTACCTCAGGATCACGGCCGCGCCGACGCGCTACCAAAGTAGAAAGTGCTATAAATGCCGCGCGCGACGTATTTGAATCTCGATGATGCCTGGGGCGATTCGCCGCTGGGATTGCCGGTGCGCGATGCACGATCGTGGGGACCGCGCTTGCGTTACATCGCCAGGGAACCGGATATCGAGGAATTTTGGCGCGACGTTGGGCCGGATCTTGGCGATTTCGTGCTGTATGGCTCGGGCGATTTTCATCATCTGGCCGGCGCGCTGATTCGCCGGGTCAAACCCACGCCGTTCACGCTCGTTTCCTTCGACAACCACCCCGATTGGGACATCCGCCCCCCCTACTGGGCCTGCGGCGGATGGGCGGCGCGCACGCTTTACACCGCCAACGTCACCCGCGTCAGCGTCTGGGGTTGCGGCAACTTCGAGTTGCAATGGCCATCGCGATTATTCGCCGACCGGCGGGCGCTACGCGCCGGCACGCTGCAAATTAACGCCTGGGCCGAGCGCCAGCCGCCGGCGGTGCAACGGAAATTTGACTGCATAACCCGGGAAAACTGGCGAGATCGTTTCGAACGCTTTGCGGTTTCACTTTCAGGACAGAATGTGTACGTGACAGTCGACATGGATTGCCTTCGGAGTGAACAAGCCATCACGAATTGGGAAAACGGCCTTTTCACGGCAGACGATGTGGCGTGGGCCGTCGCATTGTTGCGCGCAAAGGCCCGACTGCTGGGCGGCGACGTTTGCGGCGCCTATTCCCCACCGGCATATTCCCGCCCCGGCCAGGGATTCGCCGGGAAATGGGACCATCCGAAATTGCCGCCTATCGATCCGGCGGCGGCGCTGGCGACGAACATGCGGGCGCTGAACGTGATCTGGCCGGCGCTGGAGCAGTGAGAATGGTGGCATGAAGTACATCGCAGGATTGCGCTCACAACCGTTTGGCCGAAAACGCACAAGTGATTCAACCACGGATTTCACAGATATCACGGATGGGAAAGAAGTCATTGCGTTTCTCTTATCCGTGTCATCCGTGAAATCCGTGGTCAAACTCCGCGGCGCACGGAGCACAAATCAGCCGGCCTCGCAAACCCTCATCTGCCGCGTGGATCGCATACCAACGACGAAGCTCTGCGCCGGTAACATGAATGAATCGGCGGTATCACTCTTGATCTCTCTTGCGAAGGTCCAACTCATGCTTCATCAACTGAATTACAAAATCCTGTGCCGGTCGATTGCGTGCGTTGGGTTGTTTGCCGGGCTTTGCTCCATCGCGCCGATTCATGCCGGGGATGCTCCTGGCAGTATCGTCAAAAGCGACTCCGCCCGGCTGGCGCGCATCAAATCCGCGAAAATGCCGGAGGTCACCAAGCCCGTCGAGTTTGACACCCCACAGGCCGATGCCATCGTGTCGGCCCTGGAAGTTTTCCCGGCGGATAATCCGTGGAACCTGCTCATCGCCGATTGGCCCGTCGCGGCAAATTCAAAGAACATCGTGGCGGCTATCGGCGCCTCGAAAGTGCTGCGCTACAACGATGACATGGGGTATGTGATCGTCCCGCCAAACCAGCCCAAGGTGGCGGTGAAGCTTGGCGATTACAGCGGCGAATCCGATCCGGGACCATATCCGGTGCCCGACAATGTGCCGATCGAAGGTTGGCCGTCGAACTACAAACGCAATCCGAAGACCAGAGATTTGTCGCTGGAAGATGTGCAGCGCGACAAACTGAATTTGGGCGGCGATCGTCATGCGATTGTGGTTGATCCAACCAATCGCATGCTTTACGAATTCTACACGCTGCGAAAAACCGACGCGGGGTGGGTTGCCGCCGGGGCGGCCATTTTCGACCTGAAAACCAACAAGCTTCGCCCCGACGGCTGGACCTCCACCGATGCGGCGGGCTTGCCGATCTTCCCGTCCGTCGTGCGCTACGATGAACTCAAACGCGGCGTCATCGATCACGCCCTGCGCTTCACCGCCCCGCGCAGCCGAAAGGCTTACGTCTACCCCGCGACGCATTATGCCTCGCGCAGCAACGACCCAAATCTGCCAAGGATGGGCGAGCGTTTCCGCCTGCGCAAGGATTTCGACGTAACCGGCTTCAGCCCCGACGTGCGCGTGATCCTCACGGCCCTTAAGCAATATGGCATGTTCATGGCGGATAACGGAATCAGTTGGGCCGTCTCCGTCGCGCCTGATCCACGAATTCCGGAGATGGCCGATGAACTGCGGAAGGTGAAGGGATCGGATTTTGAAGTTGTCGAACCCCCGGCGGGATATCAGCCGGCGAAGTGATGGCGGTCATTGGAATACTTTTTAACGCCGGTTCTGAGGTAATCCGAAGAGCCGGGTCGGATGGTGGAGAAACCGGAGCCTGATCGAAGGACCAGGGGCTTCGGAGTACCTCAGACCCGGCGTCATCAAAAAGAGTCCAGCACCTGTCACAGCGCTTACGACGGGGCCGGTGAGTTTCAATTTTCTGTGGCGTAAGGCGTCGTGCTCCTGCTAATATCCATTTATGAGCGGTGTTACATTGGAACTTCAAAAAGCCCTGAATCAGTTGGACAAGCAATCAGCCGCACTGCTGGAGCGGCTGGTTCGTGATGCGCTTGCTTTGGTTGGACAAAGACGTGAGCCGGACGAAGGTGAAACCGATGCGATGGGTTGGCCGGCCGGGCATTTCAAAAAGTATGCGGGATCGCTCGCCGGTGACGATTGGGCGCCTCCCGCCGATCCGCCGGCGGAGCCTGCGTCAGGCTGGTAATGCGCTATCTACTCGCTACCATTGCCGCCCGAATCTCACGATCGCGCCATCACCGGTTCCTGCTTCTTCCCAGCCAGCAACCAGTTCATGAATGGCGTCAGGCCCAGCATGACAATTCCCGCCGCGATGGAAGTGATGACGAACACCAGGAAAAAGTCGGCCTGCCCGCCGAGGTGAATCCAGCGCGACCAGAAAAACGTCACCTTCCCACTGGCGATGTTTTCCACCTGCCCGGCGAATTGGCCGCCGACTTTGTTGGCGATCGCGTTGGAGAGGAACCAGACGCCCATCAGAAACGACACATATTTCGCCGGCGCCGTGCGCGTGAGGAAGGAAAGGCCGGTTGGCGAGATGCATAGTTCGCCGATGGTGTGCAGCGTGTAAGTCGCGAATAGCCAGAACATGCTGGCGCGATGGGCCGGTGAAGTTCCCATCGACCCGCAAACCATGAAGATATAACCCGCGCCGAGCAACAGCAATGCAATCGCGGCCTTGAGCGGCTGGCCGGGGTTCAGATTCTTCCGCCCCAGCGCCGACCACAACCCGGCAAACAATGGCGCCAGCAGAATGATCAACAGCGGATTGACCGACTGAAACCAGGTCGCCGGCATTTCCCAGCCCTTCCACCCATGACTGGCGAAAGACCAGTGATAAATCGTGCGCCGAGTCATCTCTTCGGCGAAAAGATTCAACGATGTCCCCGCCTGTTCATAGGCAAACCAAAAGATGGCATTGATAATGATAAACAGCAGGATGCAAAGCGTCGGCCCCCGATCTCCCGGCGCTTGGATTACGACGAACCAAACCGACGCCGCCAGGATGCCAATGGCTATCAGCGACTCCGCGAAGATCCAGGCGATGTGTCCGATGCCTGCGGCGGTCATGCGATCGAATGCCCGGCCCACGATGCCAAAAACATCGACGTAATAGAGCCCGGCAAACGCCGCCGCGATGACCAGGGCGGCGACAAAAAAGAGCGGCGCATAATTTCGCACCCCCGCCGGTGCATCTCCCACGTTCTTCAAAAGAAACGGCCGGCTTGCAGTATAAATCGCCAGCCCCAGAAGCATTCCCACCGCCGCCGCGCCAAATCCCCAGTGCCAGCCGACTTTCTCGCCGAGCGTCCCGCAGACGAATGCGCAGATGAAAGCGCCAATATTGATGCCCATGTAAAAGATGGTGAACGCCCCATCGCGGCGGGGATCATCCGGTGAATAAAGCGAGCCGACCATCACCGAAACATTCGGCTTAAAATGCCCCGTGCCAACCGTGATCAGCACCAGCCCGGCCACGAAAATGGCCATACCCAGGTGGCTGTATTCCAGCGTGCCGATGCCCGACGCCGCCAGCACGATGTGCCCCAGCGCAATCGCCAGCCCGCCGACGATCATCGAGCGGTGCGCGCCAATGAGCTTGTCGGCAATCAACCCGCCAAAGACCGGCAGGAAATAAGCCATGCCGGTATACCACCCATAAAGATTGGAGGCGGCTTCCTTGCTCCATCCCCGGCCCGGATTACTTCCGGTCATCTGGGCATGGAGATAAAGCACGAGCAACCCGCGCATGCCGTAGTAGCTGAATCGCTCCCACATCTCGACCAGGAACAACACATACAACCCCAGCGGATGGCCCAAAAACGTGCGGCCATGCAGAGGCGTTGAGGGATTACGGTAAGGAAGAGTGGAAGCGCCCATGTGGGGGCGTAGCTTAACTTGGAAACGGTTTGATAACCAACATCGGATGCCCAGGCACCGCCGTAGCGTGTGGCGCTCAATGGTGGCGAACGGCTTGTAGCAATGGTGGAGCGGACATTCTTGTCCCTCGCGAACCATTCGAGTCTGGTGTCACTGATGACCCCCCCCTCCAGCCTCCCGCCGCCTCCGCCCGCGCCCCATTGCGCATCATTTCGCGCCCCAAAATGGTGCGCACCATGGCCCATGTCTCAACATGTCCCATTTTTCGCGATTTTTCCTCAAAAATGGGACATTCACTTCCTTTCAAAATCCTCAACCCATTGCCGCCCAAATCCTTACGCCAATTCGCCAAAAAGCCACCGGTAAAACCGACGGGACATTCGGGACATTTTTGGGACAATAAATGTCCCATCGGCGTCCCATCGGTGTCCCAGCGACAGACTCGCAGCACACCCGCATTCAGCACGGGGTAGTGACGCGCCAAAACGCCGGTTCTGAGGTACTCCTCAGCGTGGACTGCGGCCGGAACCAAAAGAAAGAATAACCACGGAGGCACGGAAGCACGGAGGTGTGGTTCGACCAATCCGCGGGCGATTTCATGTGGAACCGCGCGAAAGGCGAACGCTGTTCGCGGCCGTCCACTGGATTGCAACCGCCTCCGGCGACCAATAATCCGGCCAACTGGAGTCGGCAACGTTGCGGAACAACAGCGTGAGATGATGGGCGGTCGCGATTGCGGCGATGCGCAAATCAATTGCCGCAAGGTCTGCTCGACAAACCGTGGGTGGCGCCTTACACCCAACCCATCGCCCGCTCCACCGCTTTCCCCCACCCTTTCAGCAACTTCTCGCGCGCCGCTTCGTCCATTCCCGGCGTCCAGGTTTTATCTTCCTTCCAGCAACTTCGCAGATGCTCAAAACCCTTCCAATATCCAACCGCCAGGCCGGCAGCATAGGCCGCGCCCAAGGCCGTGGTTTCGGTCACCTTGGGCCGCACGACCGGCACATTCAGCACATCGGCCTGGAATTGCATCAGCAGGCTGTTGGCGGCCATTCCGCCATCCACGCGCAGGCTTTTCAGTGAAACGCCCGAGTCTTTGCGCATGGCATCCAGCACATCGCGCGTCTGATAGGCGGCGGCTTCCAGAACGGCGCGGGCGAGGTGGCCCTTGTTGGCGTAGCCGGTCAGACCGGCAATCAAGCCTCGGGCGTCGCTGCGCCAATAAGGGGCGAAAAGACCGGAGAATGCCGGCACGAAATAAATGTCCCCATTATCTTCAACCGTGGCCGCCAGCGCCTCCACTTCCGGCGATGTCGCGATCAACCCAAGCGAATCGCGCAGCCATTGCACCAGCGACCCGGCCACCGCGATCGACCCTTCCAGCGCATAATGGGCCGGCTGTTCGTCGATCTGATAGGCAACCGTGGTCAATAGGCCGCTCTTGGAGACGACGGGCGCGGGGCCGGTGTTTAAAAGCATGAAGCAGCCGGTCCCGTAGGTATTTTTCGATTCGCCGGGGATGAAGCAGGTTTGCCCGACGAGGGCCGCCTGCTGATCGCCCAGGCATCCGCACACGGGAATTTCGCCGGCAAACGGGCCATCGCGGCGGGTCATGCCATAGGTTCGGCGATCGATGCTCGGCACAATCTTTGGCAGCATCTCCCGCGGAACATCGAACGCCGACAGAAGCTCATCCGACCATTGCAGCGAACGGAGGTCCATCAGCATGGTTCGGCTGGCGTTGGAAACATCGGTGAGATGCGCGCCGCCATCGGGGCCGCCGGTGAGGTTCCAGATGATCCAGGAGTCGATGGTGCCGAAGATCGCCTCGCCGTCGGCGACCTTTTTTCGCAGGCCCGGGACATTGGCCAAAAGCCAGCGCAGCTTGGGCGCGGAAAAGTAGGTTGCCAGCGGCAGCCCGGTGGCGGCGCGGAAGCGATCCTGCCCGCCATCGGCTGCAAACCGGCTGCAAATATCGCGCGTGCGCGTGTCCGACCAGACCACCGCGCGATAAAGCGGCTGGCCGGTCTTGCAATCCCACACCACCGCCGTCTCTCGCTGATTGGTGATGCCAACCGCCGCGATGTCCGCGGCGCGTGCGCCGGCATTGCCCATCGCGCCGGCAATCACCTCCTGCGTCCGCGTCCAGATTTCGACTGGATCGTGTTCGACCCAGCCGGGCTGCGGAAAGTGCTGGGCATGTTCTTTTTGGGCAACGGCAACGGGGCCGGCCGCATCAAAGAGAATGCATCGCGTGCTGGTGGTGCCTTGATCGATCGAGGCGACGAAACGTTGGTTCATCCGTTATCCTTTTGCCGGGTGGACAAAGGTCATATTAGCGGCGTTGGTTGAATTGTTCGACCTCGAGAGCAGACGTCGCGCCTCGCAAACTGATAAGCGAACGCCAAGACGCCAAGGACGCCAAGTGAAGACCGCCAAGAAACATGAGCATCACCATATCTCCTTCCTTGGCGTTTATTCACTTGGCGTCCTTGGCGTCTTGGCGTTCATTTATCTTTTTGCGAGTTAGTGGTCGGTGGCTGCGCCCGCCGAGGCGCTCGGCGCCGAACGCTGCCTCTCTTCGTTCGCGGCGGCGTTGCTGGTAGTCTTCCCCGCATGACACTTCTTGGCATCGACATCGGCTCCTCTTCCGTCAAGTGCGCCCTTCTGAAAAATGGGAAGGTGGCCGGGAAGATCGTGCACGCGAAATACCCAACCCACATCGACGGCCCGCGCGTGGAAGTGGAACCGGCGGTGATGCTGAAGGCGATCGCCGAAGCCTCTCGCGAGGTCGGCGCTGGCGCAAAACGAGCCGATGCGATTGCGCTGTCGGTCTTCTCGCCGGGATGGGTGGCGATGGACTCTGGCGGCAAGCCGACCACGCCCATCGTCTCGCACCAGGACCGCCGCAGCGTCGAGGTGGCCAGGGAATTGGAAGCGCGCGTCGGCCTGGAGAAATATCTAAGCATCGCCGGCACGCGGCCGTTTCCCGGCGGCATCAGCTCGACGACCTGGGCGTGGTATCTGAAGCACGAGCCACAGCGGCTGCGCAAGGCCGATCTTGTCGGGCATCTCAATACGTTTCTACATCGGCAGCTTACGGGCAGCCGGGTGGTGGATTCGGCCAACGCATCATTCATGGGGATTTTCGCCACGAATGATTTCAGCGGCTGGAGCGACGAATTATGCGACGCAGTCGGGGCGAAAAAATCGCTCCTGCCGGAAGTGCGCGATGCCAACGAGATCGGCGGGAAGCTCACCCGCCATGCCGCGGCGGAACTGGGCCTGGCCGAAGGCGTGCCGATGACGGTTGGCGTTGTCGATGGAAGCGCCGGGATGTTGATGACCGGGGCGCGAGTCGGGCAGTTGCTCAATGTTTGTGGATCGACGGACGTGCTGGCGCTTTGCACCGACCGGTTTTCGCCGCACCCGCAGCTTCTCACGCGGGCGCTGGGGATCGGCCGCAAGTGGCTGTCGGTCAGCACCATCGCCGCGGCCGGATCGGCTATCAACTGGGCGAAGGAGCAGTTCTTTCCCGATTACGACTGGAAAAGATTTCAGAAGTTGGTGGTTGGACTGGCTGGCCGCGGCGCTGAAGCGGCGCGGTCAAAACGCAAAGCAACGGGGCATGAACACAGCGCCGCCGTCGTTTTTGAGCCGTACCTGGCGGGCGACCGGATGAGCATCGAGCAAAAGCAAGCCGCCTTCTCGAAGCTGACGCTGGCCACGACGCGCGAGCAAATGCTGGAGGCGATGCTGGAATCGCTGGCCCGCGCCAGTGCCGCGCGCGTTTCGCTGCTGCAGCAGACGGGCGCAAAAATCCGCCGGGATGTCGTCCTCACCGGCGGCGCGGGGAAACTTACCGCCGTCTTCCATCGCGACTGGCCGGGGAAATGGACATTCAAGCAGGAGGAGGAAGCTACCCTGCGGGGATTGTCGGCGCTGGAGCCGGTCTAGCTACTGGCTGCTTGACATGGGCGCGTGACAAAAATCGGCGGGGAGTTTTTGCGCAGAGAACAACGAGACACAGAGACACGGAGGAACGAGGAACAATTCGATATTCCGCTCGTGCCATTTCGGAAACCGTATATATTTATTCGGCGTGTCAGGACGACGATCACGCTGCATTCAACCGCCGAGGCCGAGCGCGAAGCGGCAAAACAAAAAGTGCTGACTGTGACCATGACCAGCGAAGCCGAGCGCGAAGCCGCCAAAAAGCTCGTCGCCGCCAAGCAGGTCATCCAGGAAGGAAAGCTGCGCGAGGAGACCAGCGCGGACGTGCTGGCTTACATGGCGGTGAAGGAAGCCGAGGCCGAGCGCCAGGCGGCGGATTTGAAATACCAGGCCCGCCTGAAGCTGGCCGATGCCGACGCCCAGGGCGCAACCAAGCGTGCCGAAGGCGAGCAATCGGTGAAGATGGTGGACGTGAACGTCGAGCGCGAGCGCGTGAGCATCGAACAGGCCCGCGTAGACGTCGAACGCCAAAGCCTGTCGAACAAGCAGGAATTTGAAGGCGCTGCGTTGAAGTTCGAGCTGGAAAAGCTGCGCATCGAAGCCGAGCGCGAAGTGCGCATGGCCGCGGCGGCTGCCATGGGCAACATGCTGGCCAAGGCGCAGATGCAAATCTTCGGCGACCCGGACACGATGGCGCGGATGGCCGCACAGTTCATGCGCGCCGCGGGCGTTGGGTCAGCCGCCGAGGGCTTGCTCAAGACCCTTCCGCCACAGGGGCAGGATTTGCTCAATCAGCTCACCTCGGCCATCGTCGCGCAGATTGGCGCGGCGAAAGCGCCGGATGCCGCGGCGGTTGGAATCGCCGGCGCGGCGGCGGCCGATGGAAACGGGAATCCGCGGGGCGAGAAGGTGGAAGCAGTAGCCGTCGCGCCGCGCGTGTGAGGTGTGTCAATCATGCGCCGGGCCTACCGCTGACAGAGGGCTCGGTGGATGGTTTGAACCCATCGCTGTGTAATTCGACGCCGGTTCTGAGGTACGCCGAAGAGCCGGGTTATTCCCGCGGGTGATCCGGGTCTTCGGAGTACCTCAGACCCGGCGTCCAAGAGAAGTCGCATTGGTAAATGCTCCACGGGCGCGCCCGCGGTGCCAGAGAGGAGTTTTCATCATGACACTCAAAGACGATCTTCTTTCACTGGGCCTAAGCATTCCCGATGGCCTCTCGCTGGAGAATTGGATGGCCAGCCTGACCGACCACCCCGGCCGCAACACCGCCGCCGCGGTGGCATTGGGGGCGTTGCTGTTCTATGTGGTTGAGAAAAATCGCAATCCCAAGGTGAACGATGTGTGGGACGCCGCGATTTATACCTCGACGTGCCTTTCGGTCGGTTACGGCGATATTTTCGCCAAAACAGCGCTGGGAAAAATCATCGGCACCACGCTGATGACCCTCGGCCCCGCCCTTTCCGGCGCAGCCCTCGACGGCCCGGCGCAAGAACGCCATAGCGAATCAAAACAGACCCAGGACCAAATCCTCACGACGCTCCAGCAAATCCTCGCGAAGCTGAATGCATCCCCCTAAACGGAACAGATACCCTCCTGACTGAGCCGCGCACGTAGGGTACTCCCGAAGTAAGCGGAGGCTCGCGCAACAATCGCCGGAAAAGCATTCCCGGAGTGAGCGGCGTTCGGATGCTACGACCAACTCCGCTTACTTCGGGAGTACCCTTCGTGCGCGGCTCACTAAGCAATCATGATCCAACCCAACGACCACACATCGACCCAGAACGCCACATGCGCCGACGCCCCCGCGTGCCCAAAAGAAACATCCCGAGTATAATTCCCCTCTATGACCGCGACCGCCTTCCGCACTCCCCGCACCCCGCTTGTCGCGCCCGGCGCGATGGAGCTGCATGCCAGCGACATGACCGCCACCTTCGCTGGCAACGTCAAACTCGAAACGGCCCAGGCGCGCCTCGCCGAGATCGGGCAATGGCTTCCAATCGACGGCGATCCGCACTCATCCGTCGACCAACTCGTGCTGCAAAATTCCACCGGCCCGCTTCGCCTGGGCTATGGCGCGTGGCGCGATCTGTTGCTCGGCGTGCAATTCACCAACGGCCGCGGCGAATTGATCTCCGCCGGCGGCCGCACCGTCAAAAACGTCGCCGGGTATGACCTCACAAAATTCATCGTTGGCTCCGCCGGCATGTTCGGGAACATCGTCTCGCTCACCGTCCGCACCTATAAACGCCCCGAAGCCGCCCTGCTCGTCACCCATGCGCCTGACATTCATCTGCTTGGCCGATTGATGCCAACCGCCCTTCGCCCGCAATGGGCGCTGCTCGGGTCGGAGCAGGCGCATTTTGGATATCTCGGCGATCGGCGGACCATCGACTATTACCTGGCGAATCTGCCGCAAACCGAACCCGAGTCGATCGTCGAACATTCCATCGACGAAGACATCGCCACCCGCGCCCGGCTTTGGCGGGCGGAGGGGGAAACCACCTTTCGCGCATCGGTTCCGCCGATGCAAATCGCCGAGCTGGCGGCTGACCTGGATTGCCAGTCGTGGATCGGCGATCCCGCCTTCGGCGCTGTTTTGGGCTGGAATTTGACTGACGATCGCATCGCCCTGCTGCACGAATCGGCGGCGGCGTTGGGCGGGTCGATCCGCATTCTGAAGCGCGCCGCCGACAGCCCGCAACCAACTGTCGAGTTCTCGACAAATCCGGTCGAACGCAAAATAATCGAGAAGCTGAAATTGGCGTTCGATCCCGATAACAAATTGACCCCTTTACCCTGGCAAACCCGTTGAGCGCTCCCCTTCCCGTTTTAAATCCGTCGGCCGATAAGCCTGCCCTGGCGCTCGATCCGCGCGCCGTCGAGCGCGGGCTTTCCTGCGTGCATTGCGGCCTATGCCTGCCCGCCTGCCCAACCTATACCGAAACCGGCCTGGAAGCCGATTCCCCGCGCGGGCGCATCCAACTCATGCTCGGCCTTGCCGAGGGGAAAATCGAGCCGAGCGACTCGGTTCGGCGGCATCTGGACCTGTGCCTCGATTGCCGGGGATGCGAAACCGCCTGCCCCAGCGGCGTGGTCTATCACGAGCTGATCGAAGAAACCCGCGACAAGCTGACAAAGACGCAAACCCGCTCGGTACAAGCACAATTCATGCGCTGGCTGTTCTTTCACGTCTTTACAAAGCCGACCCGGCTCAAATTGGCGCTGCTTCCAGCGCGATTGTTGCAAAAGATGGGAATCTATCCCTTGCTGCGGAAGATCGGCTTGTTCAAGTTGCTGCCCGATCAACTCCGCAAGATGGAGCAAATGCTGCCGCCGGAGGGGCGCTTATGGCCGAGTAGTAGCATGGGCATCCTGCCCATGCCCAAAACAAAAAAGCATGGGCAGGATGCCCATGCCACTGAAGTCGGCTTCTTCCAAGGCTGCATCGGCGCGGTCATGTTCGACAAAATCAACCAGCAAGCCGCCGAGCTCCTCGCCGCCTGCAGCGCCACGGTGATCGCACCGCGCGCCCAGCGCTGTTGCGGCGCAATCCACCTGCACGGCGGCGCGCACGCCCCGGCCGAGGAAATGGCGCGGCGGAATATCGACGCCTTTTTCCCAGCCGGCCAGCATGGTCCCGACTTCATCGTCAGCACCGTTGCCGGCTGCGGCGCGATGCTGAAGGAATATGACGTTCTGCTGCGAGACGATCCCCGGTATAGCGACCGCGCCCGGCAATTCGCCTCCCGCGTGCGCGACATCAGCGAAGTTCTGCTGGAACTGGGCTTGCCGGAGTTGCGATATCCGGTGAATCAGACCGTCACCTATCACGATGCATGCCATCTGGCCCATGCCCAGAAGGTGACCGCCCCGCCGCGAAAACTGCTGGAGAAAATCGCCGGGCTGAAGCTCGTGCCGCTTCCCGAGGGAGACATGTGCTGCGGCGCTGCCGGAACGTATAACCTGACCGAGCCGGAAATGGCGACCGCCCTCGCCCGAAGGAAGTTGTGCAATATTCTCGCCACCGGCGCGCATATTTGTGCGACTGGAAACGTTGGCTGTGCCATGCAAATCGCCGCCCAGGCGCGGGCCGACGGGCAACATCTATCGGTCGTCCATCCCGTGGAATTGCTTCACAAGGCCATGTTTGGCGATAATCCGCCGCGCGCAATCGACACCTGAAATACAAAGGGCCCGCAGCCAGGGCAACGCCCTATCAGCCGACAGTGCATCCGGATCGTCGTTGATTGCGGAATCGACAGCAGCGACGCTGGCAAATCGTGAAAAATACGGAAGCGCCTTCTCATTGAAAATCGTCATCAACCGCGAAACTACCTGCGTTACATCACTCTCATTATTAAACGGAAGGTCGAATCCTTCCTCGCCGAAAACCCTCCATAGATCAACTCCTACGGTCGGCGTGTCCTTCTGATATTCCGGCTCATAGCTGCCGCAATTTCGCTAATCGAACTCATATATCTAAGTTTATCACGAACTGGTCGTTAATCGTAATGACGAGCGCGATTTCACGCGACAAACGTTAATCCGCGAAACCATCCACGCGGGACCTGACGCGGTGTTGTATTTTCCCTTTCGTTGACAAAAGTGCTACGATAGCGTTTGACGATCATCGTAACTGTCGCACTTGCAGGAGGACGATTTCTTTTACCACGGGGGCCAGATGTCTCGCCGGGTATTGCTTCATTCGATTCTCAGTGGCGGAATTCTTCTTGCTGCGATTTTGGCGGCGGGAAATGGGGCCGGGTGTAAAGGCCCGCCGGGACAGAAATCCGCGCTGCCGGCCGCCTCGGCGGGAACAACCCGGCCGGCTGTTGCCAGGGCAGGGCCGGCGTCGCTTCCCACCACCGAGCCTTCGTTTGCCTTTACGCACATCGTCACCGCCGACACGGCAATTTTGATGCGCGGCGCTTCCGATGCGGATGTGAATTACGACACCATTTCCGCTGGCACGCATGTGCGGGCGATCGGGACGAGCGATGCGTTTTTGCGCGTGTTGACCGCCGATGGGCGCGATGGATTGGTGGCGCGCGAGCGGCTGGCGGCGGTGGCGCCTGCGCCGGCGACGCAGGCAGCGGCCGTCGCTGCGAACCCGGGCCGGCGCCGCGGAAATGCGCCCCCGCCGCCGCCGTTGAACGAATATGCATCGTTTTGGCCGGGGAATCCCCCGGCGGCGGATTGCCCGACGGATGAGGAAATCAACCTGGCGATCAATCGCGCCGTCGCGTTCATCAAGAGCCGGTCCGTCAACGGCACCTGGGATCCGCCCGGCGGAAATCCGCCGGCGATGGCGCAAACCGCACTGGTGCTGGCGGCGATCGGGTCGACCGGCGAAAGCGTGGCGGGCGCGGATCTGAACAACGCCGTGAAACTCGTCTACGGCAACGCCCCGGCCGACACGTTTTCCTCCGCCATGCGCACGGAAAATTGGAACGTCTTCTCCGCCGGTAAGCGTCAAGGGGTGCCGGGCGAGCGCGACCTGGCCGAGCTGGCCAAACAACGGCAAACCGCGGCTTTCGGCGCAAAGCTTGACGACCGTCAGGCCGACAACGTTTCCACTTATTACGCATTCGTCGGGCTGAAGAATCTGCAACGCGATGGCATCGTTGCGCCGGACAGCGCCTGGGCCGGCGCGGAGAAATCGATCCGCGCCGCGCAAAGTCCGCCAGGCCACTGGCTGGTAGGCTTGGGCGGGAGCGCGAATGCAGCGGCGACATTTACCTCAACCGCCGCGGGATATTTGGCGCTTCGCATGGCGTGGGATGCGCACTTCGTCGTCGAAAATGAGTGCTGGGGAAACGCCGCCGATCCGGCTCTGAATTCGGCCATCACGCTGCTGGACGAAACGCTGAAAAATCCCCCGCCCAGCGCAACGCCATGCGAGTCGGCATGCTGGGTCGAGCGCGTGGGCGATGCCTCGGGCCGCAAATATCTTGGCGGCAGGGATTGGTTTTCTCACTACGCCCGCACGCTTCTCGCCCTGCAGCGCGACGACGGCTCATGGAATAACGACGTCCGCGAAACCGCGTTCGCCATCCTCTTCTTCAAGCGCGGCAATGCGCCGATTCGCATCAACAAGCTCGCCTGGTCGGCTATCGGTTCTAAGCCGTTCTGGAACGAACGGCCCGGCGACATCGCTCACTTCACCGGCTGGCTCGACAGCGACATGCTGTGCGAATTGCCGGGCAACTGGCAGGTTGTCGAGGCCCGTGCGCCAATCGATGACTGGCTGGAGGCGCCGATTCTTTACATCGGCGGATATCGCGAGGCCGACCTCCAGCCGCGGCTTGATAAGCTGCGCGCCTTCGTTGAAGGCGGCGGCACAATCATCGCCAACGCCGACTGCGGCGGCGCCGGGTTTTATCTTTCCTGGCGGCGGCTCACCCGGCAAATGTTCCCGAAATATGAACTGCGCCAACTGCCGGCCGATCATCCGATTTTCACGAATGAAATGTTCCTGGCAAAGAAATGGAAAACCCAGCCGCGGGTCGATGCGATCAGCAATAGCGTGCGCGAGTTGATGTTCATCATTCCCAAGGCGGATGTCTCGCGCGCCTGGCAGGTAAATAATCCGAATGTCGACCGCGAGCCATTTCAGCTCGGCGCCAATCTATACATGTACGCCACCGGTAAATCGATCGATTGGCCGACCAAGGCGCAGCGCCGGCAAAAACCAGCCGAGCCGCTGGGGGCCAATGCTCCGGTGGTGCGCGTCGCGCGCTTGATGGTCGGCGAAAACTGGGACCCCGAGCCGGGCGCGTGGAGGCAAATGAGCAACGTCGTCGCCCGCGATCTAAAAGCAAAGCTCGAGGTGGATGAGATTGTTCCGGGGAATGCAAAGTTGAAGGATTACGCCATCGTCCATCTCACCGGCACGACGAAGTTCACATTCACCGGCCCGGCGCGCGACGAGATCAAGGCGTTCGTCGACAACGGCGGCACGCTGCTCATCGACGCCGCCGGCGGCTCGCCGAAATTTGCTGATGCCGCGGCCGATGAGCTGAAGGCAATTTTCGGCAACGACGCCAACGAGCTTGCCGAACCGACGGATGCCGCGATTCTGTTTGCGCCCAAGACCGGCTTAAAGCCGATCGGGCCGATTGTGTTTACGACCAGCGCGCGCATGGCGATGGCCCACCGCGGCCGCGATCCGAGCCTTCGCGTTCTTCGCCGCAACGGGCGGCTGGCCGTCTTCTTCAGCCGCGAAGACCTGACGGCCGGGATGGCCGGTGTCTGCGCGGACAGAATTGTCGGCTATTCGCCCGCGTCAGCCACGGCAATTGTCAGCGACATCGTGCGCTATGTGGCTCCGCGATGAAGGTGCTGCCGGCAAGGCTTTTCTTTTCTCCACCGATACGGTGAAAAGATGTCCGAACGGTGGATCGTCATTGCCGCAACCGCGGACCGAAACGCAGACGAGGTTTGACCACGGATTTCACGGATATACGCGGATGGGAAGGAAACCAAATAGCTTTCTTATCTGTGTACATCAGTGAAATCCGTGGTCAAACTCTTTGGCGCTGCCGCCGCAGAACACTTCACCTCAGTACCGAGCCGTCTTTCGGAAACCGGCCAGGTCCGTGTGGCTGAATTCTTATGGCCAGCCTTGCGCGGTCATAAGTCGGATGCCTTGATGGGAGCCACCGGCAGGACTTCAAACCCCCGGGCGGCGCGGGATGCGCGCGTGCGAACAGCCAGCGTCAAGGCGCCCGATGCCGCCAGACAGGCGGCCAGGCAGGCGAAGCTGGCGCCGTAGCCGCCGGTGAGCTCGTGGAGTTTTCCCACGCCGATGGTTCCGAAAAATCCCCCAGCCGCCCCAATCGTGTTAATCAGCGCCAGCGATTCCCCGATCACGTTTCGCGAAACCATCTCCGGGATCATCGCCCAGAACGGCCCATACGGCGCATACATGCACGTTGCCGCCACCACCAGCCCGATGAACGCTATCCAAAAATGATTCGGCCCGGCCAGATAAGAAAACAAGAACGCCGCCGCGCCAATGAACAGGCATGGCCATACGAAAACCTTGCGTAGCAGCAACCGGTCGGAAATTATCGACACGGCCAACATCGCAATCACGCCGAACAAATAGGGAATTGAATTCATCAGCCCGATGCGGGTCATTCCCAGGCTCGACCCATTTTTCATGATGACCGGCAGCCACATGTTCATCCCGTAAATCCCCACGCTCCAGGCAAAAAATTGCAGGCACAGCAAAATCACCTGCGGATCGCGAAAAGCCGACCAGTAATCCTTTACCTGTTTTACATCTGCCTGCTCGGCATCCAGTACCGTCTCGACGGCCTTTGCCTCTTGTGGCGCTAGCCATCGGGCATCGGAAGGCCGATCCTTGGCAAGCAACCACCACAACACGGCCCAGAGCAGCGTCGGCACACCTTCTGCCAGCAGCATGATCTGCCAGCCGCGAAAGTGCATCAGGGGATGCACGTGGATGAAAGGATGTGCATCGAAGTAGTCGACCAGTTTTCCCGACGCCAACGATGCCCAAAGCATGGTCAGCGGATTGCCCAGGATGAGAATGGTATTGGCCTTGGATCGCTCGCGCTTGGTGAACCAATGCGTGAGAAAAACCAGCAGCGATGGAAAGACAACGCCTTCAACTGCTCCGAGTAAAAAGCGATCGAGAAGAAGCAGCTTGTAATTGGTAAGAAACGCCGTGAGGGACGCGACAATTCCCCAGAAAAATAGCGCCCAGAACATCAGATGCCGCACGCTACGTTTGGCGGCATAGGCAGCTCCGGGTATCTGAAATAAAACATATCCGATGAAGAAGACAGAATTGAACCAGGTGAATTTGTTCTCATCGAAATTCAGCGTTTTGGCCATTCCCCCCGCCCCGCCGAATCCGATGTTCACCCGATCGAGATACGCCAGGCTGTAAGTGATAAACGCCAGCGGCAGCACCAGCGCAAAGCGGGAAAGCCTTCCCGGCATGTGGTCACTCTTCACGGCGGCGGATTGGGTCATGGATGGGCGGATGATAGTTGGGTCTCATGGGAGTGACAAGGCGAAGCACAAGCATGGCCTCGCGAAAGCGTGACAATCGATGCCATTAAATCGATAATTCGCACGACAATGGCTGACGAATGACAACAATTCGAGACCGAATTGCGATAATGGGCATTCGCTCGCAGTTGCTTGTTACTCGTTGGGCTTGGGATGCGAAAGCAGGAGAATGAGCCATGCGTGGACGTCGATTTTTTCGTTTGAGACTTCGCGCATTTGTGGCCTTGGCGATAATGATCACGCTTATCGGCACGGTTGCGATCGCGGATGACGATGCGGTGATCGAGCAGGAATCGCGAATCATCAACGATATTCATGCCTCTGCGGACGCGGTCGCCACTGCGCTGCTCGCCCGCGGACACGTGTATCTCAACTCCAATGAGGATGACAAGGCAATTGCTGATTACGCTCGGGTGATCCAAATGAATCCGGCTTCCCGGGCCCAGCTGGCTACGGCGCTTTTTTGCCGAGCCTTGATATTTGGGAACCACGGCAAATCTGCCGACGCCGTGGCCGATTTGAACAGAGTTATTGCGATGGACGAACCCTCGGCGGGGTTGACGTGCCGTGCGCACATTAATCGAGCGATGGAATTTGCGGCGCTGGGGAAAAGCGGGGCGGCGATCGATGACTGCAACGCCGTTGTGCTGCGAAAGAATGTGCCGGCGATTGAAATGGCCGAGGCGATGTTCGAGCGGGGCCAGATCTTTGGCAATCTTAAGAAAAACCAACAGGCGATTAGCGATTTCACCTGGGTCGTCGAGCACAAAGGCGTTGATTCGGCACGCATCGCCGAGGTGATCGCTGACCGCGCGTGGTATTACATGGAGGAAAAGAAGTTCGAAAAGGCGATCGCCGATTGCACGCGGGTCATCAACGATTCCAGCGCTGCCGAACCCATCGTCCTCCAATGCCTGGCCAATCGGGGCCACAGTTATGCTGAAACAAAACAGTATCGCCAGGCCGTTGCTGACTATACGCGTGTGCTCGAAACCAAAGGCGCCAATGCAGCCTATCGGAGCCAGGCGCTGTATCGGCGCGCCGACTGCTACGATTCCCTGGGAGAATATGACGGGGAACTGGCTGATTGTACCAACCTTATTGGAATGAAAGGGGCCAAATCCGGCGACGTCTATGGCGCACACTGCCTACGCGCGCACGTATACTACGTGCAAACCAAGTTTCAGTTGGCGATCGCCGATGATACGTTCTGCATCGAAACCGCCAGCGCAGACTCACCTGAATTCCTTGCTGAGGAATTGACCCGCCGTGCATATGGGTATTCCCGGGTGGCGGCATATCAAGCAGGAATCGCCGACTGCACGCGTGCGATCAACATGGACGGTGTGAGCGCTTCGGCGCGATGCGATGCACACCTCAATCGCGCGAGGAATTACTACGCATCTGGAAAGCTCGATGACGCGGAGAAAGACTTTCAATGCGTCCTTCATTATGCGCGGGCAACCACAACTCAAACCGCACGTGCGCTCATCGGCCGAAGCGACATTCTCTATGACCACTGTCGGTTCGACGAGGAACTGGCAGAGTTATCGCGGGTCATCGCAATGAAGGATGTTCCAACCGAACAACTCTTTAACGCGCTATGCGACCGCGGCACAACATTGGAGGATATGGGCAGGGAGGCGGAGGCGACGGCTGACTTTACGCGCGTCATCGATTCCCATGACGATTCCTTCGAGCGAATGCCCGATGCAATTGCTCATCGAGCCTCGAGTATTGCTCAACAGGGCGACTATGCGCGGGCTGCTTCTGAAGCCGCCCGTGTGATGGCAATGAACGGCGTGCCGAACGCCGCGAGCCAGACCGCCTTGCTAGCCCACGCGCTGGCGACTTGGAAACTTGGGCGGTCAGATATCGCGAAGAAGGATTTCGACAAGGCAATATTGACCGCATCACCGAACAGCCGTGCATGGATATACATTGACCGAGGTAGTTTGTATTACGACGATGGGCAAACCGATGCCGCGATCGCAGACAGCACACGGGCAATCGAATTGAATGGAATCAGCAGCATGGCCCTCTCGCGCGCCCTTCTCAATCGCGCGATGGAACTGGCGGCACACGGGAATCGCGACGGTGCGACGGCTGATTACAAGCGCGTCGTCAGCATTACCGACGCACCCGCCGCCGACAAGGCCACCGCGCAAAAACATCTGGATTCCCAAACTTCCCGTTAAACTCTCCGCGCCGCGATTATTCAACCCGCAGCGCCAACAGCGTCCGGTCATCGCTGGCGGCCTCCCCGCCGGCGAACGATTCAACCGCCTCCAGCGTCGCGGCGATCATTTGCGGCGCTGATCCCGGATCGAGGCGCAGCACATTATCCAGCCGATCCACCTCGAAAAGCTCGCACGCGCGGTTGCGCGCTTCGGTGATTCCATCGGTGTAAAAGAGCAGCGAATCGCCAGCGGAAAGTTGGGTGATGCGATCGCCGTATGGCTCATCCGCTTCGATTCCCAATGGCAGGCTTTGCGCCAGCGGAAGCGCGCTGACGGTGCCGTCGGCGCGGCGAAGCCGCGGCGGCGGATGGCCGGCGTTGCTCCAGACCAGGGTTCGGCGGACGGGATCGTAGACGCCGTAGAACGCCGTCACGAAGTTTCCGTTCTCGCCGGTATAGGTCAGCACCAGCCGCGAATTGATGGCCGCCAGCATACTGGCCGGCGGCGCGGGGGGATTGCACGCAACGTGCGCGATGGAATGCACGATCGCCATCAGCACCGCCGCGGGCGTGCCGTGGCCGCTCACGTCGGCCAGAAGAATTCCCCATTGCCCGTGCGGCAGCTTGAAGAAATCGTAGTAATCGCCGCCGGAATGACGGGAGGTTTGATAGTGGACCGCCAGTTCCAATCCATCGATTGCCGGCAATTCCGCCGGCAGCAGCGAGCGCTGAATGTCGGCCACCGCCTTGAGCTCGCGCTCGACGATATCGTAGGCGGCTTTCACCTCTTGCGAGAGCACGAGGTTATGCGTGGCCCGGCCGAAGAGGTTGGTCATCCAGACCTGCATCGGCAGCCGCTCGGGCGGAAAGCCGTTGCGCACTTTTCGCATGACCACGACCATGTTGATCGCCTCGCCGCCCTCGAACATGGGAATGGCGGCGAGGGATTTCATGCCGGCGAAATATTCCGCCGCCGGATCGTCGGGGGAAACTTGCAGGTCGTCGATAACGGTCGGCTCATTGCGATAAATCAGCTCGCTTAGCAGCCCCGAATCGAAAATCGGCAGCTTATGTTGCTCGCGCCATGGATTCACCGCCGTCTGCCAGAGCGAACTGCGCGTGATTTTGTATTTCGGTCGTGGCAGATTTCGGCGGCTGAGAGAAATATTCGCGTCGACCTCAATCACTTTGCGCACGCTGGCGCCGTAAACCTGCACGAGCCGCTGCGGATCGCTGATCCGGCTGATTTCGCGCATGGTCTCCACGACGAAGTTCATGTCCTCGGTCAGCGGCGTCAAATGCGGTAGCGAAAGATTGCCCGAAGTGGAATCCATGCACAATGGTAGATCGCGCAGAGGCCATCGGCTACTCTTTTCGCCATGGCAGTTGTTTCCCGTATCACGGCCGTCGCGGCCGTGTTGTTTTGTTCAGGCAACCCGCCTTGTCATTCTTCGTTTATTTCACGCCGAAATGAAGACACCGGCGAGACGCCCCTGATACGGGAAAAACTTCCGACCCTCCTCGCCAAGTTTGCCATCTCCATGGCATTGGTGCTCGGCACCCTCGGCTGCCAGGCCACGCCCATCATCGCCCCGGCGGCCATTTCCCCCGAAGCATCCCGCCGCTACGTCATCCACCTTCCCGGCATGGCCGGTTGGATCAAGCCTGACAGCAATTTGGTTCAAGGATTAGCCGACGCCAACGTTGCCGGGCATTACGAGATTTATGACTGGACCGGCCCGCACTGGATGATCGGCGCGGTATGGGCCTACGAAGACAATCGCGCCCAAGCCCGCCACATCGCCGACCGAATCGCCGCCAAGCTGCGACAGCAGCCCGATGCGCAAATCGTGCTGACTGGCTGGAGCGCCGGCTGCGCGGTGGCGATCTGGGCGCTGGAAGATTTGCCGGATGGCGTCATGGTGCAATCGGTGCTGCTGGTGCAACCGGCGGTTGATCCCGACCACGACCTGACCCACGCCCTCCGCCACGTACGCCGCCACCTTTATGCCACCCAAAGCGGCGGCGACTCGATCATGCTCGGCATCGGCACCCTGATCTTCGGCACCACCGACGGCGGCGCGCATGTCATCGCCGCCGGCAACTCCGGTTTCCACAAACCGCCCGCCGGCGACGTAGCGGAATACCGCAAGCTGGTCGAAATCCCCTATCAAAGCGAGTGGAGCAAATACCACGACTTCGGCGGCCACGCCGGGCCGACGGAGCGGGAATTTGCGAAGGAAGTGCTGGGGCCGATGGTGATAAATGACGCGGAACGGCGGCGATAATCAGCACTACCTAAACTTGAGCCCTTTCCAGGTTGGTGTAACGGCCGGTTGTCATCCTGAGGTACTCCGAAGGATCTGGCTTGCCTTCGCGTACCGGCTAGATCCTTCGGAGTACCTCAGGATGACCATCGCGCAAACGCGCTACCAGCGCGAAAAGTGCTATAAGCATTACAAGACCTCCCGCGGGCTGACGCCGGCGACCATGGTAATTGAGTCATTCTCCGCTTCGGAAAATCCCGCCTTCTCGATAATCTTCCAGAGATACGCATAGCGGCCTCGCTGCGGGAGCCTGTCAAAAATGCGCGAAATGACCAGCACGTGAATGCTGCCCTCGAAGCCGTCGGTTATGTCGATGGTGTCGTGCGGAAATCTTATGCGAAGCGCGCCCTCGAGCGAGCGCTTCAGATCGGCACGGCTCCGCGATTTACGTTTTGCCCGCGACTTGCTTTCGGCGACCGTTGATACTGGCATAACAGGTCCTCTCAACGATCCTGCATCCCGGGAAAAAATCACATCAGTTCCCGCGGGCTGTATGCGATCAACGCGGTGATGAGGTCCTTTTCGGAATCATTTAAGTCGGTTCCTTCAACGATCTTCCAGAGATGGGCGAATTTTGTTCTTTCTGTCATCTTGTCGAAAACCTTCGATACAACGAGAGCGTGGATGTTATCTTCGAAGCCGTCGGAAACTTCGACCGTGTCGTGCGGGAACCTTTCCCGCAAGGCGGCCTCGATAATCTTTTTCAAGATGGTTCGGGAACGGTTTGCGCCGGCTCTGGTGCGTTTGCTTTTTTGCTTTACTGCGAGTGCCATAGAATCCTCACCGTGCCATCGATTCCCCTCCAAAATTATCCCATATGCTTAATCATCTCACTCGCAAACTCGCTGCACTTGATCTCCTTCCCTCCCTCCATCAACCGCGCGAAGTCGTAGGTTACCGTTTTAGCGGCGATCGTCTTGTCCAAACTTTTGATGATTAAATCCGCCACTTCCTGCCAGCCCAGGTGCTCGAACATCATCACGCCGGACAGGATCACGCTGCCGGGGTTGACGCGGTCCTGGTTGGCGTATTTGGGGGCGGTGCCGTGGGTGGCTTCGAAGATGGCGTGGCCGGTGAGGTAGTTGATGTTACCGCCGGGCGCGATGCCGATGCCGCCAACCTGGGCGGCCAGGGCGTCGCTCAAATAGTCGCCATTGAGGTTCAGCGTCGCGATCACGTCGAACTCCTCCGGGCGCGTGAGTACCTGCTGCAATGTGATGTCGGCGATGGCATCCTTGATGACCAGCCCCGCGCCATCCCTGCCTTGCGGGATTTTGCACCAGGGGCCGCCGTCAATTTCCACCGCGCCAAAAACTTCTTTCGCGAGTTGATAACCCCAGTCGCGGAACGCCCCTTCGGTGAACTTCATGATGTTCCCCTTATGCACCAACGTCACGCTCCTGCGCTGATGCTTGATGGCGTATTCGATCGCCGAGTAAATCAGCCGCTGCGAGCCTTGCTTGCTGACCGGCTTGATCCCCACGCCAACCTGCAGCGTCTCATCTGACCCATGGCCCAGGGCCTCGCGCCAACCGGCGACTTGCTCAAGGCTGCCGAAGCGGATTTTCTTGAACTCCTTGGGGAAATTCTGTTGAAGGAAGTCGAGAACCTTTTGCGAATCGGCCGTGCCGGCGGCATACTCGATTCCCGCATAAATATCCTCGGTATTCTCGCGGAAAATCACCATGTCCACCTTCTCCGGATGCTTCACCGGCGATGGAACGCCTTTGAACCACCGCACCGGCCGCAGGCAGACGTAAAGATCGAGCATTTGCCGCAAGGCCACGTTCAACGAGCGAATGCCACCGCCCACCGGCGTTGTCAGCGGACCCTTAATCCCCACCAAAAATTCCTTGAACGCCGCCACCGTGTCATCCGGCAGCCAGTTGTTGAACTTCTTGAACGCCGTCTCACCGGCGTACACTTCCATCCAACTGATTTTCTTCTTGCCCTTGAAAGCTTTTTCCACCGCCGCATCGAATACGCGCACGCTGGCCGCCCAAATATCCGGTCCGGTGCCGTCGCCTTCGATGAACGGCAGAATCGGGTGGTCGGGCACATTCAGCTTGCCGTTGGAAATGGTGATGGCCTGGCCGCCCTGGGGAACTTTCACGTCTTTGAACGTTGGCATGGGGTTGATCCTTGTTTTGGGGTAATTCGTCAGAGGGACGGAAGCTAGCGGTGAGCCGCGAACGTGTCAATTCGTCAAGAGTACTTGGAAGATAGAGGAGAACGCGGTGATACGCGGGTTGATTCACGCGCTCGAAAAACAAATCGCGAAATCGCAAGCGACTTCGCGACGGCACGGCGCGAATCGCGTTTCGCCGTTGCCGCCAGGAAGTCGCTTGCGATTTCGCGATTTGGTTCGCACGCTCACAATCGGATCGCGAGAAAAGATCGTGCTTTCCGCGTACTTAAACAAGCACGCTGAAGCACTTCATCCGCGCACTACACCTCCACCACCGCCTCGGCAACCTGCCTCTTCTTGCTCGATCGCTTCCGCTCATTCTCCGTCAGATATTCCTTGCGCAATCGGATGCTTTGCGGCGTCACTTCCACCAGCTCATCATCCTCGATGTATTCCAACGCCTGCTCGAGAGTCATCTTTCGCGCGGGCTTCAGGATGATGTTCTCGTCGCTGCTGGTGGTGCGCATGTTCGAGAGCTTCTTGGCCGTCGTCGGGTTGACAGCCATGTCATTATCGCGCGAGTTCTCCGCGACGATCTGCCCTTCATAAACCGGCTCGGTCGGCTCAACAAACATCACGCCGCGGTCCTGCAAATTATTCAGCGCGAAGGCGTTCACAAACCCATTGGCCATGCTGACCATGACGCCATTGGCCCGGCCCGGCTGCTCGCCGCGGGCGGGGGCGTATTCGTGGAAGTTGTGATGCATGACCGCCGTGCCTTGCGTCGCGGTCAGCATGCGCGTTCGCAAGCCGATCAGCCCGCGCGCTGGAATCGTGAATTCCAAATGGACCTGCCCCTGGCGATTATCCATGCGAACCAATTCGCCTTTGCGATTGCCCACCAACTCCATCACGCCGCCCATGTTTTTCTCGGCAACGTCCACCACCAAATACTCGATGGGTTCCTGCAAGTTACCATCGGCATCCTTGTGCATGATGACCTGCGGCTTGCCGATCGACAGCTCATACCCCTCCCGCCGCATGTTCTCAATCAAGATGCCCAGGTGCAGCAACCCGCGGCCCGACACCATGAACGCATCCTTGCTTCCCGTCTCGCTCACCTTGAGCGCCACGTTGCTTTCCAGCTCCTTAAACAGCCTTTCGCGCAGGTTTCGGCTGGTGACGTATTTGCCTTCCTTCCCGCAGAATGGCGAATCGTTCACGGTGAACAGCATGGTCAGCGTGGGCGGCTCAATCTCGGTTGCTTCCAGCGGATGCGGATCGAGCGGGTCGCAGATCGTGTCGCCGATGTCCACGCTTTCCAGGCCGATCATCGCCACGATATCGCCCGCCGTCGCCTCGTCGGCGTTCTTTCGGCCAAGGCCGTCGAATACCTGCAATTGCGCGATCTTGCTCTTGACCTGCGCGCCATCGCGCTTGGCAACGATCACCTGCTGGCCATTTTTAATCTTGCCGTTGTAGATTCGGCCCACGCCGATCCGGCCCACATATTCGTTATACAAAATCGTGCTGATCTGAATCTGCAGCGGCTTTTCCACGTCGCCGTGCGGCGCGGGAATGTGCTTGATAATCGCCTCGAAGACCGGCAGAATATCCTTGCCCGGCTCCTCCAATTTCCAGCTTGCCGTGCCCGCCCGGCCCGATGCGTAAATCACCGGGAAATCCAGCGTTTCATCATCCGCGCCCAGCTCGGCAAACAGGTCGAAAACCTCATTCAAAACCTGGTCGGCCCGGGCATCGGGCCTGTCAATTTTATTGATGACCACGATCGGCCGAAGCTCATGCTGGAACGCCTTTTTCAGCACGAAACGCGTCTGCGGCATTGGCCCTTCCGCCGCGTCAACCAGCAGGAAAACGCCATCGGCCATGCTGAGCACGCGCTCGACTTCGCCGCCAAAATCCGCGTGGCCCGGCGTGTCGATGAGGTTGATCTTCACCTGCTGCTTGGTGATCGGATCGATATGCTGAATGGCGACATTCTTCGAAAGGATGGTGATCCCCCGCTCGCGTTCGAGCGGGTTGGAATCGAGGAGAGTATCCTGCGAAACCTGGGTATCGCGGAAATTGCCGCTCTGGCGAAGCAAGGCATCGACGAGAGTGGTCTTGCCATGGTCGACGTGGGCGATGATGGCGACGTTGCGAATATCGTTGCGCACAGTGTTCATTGTAGGTAGCTCGAAGAGTAAGAAATCGGTTTCCAATCCGGTGATAGCCGGGTGCGGAAGCCCCCGGATCGATCCGGGCATTCAATGCTAAAAACCCCGCGATCCGCCCTTTTTAAAGTCGGATATCACGGTGGAAACAGATCAGCCGGCACACGATCGCCGGCCATCGGGAAAACCGTTTAATCGCAGAATCCGCCGGGAGTTAGCGGAAAATGCTCCGCCGTCGGCAGCCAACGAGGAGGCGATAAGATACTGATCTATCGTCAATTATACAACGTCGGGGATGAAATAAAGTTTGCGCAAAGGGGTGGAACGGGGGATTTCACGGGGATCAAAATGAACGGCTGCGGCATGCGGAACGCATGCAAAACCCAGATCGAGCAGCCTATGAGCGACCGTCGTTTTTAACGCGCCCAAGCGGATTTTCTGGATAACTTTGCACAATCCCCGCGATTCACCCGAAAGGCCCTGACGCCGGAGCCAAAACCTGCGCCGAGCGGTTGGGCAGATAGATCTGCACGCTCTGGCTTCGGCCATACGATGCAACATTCTGGCCGGGGTAAACCATCTCCGCCGCAACTCTTCCCTGTCCCTCGAATTCCTTCGCATCGCTGTCCAACTCAAGCGCGTAGTCGCCGTTATCCGGCACCGGGATTCGCAAGTCGGTGTAGGAGTTGGTCGCGTGAAAGTTGAAAACGAAAACCAGCGGCCCACGCCGGTAGACCAGCAGTTTCATCTCCTCATGCACCAGCAGGTTTTCGATGAATTTGTCTTCCAGAAGATCGAACTTCTCATCCAGCTTCATCATGGCCTTGTCGAAGTTGTTCAATCCCTGATATCGCAGCAGTGGATTATCCACCAGCGACCATTGCCGCCGGGCGTGGTGGAAGGAATTGCCATTCCCCTCGCGCGGGAAATCCACCCATTCCGGATGGCCGAACTCGTTACCCATGAACGTGAGATATCCCTCCCCGGCCAGGCTGAAAGTGATGAGCCGAATCAGCTTGTGAAGGGCGATGCCGCGATCGATGATCACGCTCTGGCTGGCCTTGTCCATGTGCCAGTACATTTCCTTGTCCATCAGCCAAAACGCCAGCGTCTTGTCGCCCACCAATGCCTGGTCGTGGCTCTCGGCGTAGCCGATGTGCTTTTCGCTGTATCGGCGATTCATCAGCGTGTGAAAAAGCTGGCCGAGGTTCCAATCCTCATCGCGTTTTTCCTTCAGCAGCTTGATCCAATTGTCCGGCACGCCCATCGCCAGCCGATAATCAAAACCCAGCCCCCCTTCCGACACCGGCCGTGCCATTCCAACCATTCCCGAGACGTCTTCGGAAATGGTGACCGCGCCCGGCTTCACCTTATGTGCCAATTCGTTGGCCATCTGCAAATAAGCGACGGCATCATCATCCACATTCCCGCCGAAATAATCGTCATAGCTGCTGAAGGCTTTGCCCAGGCCGTGGTCGAGATAGATCATGCTGGTGACGCCGTCGAAACGGATGCCGTCGAAGTGGAATTCCTCCAGCCAATAGCGCACATTGCTAAGCAAAAATCGCTGCACTTCATACTTGGCATAATCAAACAGCAGCGAATCCCACGCGACATGCTGCCCGCGCGCCCCGGCGTGAAAATATTGATGATCGGTCCCATCGAAATGGTTCAGCCCCTCCTGCGTATTCTTTACGGCATGGCTGTGAACCAGATCGATCAGCACGCGCACGCCCAGGCCGTGGGCCGTGTCGATCAGCTTCTTCAAATCCTCCGGTGTTCCAAATCGCGACGACACGGCAAAAAAGTTGCTGACGTGATATCCAAACGATCCGTAATACGGATGCTCCTGCACCGCCATAAGCTGGATCGCGTTGTATCCCAATTTCGCCACGCGCGGCAAAACGTTGGCGGTGAATTCATCGTATGAGCCAACCTTCCCCTCCTCCTGCGCCATGCCGACGTGCGCTTCATAAATGCGCAGCCCGCCCTTGATCTTCGGCGGCGCATTCTTGAACCGATATGGCACCGGCGGATCCCAAAATAAGCCGGTGAACGAATGATCAGGCTCTTGAATCGCCCGGCGAATATATGCCGGAATCCGGTCCGTCTGCTCTCCCTTTTCCGTGATGACAAGCACCTTCACCCGGCTGCCATGCACGAGTTTTTTGCCAACAGTTTCATCGGGCAGGAATAAGCTCCACACGCCGAAGGTATCGCGCACCATCGGGTTGGCCATTCGGTCCCAGTCATTAAAATCGCCAATCAAGCGCAGTTGCAGGGCCTCGGGCGCCCATTCGCGATACCAGGTGCCGCTCTTGCCCCATAGTTCGCCACGATTGAAGCCGAAATAATGATGCCCCTGGCTGATTTCCCCGAGCAAGCCGCCGTGCGGCTCAAATTTCGCGACGGCGGCCTTATAGTGGTTAAACCGCCGCCGCAGATTGTCGGCGTGCGGCTGTAGCCAAGGGTCAAGATCGATTAAACCGGTACCGTCGTTCCGTTTCTGGAGAGTCTGGGTCATATTTTCCGCCATTATCACGTCTCACCGGCGTCGGGGCGATGTGCCAATGGAAGTGTCATACCCGAAAACGAGGCCGAGGGCATATGGAAGATTCTGAAAAAGGGAACGGCTGGGGAAACGGGTGGAGATGTTCCCCGTTGACACCAAACCAGATCGAAGGCCAGCATTAAGATTGTGGAGTGGGGTGAGTTTATCGTCTGAATCAGTAATAGAGACCGGATAGCCTGATCTAACCCGACCAACCAATTCGAGATAGATCGTTTGCGTTCGCCCCTGGATGCAACCGTTTTTTCCATCGACAACGGTATAAGTTTCTGCTAAGGTTGGGTTCGGCGTGAAATTAGATCGCGGCAAGGGCACGCAGGATCGGCTAACTTCGGATGGCCGGCTGCGCAGATCGCCGAACGGCGCGGATAAATCGAAAGTGCATATCCAAAGCCGGGTTGTCAGGGCAGGCATTGATCGATAGCTCTTGCGTGATCTGAGGGAGGTTAGTTATGAGGAAATCCGTCGCCTATTGGCTGGCGTTGGGCGTGACCGGTATTGTTTTATATTTACCGCAGTCCGCTCGGGCAACTTTGACCATCAAGGTCGATTCGTTGACAACGCCTTCTCCCACTTCCGTTACGAATGGCGTCCTCAACATCGCATTCAACGTTACGCAGCCGGATAGTTCCAGGCCGATGTCGGGATATCAGATCCAACTGCTCCTCGTCCCGGTGGGCACAGCTCAAGGTATGTCGTTTGTCAGTCCATTTGTCCAAAACAACCCAAACAATCCCGTATTTCCAAGCTCGCCCCCAACCGACCTCGGATCCAACGCCACGACAATTCAAGCCACTGCTTCTCTTCCCGCCGGGAGCACGAGCATTGCCGACGGAATGGGCCTGATTCAGGTCGATTACCAGTTGGCCGCAGGCGCTGCTGGCATTTACAACGTCGATATCAATCCAGCCATCACCCTGTTGACCGACGATTCGCCCACGCCAGGGTTGATTGCATACACCCCCTCAAACGGGGTCGTTACCCTCACGCCCGAACCATCCTCCGCCTGCCTGTTGCTGCTGGCAGGCGTATGGCCGTTGATGCGCCGACGTCGTTGATTCATTGCAAAAAAGCACGGCGGTTAAGAGCTCATCCACTCGCGAAATCGCCAGTTTTCCCGCGACCGCGACAATTGGGGCCTGCACTGTCAGCACGCGCACCAGATTGCCCTGCGCGCCGCCGGAATCGAATGGCGCGATTACGACCGTTTCATGCAGCAATGGATCAACACCGCCGATCCGAACAAGCTGACCAGGGTGCCGATGAATCTCGATCTGACCCCGTATCTGGATGAGAACGATCATGAGCTGATCAAGGCGATGCAGCCTGCGATGGTGTAAAGGCGAGTCACCGGAGCTGGAAATGCAATGGCGGGTTGGCAGCTCCGTCTCAGCCGCTCTATCGAAAATCAACCCGGCATTGCCTGGTTGGCAATTCACTTTGCTGAATGTCGATTTTGATAAACCGCTTTACCACATCAATATTGGTCCTGGCGTGCATGGAGAGCTTCCGCGTCACGAATGATCCGCCGCCGGCCAGGGCCATGGGGAGGATGAGCTGGTCGGCCAGATGATCTCCCACCGGCGCGCCGGCGGCGAGGTAGGCTTTTGCTTCGGAGATCGCCTGTTGCGCGACTGATTCGGCACTGACGCCGCGTTGGCCGAAGCCGGTGAAGACTTCTGTCACGTTTGCCGAGCCGATCGAAAGGGTCAGGATATTTCCCGGGCCCTGGCTGTCGGGCAATTGTCGAATATCCAACGACTCCTGCGGCCAGCCAAGCGATTTACGCACTTCCTCCAGTTCGCGCAATGCGATTTCGCCCGGCAACGCCGCGCACACTGCGCGGGCCAGCCGATGCGTGATCGGCCCGCGATCGATCAATTCAATGGGCTGCAGTTTTTTCACCGGTTCGATTTTGGCGAAAAACCGCCCGCCGCCCGCCGGGTAAAATCCCGCGCGCTCCAGCGTTATGCCGACCTTCGCTCCCATTCGGCTGACGATCGGCAAAAATGCCTGCTCCAGAAAATCCAATGGCGGCGCATGAATGTTGTGCGTCCCCCCTTCCAGCGTCATCGACGACGGACTCTCCGCCAACATCAACGGCGGCAGCACCGTCTGCAAGACCAGCGTGGTGCTGCCGGCAGACCCGACGGAAAACGTGTAGTCGCCCGCCTTCACGCTTTTGGGAAAAAACGAAAGCTCGCGCGAGGCGATCGCCGCCCCGTCGACGGTTGCCGAGCAAATTGCCGCCGCCGCGTTGACGGCCGTCAGATGCTGCCGCATCAGCCCCGGCTTCTCTCGGCCGGCGCGGATATTTTCGATGCGGAAGGGTTGCCCGGTAAGAGCCGACAGCGCCAGCGCCGACCGCAGAATCTGCCCGCCTCCTTCGCCTTGTGAGCCATCAATGTGGATCATGATTGCGTCTTTCTTCCCCAAACGCTTTCGTCGCCCGCCGCAAAGGTAATGTCAACCGAACGAAGGGAGCGCGGCCTTATGCGCTCGCAACGACTCAAGCAACTTCGAGACAAATCTCTCCGACGGCGGCCCTTTGCATTCAAAGAATGCTTCTTCAAGCCGCTTCTCGGTTTTGTAGCGAAGCAGCCATTCCAGCAGCGGCTGTTGGTGAGCCGGGCTGGATGCTTCCCACAAAACATGCTTTCGCAAAAGCGTTTTGCCAAATTCCTGCAGGCAAGCCTCGACCAGGTTCACAGCAAGCCGGTTTTCCCCGGCTTCCACTTTTTCAACCAGTGAGGCGGTGTCGAAATCCAGCTTCCCGGCAAACTCCAGCCAGGAATGAATGCTCCGATTTCCCGGCAATTCCCACATGCTGGAGGAACCCGCGCCCAGCGAAGGTTGAAACGCAACAATCGCGTCAAGCCACGCGGCAAACCATGACCGCACTGCCTCGACCTGCTCGTTCGGCCATGAGAGCCATTCAGATTGACGCAAGCGTTCGCCGAGAAACCACGCATCAGCAACCATTGACGGCTTGCAACACGACTCTTCGCTCAAATAACTCGCCAGCACACGCGGCAGAAAATATTTCACGCCGTTCACGAGGTCCGAGTGCTGCATGCTGTAGCCTGAATGGCTGAAGAAGTAGGAAACATCTTCGTCCGAAAGCTCCTTCGCCGGCAGCCGTGCCGGACGGCTTTGCCGCTCCGGCGTCAACACATCCAAACAATCGCTCCAATTCGCCTGCCCGCGACATTTGGCAAATGCGTGATATAGCCCCCGCGTTGCGGCGTCGAAGGCGGATTTTGCTTGGGGATTGTCCGGCATCGCACTCCCTCAAGTCCAATCACGGGATTTGGCAACACTCAGTCGGTATCCGTCGCCGCGAGAACAACCGCATGATGGTCGGGCCGTACCAGCGCCACGCCACAGTCCCAGGCTACGTCGCAAAACCAATCACACGTGAAGACATACCACATCGCTTTCCGTGCAGCTTCGTCAATCTCGTCGACCGATGCTTCCGGCGGGCAGTTCAATGCCGCTTGCACCAATCTCCACGTCTGCAATCTCGCACGCGCCGCATTTCTGTGACTTGTATATGCCCCGTCGGCGCGGATGAATTGGCTGAGATTGAAGAACCCATGCCCCGCCTCAACTGCATCGATGGAGGCTGCGCTGCAATTCAATGAACGCTGTACGCATGCGCCGACACATTCCCGCAACGTCACGTCGGAGCGAATGAGAAATTCGCGGGCTTCCACTTGGCCGTTGGAGCGTTGTGTCCAATGGGTGAATGCATCATCCATCCGGCTCCGCAACATTGCCGCTGGAATCTCCGTGGCATCATCTTTCACATCAAAGCGCTGGGCTGCACTTTGCCGGAAGGCGCCGGGACTCAGCCCAGCCCATGCTTCAATTTCAGATATGCCCAGCGGCAGCCACGCGAGCGGATGGCGCGACTCGCGTAGTTCTCGCCAAAAACTCGAGGCCACCGAACCCGAGTCGAACCGGAATTCCTCCAACACCAAATATTGGAGGAGCATCGCGGCGGCTTCTACTGTTCCAGATCCGCGATGGACGGCCTGCAACGTCTCGGCCGCGTATTGCGGTAAGCGGTCTCGAAACTCGACAATCACGGCATTCGACAACTCTTCGATTCCTTCTTTCATCTCGTCCTCTTGGCAAAAAAGCGTCAATCATCCGCCTTATCCCCGTCTTTTATCACAAACCGCGCCTTCAGCCGCGCCACCTCGCTCGCCAAACCGGCCAGCTCCACCGACCGCAACACCTCATCGAAATCCTTATACGCGTCCGGCGCTTCGTCCTTTGGGTATGTCCGGCAATTGCTCAGGATATCGCATTGATCCAACTCTGCATCGATCGCGCCCTGGTCGAGCCGGCGGATGGCGTCCTTGCGGCCCATTCTTCGGCCGGCGCCGTGGTTTACGCTATAACAGCTCTTTGCCGCCCCGGGCTCGGCGACCATCACCGCCGAGCCGTTGCGCGGGTTGCCGGGGAGGAGGATCGGGTGGCCGGTCTGCTCGAAGGGCGTGCCGCGGAGGGCGTGATGGCCGCCGGGGAAGGCGCGGGTTGCGCCTTTGCGATGCACCCAGGCGAGCTTGTTATCCACCACTTCCTCGCGGGCGATGTTATGGCTGATGAAATAAACCAGCTCTCCCTTGACGCCGGGGAAAACCGTCTCAAATGCTTCGAGGATCAGCGCATTGATGAGCAGGTGATTCACGGTCGCGAAGTTCGAGCCGAGGGCAAGATCGTCCAGATACGCGTCGGCTTCCTTTGTGCCCAGCGGCGCATAGACCAGCTCACGATCGTTGCCGGGAAGCGGGATGGACCAGTTTGCGAATTTTTCCTGCAGCGCGCGGAACTGGCCGCTGGCCAGCGAATGGCCGAGGCCTCACGAGCCGCAGTGGGAAAGAAACGCGACGTGCCCGTCGCGCAGGCCGAAGACGCCGGCGGTTTTGCGGGCGCGGTGGTTGTCGGCGATGCGCACGATTTCGCATTCGCCGAAATGGTTGCCGCCGCCATAGGAGCCGAGCTGGCGAGCCTTTTCGTCAAAGTTGAGGATGCGTTTTTCCTTGATCAACAGATCGAGCCGGGATGCCAGCGCACCGGCTGTTTGGTCATGGCCCAGGTGCGCGGAATCTTCGCAGCGCTGCGCCCAATGCGCCGGGATTCCAAGGACCGAACAAACCGCCGGGGATGCCCCTTCAACCGTCGCCATCCACCCCGCTTCGGTGCTGATCGCCCGGCCGTTCTTCACCGAACGCTGCCCCCGCCCCGCGCCCGTCGGCGTGCGGCGGACGATGTTTTCGATCAGCGCCCGGCGAACATCCTTTGCAACAATTTCGCTCTCAGGCAGATCCAATTGAAGAAGGCTCATTGAGCATTTGATGTCAACGCCAACCGGCCCTGGATAAATATGCGTGGGTGAAACCATGACGCACCCGACCGGCGCGCCGTAGCCGCAGTGGGCATCGGGATTGAGGATCAGATCCGTAACGCCGGGCGCAGAGCGCGAATTGAGCGCCTGCTGAAGGCAGATGGCGTCGAAGGTCTCGCGAATCGCCTCGGTGCCGATGACGGTGATCGGCTTGCCGTCGCTGTTGCGCATCGGGAGAAACCCGGTGGCCTGGCCGGTGGGGATGATCGGGGGTTTGGAGGTTGGGAGGGTGATGGTGCTCATGGTGTTTTCGGCAATCAACTTACTTTTACATTCGATTCGGTCAGGACGTCGACAAGGCGCTGGCGCGCCTTGCAGGCGTTGCCTTCGTCCATCTTCGAGAAGACAGCCAGGCCTTCCATTGAAGTTGGCCGCACCCAGGCGCTGATGGAAAATGGCGTGCCGCCGTCGAATGCCGCCGATTGCCCGGCATCGACGTAGGTCTGTCCGTCGAATTCCAACGCCCCGCCGATTTTTCCGGCGGTCCAGTTGCTCTTTCCGATGATGGTTGCGACGAGAGGACTTGCCGATCCGCTGGCTGTATCGTGGAGTGTCATCCCCTGCTTTTCATCCATTGCGAATCGATGAAGCACCGCGCCCGACATCAATTTCTGCATCTCATCGGCCGAATGTTCCTGCTCCCAATGTGCCAGGCCGCTGTCGGCGTCGGCTGCTCGTTTGGCCAGCTTTTCTTCCAGGTCGCGATGTTTTGATTCAATCGCCGCCAGCTTTTGGGTTTGATCGCCGGTGGGAATCTTGATGTAAGGGGCGGCGGCGGTGAAGTTGGAATAGCTCGCCTGCTTTTCGTCCATGCTGTTGAAGAATGCAAAGAAGCTGTAATAGTCTTTTTGGGTGATCGGGTCGTACTTGTGATCGTGGCAGCGGGCACACTGCATCGACAGCGCGAGAAAAATCGTCGCCGTCGTATGCACGCGATCGGCCACATATTCCACGCGATATTCTTCCTGAATGATCCCGCCTTCGGTGTTGTGTCCCTGGTTGCGATGAAACGCCGTCGCGATTTGCTGGCTTAGCGTTGGATTGGGAAGCAGGTCCCCGGCCAATTGCTCGACGATAAAGCGGTCGTAAGGCAGATTCTGATTGAACGCGTCGATCACCCAATCGCGCCAGGGCCACATAATGCGGTCTTCATCGTTGTTGTATCCGTTGGTGTCGGCGTACCGGGCCGCGTCGAGCCAGACCATCGCCATCCGCTCGCCATA
>DASRRM010000381.1:0-6057 GCA_035695715.1 Tepidisphaeraceae bacterium
CGGCCATCGCTTATCGCGTCGGCCGGGAAGTGAAAACGCTGCGCTCAAGCCCGTCGATGGCCGGGGCGGCTGCCACGCCGTCGTCCTCCATGCAGCCGGCCGGCAATAATCCGCTGACGCCCGCGGACATATCCGGCGCGATTCAACGTGCCCAGGCCGCCGCGGGCAACAAATTGACTTCGGCACAAGTCGCGTCCTTGAACGCCGCCCTGGCCGATCCCAATCAGCAACTCATCACGCGCGGCACCAACTGGTCGCCGGTCCGCGCCGCGATGGTGAATCCGGATGACAGCGCCTATGTCTACTTCAGCGGCGGCCTGGTCACGCTCGACGCCCAGGGGCAGATCACCAGCACCACGATTAACAAGTCGGCCATCGCCAGCATCGATATTCCACTCTGGACGTGCGCCGTGGCGGGGGCGGATGGGATATTGAGCGTTTTGCTGGCGGTGATGCTATTTATGGGGGCTATTTCGGTGATGCGCAACGGCCGTAACGGCCGCCGCCTGCATCTGCTCTACGCGTGCGTGAAGATTCCCCTGGCCATTGCGGGCGGCTGGGCGATGGCAACGGTCTCATCGCGTTTCTGGTCATCGATGATGGCGCAGGGCACGCCGGGCGGCGGGGCCGAAGCCGGGCATCAGGTATTCGTCTTCGTGGCGTTGGCGTTTTGCGGGGGTGGATTGGTCTACCCGATCGTGCTGCTCATCGCGATGAACACGCGAGGCGTGCGTAACTTTTACAGGGTTGTCAGTTGACCAGGGACGGCGAATTCCTCGAGCTCATTTCTGCCGGAAGACGATGCGCCCCTTGGTCAGATCGTAGGGAGAAAGCTGCACCTTCACGCGATCGCCCGGCAGGATGCGGATGAAATGCTTGCGCATTTTCCCCGAGACGATCCCCAGGATTTCGGTGTCAAGGTTATCGACCTTCAGCTTGAACATGGCGTTTGGCAACGCGGTGGTCACAGTCGCTTCAACTTCAATCGGCTCACTTTTCGCCACGATGATTCACTCCCGGGGGATTTCGACCCACGCCACATTTGCGTGCAAAGGGGGATCGTACGGGTAATCGGCTGGCAGAACAAGAGACTCGCTAATTTCTAATCACACGTTTCCAGTGAAGTGTCGATTCTTTAAAGTTCAAGAGAATCGCGAGATTTAGTCCTGTGATGCTGAGGTAACCCAGCATTTGCGCGAAGTGAGTTTCATTGAAAGCCGTTACGACCTTCGGATCGACGACGACCAAGCCATCGACGATCAAATCGGGCCGAAGCAGGCCGATCTGCCGATCCCGGTAATAAACCGGGAATTCGTGCTGCTGCTGCACGGAATGCCCCTGCAACTCCATTTCGATGACTAACGCGTTTTCGTAAAGCTTTTCATCAAGCCCGGGCCGTAAGGTATTGAGCACGGTCATGGCGGCACCGATAATGTCCTGAGTGACGTCCTGGTGAAGCATGAGTGAAAGATTAACCACGGATGCCACGAATGGGAAAGAGGTCAACCAGGTCTGTCTTATCCGTGCAATCCGTGAAATCCGTGGTTCAATTTCTTCGGCGCGAACTGCCGGGTTTATTCGTCTTCGCGATTTCATTCATACGTGACATGCTGGTGGAACACGAGTGAAGATTAACCACGGATTTCACGGATGTCACGGAAGGGAAAGAGATCAACCGGGTCTGTCTTATCCGTGCAATCCGTGAAATCCGTGGTTCAATTTCTTCGGCGCGAACTGCCGGGTTTATTCGTCTTCGCGATTTCATTCATACGTGACATGCTGGTGGGAACACGAGGGAAGATTAACCACGGATTTCACGGATGTCACGGATGGGAAAGAGGTCAACCAGGTCTGTCTTATCCGTGCAATCCGTGAAATCCGTGGTTCAATTTCTTCGGCGAATTGCCGGGTTTATTCGTCTTCGCGATTTCATTCATAAGTGACATGCTGGTGGAGCACGAGGGAAGATTAACCACGGATTTCACGGATGTCACGGATGGGAAAGAGGTCAACCGGGTCTGTCTTATCCGTGCAATCCGTGAAATCCGTGGTTCAATTTCTTCGGCGCGAACTGCCGGGTTTATTCGTCTTCGCGATTTCATTCATCGCGATGGTAGGCCCCGCATCGCACGCGTCCCGGGATTGCATAGTAAATTCGGAGCGATCACGATTCCAGCGACTCCTTGATCCGCGCAAAGCTCTCCTGCCGCCAGGGAGGGGCGGTTCCGTCGGTGATATCCGGGAAATAAAGCGCCAGGTTCTCCGGGCTTACTCCCCACAGGCCGAATAATTTCACGCCCGGCGTGTCGATCACCGCGCCGCCGCCGTCCAGCGGGTAGCGGCGCGCAGACGTCGTCGTGTGGCGGCCTTTTCCGGTGTAGCCGCTGATGTCGGCGGTGCGCAGATTCAGGGCCGGCTGAATGGCGTTGATGAGCGTGCTTTTGCCGACGCCGCTATGGCCGGCGAGGACAGTTTCCTGGCCGAAAAGGATTTTCTGCAACTCCTCCAGGCCGATTGTTTTTTCGGCGCTGGTTTGCAGCACGTGCACGCCCATCGTTGCATAATGCGCCATGGCGGCCCGCGCTTGCGACACATCCTTCGCCTCGGCTTCATCCTCGTCGGCCAGGTCAACTTTATTCAGGCAGATGATGGGAGTCAGGCCGCCGCTTTGGGCCGCCACCAGCATGCGGTCGATCAGGCCCCATTTGATTCTCGGATTGCGCAGGCTCGCCACGATCAGCATCTGCTGAGCGTTGGCGACAATTGGATGTTGCTCGATTCCCTTGAAACTGTCGGCACGGGTGAGAACGGTCTGCCGCGGCAGAATCTGCTCGATGACGGCTTCGGTCATGTCGCGCCGAGCGCCGCGGTCGGCCCGGCCCTCGGCGTCAATCTTATCGACGCCGGTTTTCAGACCCGCTTCCGGCCGGATGCGCACGCGATCACCGACGACAATATATCCATCGCTCACCTTCGTCAGTGTTCGCCGCACCGAGGCAAGATAGGTTTTCCCCTCATGTTCCACATCGCAATACAGGCTATGCACCTGCACGACCTGGCCGACGGGCAGCGCGTCAATGTCCGCTCCCGGCGCTTCCTCAGCGCGCATCATGGCGGTACGAAGAATTTTTTCCTTCTGCCTGGCCTTCTCGCGCGGATGAAACCGCTGTTCGGAATCGGTGCGGTCCTCGTCATACCCGCCGGACATATACCGGCTGGTGAGGTCTTTCTCGCGCTGGGCTTTCTTGGGTCGGCCTTTCATGATCTCCAGAAACACAGTCTACAAGAAGATCACGAGTTGGTGTTAGGAAGCAGGCAACTTCACTTCGCCTCACGCGCGACGTGGCCGTCGGCGTAGGCGACGAACCCGTTCGGGTCGCTCTTTCCATTGCTGCCTTCGTGAAGAACCGCCACGCCGGAGGGGTCTTTCATATCGGCCAGTTTTGTGGCGGGCTTTTCATAGATGTAACCCGGCGACTGGTGATTGGTCGGATTGGCCATAAGCATCTGAAACGCTTGCGCGCCGCCGACCAGCTCCTGGATTTCCTCGAGCTTTTCGGGCCATTTCCCGTCGTGTGCCGAGCAGTACATCAACAGACCCATCGACAATTGCCTCATCTTGTTGGCCGATAGCATCACGGTGCTGTCGCGACGGGCCGACAATATCAGTGAAATCACGCTGCTGCCCTTGGCCAAGGCTTTCTCGTCGATCGACAATTCCACCACGTTGTCTTCAAGCCCGAAACTTTCGGCAAATCATTGCTGATTGCCGTCGCATCCGCTTCAGCGGCCACCTCTGCGTAAAACGTCGGGCTAACCGGCCCCGGATGATCCGCCTGCGCCGACGCGGAAAACCAGACCACCATCGCATGATGGCTCGTTAGCGCATCAAAATATGGCTTAATCATCGCGATCGGCTGATCGAGATCGCGGGCGCCGTTACCCGCCACCTTCGCCGCCAGCGAATCCGGCGTGCATTGGGCCAGATCGAACCGCACAAGCACTGTCGTGTCGGCCGGCAGCGGCGGAATGTCCGCCACCGCGAGGGCGGGGGCATGCCCAACCGGAAAACACTTCCACATTTTTCAATAATTTCGCGCGATCTTTTTGTCGCAGGCGCGGCTTTGGGAACATTGGTTGCAGCATAGTTGAGCGGCGATGCCAGTTGTTCCATTGGCCGGCGCCTTGGCGGCATCGCCTGTGTCTTGTTCCCGTTCCTTCCTCGACTGACGCTTCCATGACGACAGCAACGAGGTTCAAAGTTTTTGGAGGTGTATGATGGTCTCTCAAAATATTTCCTCAACGACTGATGTGGCTGTTACAGGCCGTGGCTTTGTCGCCGATCTTCCCACGACGTCGCGCCCCAGCCCGGCCGCCGGCGCGTATTTCGTTCCTGTCTCCAGTATCACGGATCGGCCTTTGGGCCATTACTGGGGATCGGTCATCGCCGGCGCGCTGACCATGCTGAGCATTGGCATCATGTCCGAGGCGCTGATGATCGCCTGCCACGTCGGCACGCTATACGGCCATGCCGCCTTCGGCTGGGGGGCGGGAATCTGGATGGTGGTCACGGCATGCATCGCCTACTTCTTCGGCGGATGGGCGGCGACATGCGTTGGCAACCGCCGCGAGCAAAGCTGGGTCCGCGGATTGGGCGTCTGGGCGCTGAGCGTGCCGTTGCTGCTGGTGCTTGGCGCATTCATCGCCGGGTCGTTTGGGCTTGCTTATGGCTCGAGCAGCGCAATCGGCTCAATGCCGATGGGCAACGGGTTGTCCATCAGCTTCGGCGCCGCCTGGGCGACGTTCGTGTCACTGATCGCGGGACTTTTCTTCTCCCTGCTTGGCGGCTCAATGACGCCGGCCAGAGATGCGATTTCGGAGAACCGAATCAGCTCCGACATTGCCTGATAGATGGTGAATTGCAATGCAGGCGTCCGGCTGGGCCGCGAGAAGTAAGCTTCTCGCGGTCCTCTTTATTGCGAAATAGACTCCGGTGTCGGAATTTGAGGTTTATGACAACGTAGGATCCTTTTTAGTGATCCAAGCTTCGCCGTCATTGTTGAATTCTTCGACTGACTTGATTAATTCTTCGACGTCCGTATCGCTGATTGGAATCGGCGCATCGTAAGAGAAATCATTTCGCGTGTCGCGCGCGTTATCGAAATAGATCGCCATCTTTACGAAGGAGGGGTCCGCCGCTTGAAGGGATTGGAACGTGTAGTAGTGGTGGCCATTTTTCGCGATGACCCGATAGCCGCTGGCGCGCACGATGACCGTGGCCATCAGGCGGGCGGCGTTGTAGGCAAACTCGTAGCGGCCTTGCGCAGAGATTGCGGCGACATGGGCATCTTTCAGGTTCGTGGCAACCATCGTGCGGAGATCATCAAGCTCTTTCTTGCTTGTGGGTTCGGCTGCCACCCGTTTTTCGCCCAGCAACTTCGTCCAGCTCATGTTGACCGCCGATCAGAAAGATTCGTGGTTTTTTCAATACAGAGAGAAGAAAGTGATTCTCGTTCGCAATCTTTGCCGCGAACTCTTTCGGCGCGTAGCGCGTGAAATTCACTTCGCGGGCCAACTTAGCACGTAAGGGGTGAAGAGCAAATGAAACGTCCGCGCTGCGCACGTCGCCAACGACGATGATGTCGATGTCGCTTTCGGATCGCTCGCGGTGTTCCGCGATCGAGCCGTGGATGAAGGCGACGCGAATCTTGTCCGCCAGGGGCTTCAGCGCCTCGCGCAATGGGTCGGCAAGCGCGACGGTTTTGGTAAGGATGTCGGCAAGTTCGCCCAGAATCGGGCAATCCGGATCGGGGCGATAGTAGACGCGATTCCCATCTTCCCGGCGGATGAGCATCCCCGCGCCGGTCAGCTTCGCGAGCGTTCTTTGCAGCGAAGAAGGCCCTACGCCGAGATGCGCGGCCAAATCGCTGAGATACCATTCCTTATCCGGACGCAACACGGTCGCACCGAGAACGCCTTGCATGGTCGGTGTAAAAAGCGGAGCCAGAATGGGAGATGATATACGCATAACACGTATGATCTTACGCGAGATGCGTA
>DASRRM010000382.1:0-15876 GCA_035695715.1 Tepidisphaeraceae bacterium
GGTTTCAAATCGCTCGCTTTTCTCTTGAGGGTCAAGGAATGCAACTCAGAATCTCTTTCTTTATGGTCCTGGCGACCGTCCTCGTTTGCGAATCTGCACATGCCGTGCAAGTTCCCGTTTCGGCGACCGGCTATAATCAGGACTTCGTGATCGGCGCAACCGATACTTTCGCCGGTGGAAAGACCGGTTCGATGGACAACGGCGCCGGCGCCACGACGGGCAATACCTGGTATGCGCAAGGCTTTAATACCGCCGCTCCAACCACCGGGCTTCCGACCGGGCCTGTGACGTCGCAGTCTGACGCCAACACCACGCTTCAGTTGCAGCCCTTCGGAGCGGCCGATGTGACGGCATCCAACACCCTGCTGATTGATTCTGCGAACACTGCCGGAACGCTTACCCTTACGTCACCAGCGCAGTACAGCACGCTGTCGGTGTTTGGCTCAACGGGAGGCGGAAACAACGTCGTGAATTACACTTTGAACTTCGCCGACGGAAGCAACCAAACCGGAATGATTACTTTCCCCGACTGGTTCGGCAATACGCCGGTCGCCATTCTTGCCAACGGCCGCGTTAATGAGAATGGTTTTGACAGCGTCAATTCCGGTAATCCCAATATTTATCAGGAAGACATCAGCTTCACCAACCCCGGGGCCAACCTTCAGAGCATCGCCTTTGCGTTCAATACCGGCGGCGGACACACCGGAATCATGGCAATTAGCGGAACGCTCGTTCCCGAGCCTGCGTCGGTTGGATTGCTGGCGCTGGCCGCCGTCGGAATGCTCGTGCGACGCCGTCGGCTACCTCGCTCATGAGCTATTTCCGATCCTCCAAAACCAGCACCCAATCATGATCTCCAGCCGGTGGGGCCAACGTAATTCCCCCCATCGCGTCCGCGGCGAGCCGGCCCACATCGGCCCGCTTCCCATTACTCGGATCGAAATAAAATCCCGCGTATTCCGTCCGCGGTTTCAAATTGCGCAGGGCAATCGCGCGCGGCTCCGGCACGTATACGAATCGAACCCCATCGGGAATGCCAAAGGCATACGGCACATCGTATTGATCAGCCGTCGGTCCCTGCTCGATCTTCCCCCACGGCCCTGCGCCAAACGGCGCGATAATTTTCACCGCCGGCCATTTCGCATCGTCGAAGCCCGGCTGCTGCCAGTTGGCCGCCTCGGCATCAGCCGCGCGCCACTCGGCATCGGTGGAAATGGTCAGCGTCTTTCCATCCTCCAGCTCAATCGACAGGGCGCAAACCAGCCCGGCGGGATTTTTAGTCACCTTGGAGGCGAGATTCTCCGCGCGAATCGCCACCACGTTTTTGCCGGGCTTGAGATTCTTCGCCACCGCGCCAGGATGCAGCAGCGTTTTCCACTCGGCGTGCGTGCCCAGCTCCGCGCCGTTCAGCCAGACCGTGCATTTATCATCCGCCGTTGCGATCAGCTGCGCATGCCTGACCCGAGCGCCTTCGGGTAATTCAAACGTCCGGCGGAAAAAGCGCGCGGCGATCGGCGCATCGACAGCTGGATCACCTTCGGGATACCAAATCCAATTCTTCAATTCCGGTAGCTTCGACGACGTCCCGGCCCAAGCCGCCCATTCGGCGTGCGGCTCAAACTTCTGCCACGGATAGGCCATCATCAACTTCTTGCCCAGGCTCACCTGCGTTGAGCCGGGCAGGTTCATTGCATCGTCCCAGGCGATTTTCCCGTACCCGCCGCCCCAAGGGGAATTGCCGTATGGCTTGTCGCGGCGGTTGAGCTGCCAGATGCCGTTGGCGCCATAGGTATATCCCTTCACGCCCTCGGCCCAGCAGAGCCAGAACACCCGCCGCACCACTTCCGGCGGGGTCTTGTCCCACAACATTTCATAACTCGGCTCCGCGTTCACCACCGGCATCACCGGCTTGCATCCATAGGAAAACTTCACCGCCTCCACCGTCCGCCCCATCACCTCCATCTGCCCATGCGGCGTTTGCACCATGTCAAAATCCAATAGCTGCGGGTCCTTCAGCAAATCGCGCATGCTCAGCCGCCCAACGCCAGTCGGATGCGCGCTGATCGGCCGATCGAATGCATTAATCGATCGGCAATATTCGATCACCTTCTCCCACTCCGCCGTCTGCGCCTGCCCATGATTGGGAAAATTCGGGCTGAGGTAATAAGGAAGATTCAACTCCCCCGCCACGCACCAAACCATCGGCAGCGCCCCCCATCGCGCATAAAGATAACGCTCATGCTGCCGCATCTTTTCCTGCCCGAGCCATGGCAGATGATATCCCCACGCCCCCACCACGCACGGCACGATTCCCTGCTCGGCGAGGTACTCGATCTTCTTATCAGCCGCATCGAAATACTCCGGCCGGATGCGGCTGTAATCCTTCTCCCACGGAAACCCCGCCTCATTCGCCCCGCGCTCATCAAACGGCGGCATATCCGGATAAAGCCCCGCAACAATCTGCACAACCGTAAACCCCTTGGCCTTGCGATCAGCCGTCAGCCTCGCAAATTCCTCCGGCCAAGCCAGCCGTTTCGACAACCCCATCCACCACGTATCGCCAAGCCAGAAGAATGGCGTCCCATCCGCATGCTGCAAATAGCGCGAGCCTTTCTCCACATGAAGCGGCCCATGAATGTAAAGCGGATTATCGCCAGTATAAGGGGACACTTCAACCTTCCCCTCCACCCCATTCAACCCCGCATCGGCGGCATCCGAGCATTCGCTGCGAAACGAATGCACGCCAACCATTCCAGAGGCATACCGCACTTTCCACGTCAACCCCCCATCCCAAAACCCCGGCACCTTCCGCTTCACGCCATCCGGCTGCGTGAAAACCACATCGAGCGTCAGCTGGTTAAACGGATCCTTGTGCTGGGTTTGGGAAGTGAACGTGATTTCGGTCATCACATTCGCCTGCGTTTTCACGGCGTCGGCGGCGCGAGCGCGACGAATCGTGATTGACGTAAAAATGCAGACAAAGAGAATGAAGAAGGTGATTCGAATCATGGAACGAATCGGCGACGATCGTGGAAATCTGGGCATGGTGGAACGATACAGGTGCAAGAGCTTGATGCCAAGGAGCGGATTGTCACGCCTGATACCTCGACGCATTTCGCACGAATTGATATGATACGATCGTTGATTCCAGATTTGAATGAGCTTGGATATCTCCCGCCGGCGTGCATATCCCATCGCTCGACGAAGTGATCGCCCGGTTTGGCGCGGGAAGCGAACAACGCGAGGCGCAGGGGGAATCGCTCCGGTGGTTGCTCCCTATTTGCCATCGGGCTGGTATTTCACGGATGCTGGTCAACGGAAGTTTTGTGACTGCGCGTGAGGAACCGATGGATGTCGATATCGCACTGCTTCAGGGTCCGGCGTATTCCGCCATGTCCGATTCCGCCGCGGAAATTCGTCAGGGCCTCCCGTTTCTTGATATCAAGGTCGTGAATGAACAGGACTATTCCTTTTTCATCAACTCGCTTTTCGTCCACGATCGATCCAGAGTTTCCAAAGGCGTAATCGAAGTAATTCTATGAATCTTGAAAATAAGATCGAACTCGAAAACACCCATAAACTTCTTGAGGAATTGCAGGAGCAAATTACTCGCGCCAAGTCGCGCCCCCAAACCCCCGAAAACGCTGAAAGCCTGCAATCGCTGGTTCGCACCGCCAACCAATTGCGAGAAGAGATCGCGCGGCCGAGGAGAAATTAAGGTTTCGGCTGGCTCTCGACATCTGATGGCGGTCGTTCCTGGTGTGATTCAGGGAGGAATGTCGGAGGTCCGGTCCGCACCTGCTGTCGCTGCTGTCACGCCGCTTCCGTGGTATGATGCTTTGAACAATGCGCGCCGCGTGCCCAGCCAAAGAGTTCCGATCCGGTTGGCCGTCACGCGCGGGATTTCCTGGGATCGCGCATGCCACTTCGACATACGGTCTATTGCAAGCAGAGCGTCGCCGTTACTCCGGAAGCGCTGCTCAAACACTTGGAGAGGCTTGATTTCTTGACTTTGGGTGAGGACTACGGCATCTCAACGGACGGAGTAAAGGGCGCGCGGCCGCTGCGGATCAAAGACCTCCATCCCGGTGAGTTTCGTCTCTATCACCTTTCCTACGGCGACGGGAACCGCCGCCCGATCGAAATCGACCGCTGGACGGATGCTCCACATCGGGGTGCCGCTGCCGAGGCAATCGACAATCTATCGATCAAGGATGCCGCGCGCGTGGAGCGAATCAGCGAATTCTTGCAGACGAGTCGCGATAGCGTGAGCGTGGCCTTCGGCACCGACCCGCTGGCCGCGATGTTCGCGTGGGAGGTTGTGCGTTACGCCGCGTCGCGCTTTGGCGGCATCATCCACGCCGACGATGGCGCCTGGCTGTCGATTGGAAGCGACTATCAGGCAGAGGCCGTCTAAACGGGGAAGAAGATAATGTTACCTTGTGACCCGTTTTCCAGATTCCCTTTTTCGGAGTTCAGGTCCTGATCGTAGCAATGCACGACTTCACCAGAATTATCTCGGCGCTTCAAAACCGGTTTCCCGGCCGGCTGGTCTGCACCAGCGGCCGCTCGGGAAAAGCCGACGGCCTGCGCATTGAATGCCCCGGCGTTGGCGGCCATGTGTTTGTTTTCATTCCGTCGCAGGGCAACGGCCCTTATCTTACATCACTCAGCGAAAACGACGATTCATCCAGATCAGAAACGTGGAGCGTCCGCGACGGCGACGAGATGGCCGACAAAATCCAGCCGTGGGTCTTTCCATCGCGCTGGACCGCCCCGCCGCCGGTGAATGCCGCCACGGTCAGGGCTCGCCTGGCAAAACTCGCAGTCGCGCTTGCCTCCCGATCCAATATCAAATGTGCCGCCAGCCCGTTGCAAGAGGATTTTCTCGCCCGGCTGACACCAGACGGCAGAGAGCAACTTCAAATTGATTTGGAATCGCACGATCCAGCTCGAATCGTGAAGCATTTTCCCTGGGATCGCGCCGGCCGGCTCGCGCTAAAGACCATTGTGGTATTGAATCGTTACAGAGGGACGAAACTGAGCGGCCCGGGAAGGGAAGTATGTCTGGCAGCAGTCGGGCCCGCGCGGCGAAGCGATCCAGAGCGCATTACCATCGCGCTGGCCGACGTGATCTATTTGAATCAATCGCATCGCTGGGACAATTTTCGCTGGCGCTGGACCGGCGCCGACCCGCCCGACTCTGAAACCATCGGCATCGAAGGCAAGGGTCCGGCAAGGGAAAACCTGCTGGCGTTGTCGTCGTTGCAACTTCTGGACGAAGGGCAAATCGAAAAGGCGCTGGCCCTGTATAACATTCAGCTCAGCGACGATCTTCATTGCCTGATCGGAGGTCAGCGGATCGCCCCGCCGGCTTGCTGCGCGCACCCCGATCAACGCTGGACAGGCCTGCTCGTGCAGACGATTCGCGAATCAGCCCCATGGCGGCTTGGCCCGACTTTCGACGCGGAAGTCGCACGACTGGAGGAGTGGGTAAACGCCAAGCCCAGGCGAAGATTCCACACGCCTATGCTTCGGCTGGCGATTTTTCCCGGCCAGTTTCACATCCGCAAGGCGAGCCTGATGCTAACCGGCAACCAGGATGGAAGCGGCCTGCATTTCCTGATCGAAGCGACCGGAAGCAACGCCCGCCCCGCCGACGCCGCCTGGAAACGCCCGTTGGAAGTCGACCTCGCCTGGTATGGATTGTCGTGCGATTGAAGAATTGAACCAAGGGGAGGAAAGCGCACGCCAACCGTCTGGCTTCCAGGCCAGAGCAAATGGAAAAGGTTTATTCTTGTTACTTCAAGACGTGCCATGCATTTTATGAGCAAAGACGCGTTGCCGAACCATTCTCAAACCTCAATGAATCGTACTGGATATGAGACGCACAAAACTGATTATAATCGTCTTGATCGTAATCGTCGCGCTCACCTGTTTTGCAATTTACTTCAATCAGGCGATCAGGAATCGGCAGCATGGACAGCACGCCGAGCCTTACGCGCGCGCACCGGCGACAATGCCCAAGCCGGTCGATGAATTTGAAGCTGCCGCGGCTCAACAGATCGCGCTGCTGCCGGAATGCGAACTCGTGCAGAGCGATTTTCCCGGCGGCTATGACATGCTGCCGGGCGAGGCCCAGGAGGTGGCCGGGAAACTGCTCGGCATGGGGCCGAGAATAATTCCGCTCTTGGTTCCCTCCCTGGCCGACACCCGAAAGACTAAAACCCTGGAGCTGTCGCCCGGCGATAGATTTGAGACCAGGAATGATTACTGCCAGGTGAACCAGGTTGTCGCCTGGATTATTCGGAGCATCAGCGAACGCGATTTTCGAGCCAACGGACGTTCGATGACACTGGAAATCAGGCGAACCCCGGACCTGATTCCACAATACCAGAGTGCCGTTCTTGCTTGGTACAAAGCCAACGGCAGCCAGACGGAACTCCAACGAAAGCTGGCCGACCTTGAAGACCCCTATTTCCGCAACCAGCTCGACGCCGTTGAATGGCTCGGCCGAAACCGGGTTGTTAAGGGAGGCCCGGCAATCGCTCGATACATCGACCGTACGGTGCAGGCACCTGACGCGCAGGGAAGTTCGCTGCAAATAACCGAGCTGTCCGAAAGCGTTTTCGCACTTGGCAAAATCGGGGACAGACAGAACCTTCCCGCCGTCCAGAAGGCATGCCGACGGCTTTCCGCCGAATGCGATTCCAAATATGGGCACATGGATGTCGATGATTTGGGGCGAGCCTACCACGGCCTGGCCATGCTGGGCGAGAAACAAGCGGCCATTACGGAGTTGACCCGCCTCAACGCCGGCCACGCTGGGCGAATCGAAGTACGTGGGCGCAAGGATCTGGCGGCGTATCTTGACGAGGCAAAGAGCTGGTAGCGGGCGAATATCTCGCAAACGAGTCTGGAATCTTTGACTTGGCCTCGTGCCGAACTGGCCCGCGGAAAAAAGCGATTTACACTTTACGCGGTTAGACCGACGCCTGTAATTTCCGCAACTGGCGTCGCGGAATCGGCTGCGCCGGCGGGTGTAAATTGGATTTTGAAAGGCATAAGCTCAAACGTGCCGGGAGAAAACGAGTTGGAACTTCCGGCGATCGGCCCGCCCTGCACCGTAGTTGCCACGCCCGCCCTTCGCGGCATCTCAAGACCGCGGTCTTCCAAGGCGGTACGTTTGAGCCTATGCCTCTGTAAATCCAATTTACACTCGCCGGCGTAGCCGTCCTCGAATTCTCGCCTTAGCCACTCCCATTGACGACAGCCGAGTGCATAAATGGTTTTCGTTGCTCCGGCGAGCTCTGCCCCAAACCCCGAGATTTTGCGCTTGGGCGGCAACCAGCAGTGCCGGGGGGGCGGGGAGAAGGGCAGGCGGCGTCGCGCCGAACGGCACCCCTGCCGTATAGCCACCGCCGCGTCGCTCGGGTTACATCTCCGCAGTTGCCCTATACGCAGAAGCCTTCACGAGCACCACTGCTGGTTGCCCTTAAAGCGGTAAATCTCGGGGTTTGGGGCAGAGCCCCAAGGTGCCGGTTTCGCATGGAATTAGGAATGTCCCCTTTTGTCTTTCCCCCCTTTTGTCTTTCCTGGACTTCCTGCAGGATGCGAGCGGGATCAAAATCGAGCTTCCCGCTAATGTCCTCAAGACCGCCAGGTTGACGCCGGATACGCCGGTTACGAGCCGATCGCGCAACATGAACTTCGACGTTGCGTTGGAGCAAATCCTGCATTCAGCCGGCGGCTACCCGCCATTGGACTATGACGAACACGATGGCCAAATCACGATAATTGCCGCGCGGCCTCCCGAAAAAGAATAAAGTAACATTTGGTTAGGTCCCCGGCCGCCCCGCCGCGAATGGGTTCTCATGGTTGGGCGCTGACCAGAATGGAACCGGAACGGATAGCATCTCATATCCCACGCCAACCAGCGGGCTGCCGCGGTCCAGGATGAGCATGCCGAAGAACCTGGCGCCCACCGCCAATTGGCAGAGAAAATGCTCGTGCGTGATGGAGAGAAGGCCGCCGAACCAATCCGGATCTTCTTGATGCGCAACCTCGGCATTGAGCATTTCAAGAACATGCCCCTGGCCCGCCTGCAAGTCGAACTCGAAACCGTCCCGCAACGCGTTCAAGTTCCGCTTTTCGGCGGTTAGCCTGTAGCCGAACTGTTCCTCCCAATGAAACAGCTCGCCCAGCGCGACAACGGCAGGGCCGACGCCCTGGGCAAAGTCAATCGAGGCAATCGTATAGCCCTGCTGCCGGAGCCATGAATGACACGCGACGCGATGCGGTGTCTCCACGACAGCGACCCCCTCCATGACGACAGCCGCCCAGACGTCGAAACGGGTGTAATCGATTTTTTCAAATGCTGACATCATGTGGAATCTCTTCCAAATACTCCCGCGGAATCGGAAAAGGATCGATCGGCACGTACTCGTCGGAATCTAAATCGAGGTTTGCCCAGGCGCCTGAATCCATCGAAAGCTGCGTGATCGCTTCGGCCTCGCTGAGAGTCAGTTCATCATCGCCCCAGGGCTGTGGAAGGCCCGAGGCGATCGCCCGGCGGCACAATTCAGGAATGAGATATTCCGCTCCCGTCAGCCAACCCGATCGGCAACAGCGCACGGAAATGGCGCTCATCATATCGCCCAATTGTTTGAGCCGGGCAACTTTCGCCGGATCGCTCCATACATCTACCCCCGGCCCGACCACGGCGAAGCCGCGATGAGCGCGATCGCGCCGTTCGCGACGCAACCGCATTAGATTGAGAATTTCCGGACGAATAAGCCTGAAGGCAATGATCAGCATTCCCCCGAGAAGAACAAACCATGTAAGGCAGAGGATAATGCCCATCATGGAGCGAGCCGTTGGATCCCGGGTGATCGAGACGACTGAAGCGACGCCAATGACGATCAATGCGAGGGCACTTGGACCCCAAAGAAAAAGTATTCCGATACTGACAAGACGGGGACTCCTCCTCTCGTCGCGTTGGGTTTCTGGTCGATGAATCTCCACCATGGCTTTTAATCCCTCGGCGATGCGCCACTTTCCTGGCGCCCACGTGTCCCTCAATCTCCCGGCAGAAGCGACTTACTTGTCTTTCTAACGATCGTCGCTGACGTTTCCATTGTTTCAAGCGTGCCATCGGGCCTGGTGGCGTTCCCGCTAACGTTCATGTGCATCTCAATCGAGTTCGCCGGCCTTGTCGCCGATCCGTCGATGGGGATTAAATGCGACATATGCGCCTCCAGTTTTGTCGCCGTGACATTCCACTTCGGCGGAAGCTTGGGTTGAAACTTGTCGCAACTGAAGGAACCTTTGATCTGCAGGCAATCCTTCCCCGCGGCTTTGGTGATGCCGCTGAGCGTGAATTCACCCGTCACATTCTCCGGCTTCGCGGGCAACGGCAATCGGGCAGCGGTAAGATCGCGGTTGATCGGCCACGTTCCGCCGACTTTCTGCGGTTTATCGGTGCCGTAAACCGCGTCGTCGGTTGCGTCCTGATACGTGTGGGCATTGAAGACGAGCGTCAGGGCCGTCACTTGCTCGGGGGTTAGCGTTCCGTCCTTGAGCGTGTACGCCGCCATGACGTATTTTTTTCCTTGCTCGGGCTTCCCGGTCGCGTCGGCGATCACCACCGATCCTGCGGGAAGTATCTGAGTTCCATCGTTTTTCGAAAAATCCTTGATCGTGCAGGACCTCTTTATCGGCCGGCCCTTTGAATCAACAGCCAGCGTCTCGACAACGCCTTGAAGGGTTACTGCACTATCGCGGTCCCGAACCACGGGATTTGCACCAGGAATGGTAACGACAGTATGCACCTTCTCGGTTGTCCTGGCTTCCAGCGATATTTTCATGCCGACTTTTTCAGGGAAGTCCAGCTTGATCGGATAGCTTCGATCGCCGGCCGGTTCGGCGTGCGAGATAACGCAAAGCGCCAAGGCAATGCATGCGATCAGCGCGCCGCGGATTCCGCTGGCGGGAAACGTTAGTTTTGGGCTTTTGGTTGTCATGGATCAATCCTCCGATCAGAATGACGATAGCCGTTCGGCGAGCGAAAAAAAGGGGGGGGCAAAATCTCAAAAGGTCAAAAGGTGTGTCAAAATGAACCGCCTTATGGCTCTTCAGTGCTGCTGCGTTATTCCGTATCATCACCCGTGGACTTGACCTTTACGCTTATAAGCAACGAATACCTTTTGACCCCGTTTCCTGCCCTCGGATATCGGACGCCTCCCGTTTAATTTTCCCCCGTTAAATTTTCCCCGCACGGAGGAAGAAAGCGATTTACACTTTATGCTGTTAGCCCGACGCCTGCGATTTCCAACGCCTGCGTCGCGGAATCGGCTGCGCCGGCGGGTGTAAATTGGATTTTGAAAGGCATAAGCTCAAACGTGCCGCGAAGAAAACGAGTTGGAACTTCCGGCGATCGGCCCGCGCTGCACCGTAGTTGCCACGCCCACCCTTCGCGGCATCTCAAGACCGCGGTTTCCAAGGCGGTACGTTTGAGCCTATGCCTCCGTAAATCCAATTTTCACTCGCCGGCGCAGCCGTCCTCGAATTCTCGGCTTAACTATTCCGTCGTATGGGTGTGCAAAGTACCGATCAACAAAAGCCGTGACGTTGGGGCGCTGCCCCAAACCCCGAGATTTTGCGCGTCGGGGGCGACCAGCAGTTGCGGGGTGAGGAAAAAAGGCAGGCGGCGTCACGCTGACCGCCGCCCGTGCCGTATTGCCACGACTCGACTGAGATCGTCGAAGTCCGCCGCGGCGGTCGGGTTGCGTCTGGGCAGTGCCTCCTCCGCGACGGCGAAACAGATATCCCCAGAAAGCTTCACGAACACCACTGCTGGTTGCCCTTAAAGCGATAAATCTCGGGGTTTGGGGCAGAGCCCCAAGGTGCCGTCTTTCGCTTGGAATTAGGAATGTCCCTTTTTGTTTCTCCCGCCCGTCATGCATCTATTAAGGCCCGCAAAAGTTCTGGCAGAACTTCGCCGCTTTTGCCGCGCAGGCACCAGCGGGCTCGCGTCCCATCCCCATCACCCGGCGATGGGTGATGGCCCGCATGGCATGGGTGTGCGTCAGCCAGCGAAAAAAGCGGGTGACTTCTCCATCGCGCTCGGGGAAGACGGCGAATTGCCAGTGGTTGGGCATGAGGCACCAATCGAGGATTCGGATGGGATGTTTCTCGTAGGATGCGGTTGAACGCCGCGTAGTCCTCGGGCTTCTTCAACAGCCGGAGCCGGCCGGCGGCACGGTTCCACACATGATAGACAAGGCCGCCGGGACAGCTTCGGGCTTGACGGGGCATGGAAAGAATATAGCGTATAGCGTAATAGGGCGTGAATAGCTACGTCCCCTTCAGTCTTCGCCCCCCTTCAGTCTTCTCCGAATAGCTACGTCCCCTTCAGTCTTCTCCCGCTATCGGCATGCCCGTTGCCACGCTATGCCAATGAGCGAGTGCGATCCTTGCGGGACCCGTGTTTGGCAGCGCGCTTGGCCAGTTGCGACGCGAACCAACATTCGTAGGAGGGCGCTGAAGTACCCCTTGGAAGCGAATTCCGTTCAACGTAATGGCCCCGCTGCCTCAAATCTCGTACTAAGCGGTCGTACTCCGGGCGTGTGAGCGCAACCGGCTCCCACTCCACCAAGCCGTCCTGTGCATCGGTGTCGTCCCGTCCGCAGGCCAGGAACTTGTTCATCGTCGCCAGCGGAGGAAGCATTCCCCACGACAGCATTAGTCGAAACGACAGACCTTGATCGAACAACTCGACGATGGGTGCCAAGCGCGTGTTGCGTACGGATAAAAGTCGCTCGTTCACAGAAACCTCCACGATCCATTCTATCGCGTCTTGTTCTTGCACGGCTGAGCGTTGACGCCGCCCCACGACTTTCCCCCCACATTCCAGCAGTTGTGGGCATGGGTGAATTTGCCAATCCGCTTTCCCGCGCAATGTCGTGCGGACCAGCACGGCTGTTTGTAGTCGCGCGGGGGTTGGTAAGAGTCGCCGCTCCCGGTAATTTCGATTCTAGGCATATCACCGGCATCATACCGCGACGCGATCGATACTCCATAGCCTCCGCGGCCTGAACTCGGCCGTCTTGATCCCCGCAAGATCAACTCGGCATACGGCTGGCGGATGGAAAGAGCTCGCATTTGGGATGATCGGCAGATTCGAATTAGCAGCTGAACGCTCATTCGCTGCCACCACGCGGGAGGTCCGTGCGACCGCTTTACGAACACCTGCGTTGCAGATACCATACGTATGGGTGCCGAAACATTGCGGGGCGCGGGACATTTCAACGGGACGTGACGGATGCCACTTAACCAACCAATGCTCTACACGCTGAACGAGGTGCTACAGGGACGGCTGTTCCGCGTTCCGCCTTACCAGAGAGGTTACAGCTGGACAAAGAAGCAGAGGCGGGATTTATTTGAGGACCTCAGAAGCCTTAAGAAGCTCAAGCGCGACGAGCACTTCATGGCCACCCTAGTTCTCCTAGATAAACGCAAACGTGAAACTGACGGGGGAACGGATCATTTTCAGATATATGACGTTGTCGACGGCCAGCAGCGGCTCACAACTCTCGTGATACTCTTGAAGTCAATCGAGAAGATGCTCCGGGAGTCGCACGCAAAGAACTTACGCAAAGATAACCAGACGAAAGAGGCGGAGAAGATCGCGGCGATCCTTGTGAAGGAAAAGAACCTGATCCTGCTTCAGACAAACCGGGACGCGCGTAATACGCTCGATGCTTATTTACAGTACGGCGAGGTTGGGGGTCTTGAGAATGCCACCACGTTGAGTCAGCTGCGCGAAGCTGGCGGGGACCCTGGTCAGCTTGACGAAGGCTATGGCTTGACTCCCCAAGAGAAATCAGAGTGGGACGAGCTGCGTACGCGCATAGCGAAGTACGAGATTGACCATCCGAAAAAGCCGTGACGGAGGGGCCGGGCCCGGACGAGGATAAGACTACCATGTATGAATTGCCCAGTCCGGATTAACGCGAGTGTCCAGCGACAATTAAAATCCCGCAGTGACGACAATTAGAATCCGCCACGGAGAAGACTGAAGGGGACGTAGCTATTCAGAAGAGAAGGCTGAAGGGGACGTAGAGAAGACTGGAGGGAATAAAAGGGGACATTCCTATTATGCAAAGCGTAAAGCGCCGGCGATCCGCCTCCTGTGGTACGCCGACGGGCGGGGCTTTGGATGGGACATCCCGGATATCCGAATGGGACATGGATGGGACATTTTTTGTCCCAAATATGTCTCAAATGTCCCATCGCCAGGGGGACCCGACTCCGGCGGGAAATGACGTAAGTCATTGTAAAATGCGGATTTGCGCGGGCCGAAAAGATCCCAATGTCCCGTTCCTGAGCGAAAAATCAAAAAAAGGGGACATTTTGGGACATCGCCCGGCGCAACACCGGGATGTTGCGCAAAAATGGGGCGCTTTGGGGCGCGGTGGTGCATCGAATGACTGGACGACGGGGGCCGGGCCGTGCTCGCCGGCCTCACGGCACCTTGTTAATCGTATTATCAATCTCCCATTCCATATCCTTCCCATCCCCCGACTTCAGATGCATCTCGATCGCCATCTGCATCACCGGCTTTAGCGGCCCGGTTTCCAGTGTCACGGTCTTGCGGTCGGGGGATACTTTTACGGACTTCACCGGCACCTCGTCGTGGCCCTTGGCTTTGGGGTCGCTCAGCTTGAATTCCGGGGAGCCGTAGGTGCTGGTCCAGTGGTAGTTCCATTCCTCGATGCCATAGGATTGCTCGTCGGCGGCGAGCTGCTGATCGAGCGGGTCGCTGAAGGTGATGGAGATGGCGGCGGGCAGGATGTGGAGGGCGGTCGGCACGTTGGCGGGTTTGCCGGTGTAGCGGACGCGCTGCAGGCAGCTTTCCATGGCGGAGTTGGTTTGCCAGCCTTTTAGGCCGCAGACCCAGAGCTGGCCGTCCTTGGGATTGACCCGGCCGCGCATGATGCCGGCGTCGAATTTCAGGGGGAGTTTGACGACGCCGCCCTGGGCGACGCCGTCGACGGTTTCCTGGAGCACGGCCATCAGGTCGCTTTGTCCGTACGATGTGCAGAGCATGTGATCGGAGAGCGGTCCCCAATTCTTGCTTGCCCATACCTGGCCGCCGGCGGAGTTGTCGGGCTTGGGATAGCGAATCCAGCAGAGCGGCGGATCGTAATGATCGGGGACCGGCACGGGATGGCCTTTCACTTCACGCCGGGGATCGACCACGAAGCCGTAGAAGCCGCCGGGCTTGACGATGTTAATCCGGTCGACTGGCGTCCAGTTGCCCTGGTTGTCGCTGGTGGTGATTTCGTCGTTGGGACCGACGCCCATGCCGTTGGGTGCGCGAAGGCCGGTGGCTAAAACTTCGCAGGTGCCGCCGTATTTGGGCACTTTGATGACATCGCCCTTCATGCGCATCCAGGGGAAGGCCTGGTTGCCGGTGGTGGTGAAATAAAAGTTGCCCTTGGAGTCGGCCTGAAGGTCAAAATTGAAGGCGTGATAGATCGGCGAGGCGGGCCAGGCGTTGCAGAAGTTCTCGTAGAAGTCGGCCTCGCCGTCGTTGTTCAGATCGAGCAGCCGGGTGATTTGGTCGCGGCCGATGACGTAAATCTGGTTGTCGTAAATCTTCAATCCCAGCGGCTCATACATGCCGGCGGCAAAGCGCTTCCATGTGACATGGCCGAGCGTGTCGTCGAGGCCTGAGACGATCCAGACATCGCCATTCCAGGTGCAAACCGCGGCCCGGCCATCGGGGAAAAAGTCAACGCCGCTTAGGCGGATCCACGATTTCCAGGGATTGTCATCGGGAAGCTTGGCGGTATCAACGACGTAGCCAGACTTGGTGTCGGACGAGAGCTTTCCCTCGGTGACCACCGGCTTTTCCCAGAGCGCCGGGCCGCCATGGCAGAGGGGTTCGGGGTCTTCGACCGTCGCGGCTGACTTGAGCAGATCGGAAAACTCAGCGCGATGCGCGCCCGGAACGGTGGCGATAACGATTTTGAAGATAGCCGGGGCGGCAAGTGCCGGGAGATTCAACTGCACGCGTGAACCTTCGGAAACTGCCAGCACAGCGCCGGCCGGCGCGCCGACGACGGCGGCCAGCGTGTCATTTCCATTGAGCGAAAGCCCGGCGGCGGAAGTATTGGCCGGGCCGGTTGCCGTCGCGCCGGCGGCGGCGAGGGTTGCCAGTGGAATCACGCCGCCGGTTGCGCCTTTTAGCTCGCAGATGTTCACGCGTTGCGGCTGCGCTGATGCGCCCAGGCGAATTGTCCGCGCGAACGCCACATGCCCGCCGGTGGCAACGGTGCCATCCGATTCCAACACCTCGGCCTTCCCCACCGTGTACGAAAACACCACCTTCTGCCCATTGCGATACAGCCCGCGATAGTGCGCCCATTCCGGCGGCAAAGGCCCGCCATCGCGCGGGCGCGTGTCGGCAAAGGAATCGCCCTGTGCCCAGCCGGGTCCCGTTCCCGCGCCGAATTGCAACGGCACGGGAACGCTGGCGGCGGTGTCGCCGCGCGCGTTGTCGAGATTTGTCTTGCGAATATCGAGAAACCCGCCAGTCCAGCCGGCGGCCAGATTCAACGTGTCGGTGTCGAAGCAAACTGTGGAGTTATTGCCCACATGAACGCTGATCCCCTTGATGGCGATGAAGCCGTCGACGTATTTCTCTTCGGTTTTCGCGGCGGGTTTGGTCCCGGTGTCCTTTCCATCGGAGATCGGATCGGCTTTCTTGCCGTCTTCTTTCTTCGCGTCGCTTTCCTTTGTTTCCGTTCGCTTCGCGCTTTTGGCCGGCGGCAGGACGCTGTAGCTCAGGAACGGCCCGTAATCCATCAC
>DASRRM010000383.1:0-13234 GCA_035695715.1 Tepidisphaeraceae bacterium
TTCGCCGAAGGTCAAAGCGGCCGTCGAAACATTTGTGACATCCATGCCAACTCCCGGTTCGTAACTGATGGACCTCCAGTCCATTATCAACTACAAGAGTGTAACAAAGATGTCCCTCAACTTGAGGCGTACTCGCCCACCGTCTTTCGCGGGTGGCAAATGGTGGGCGAGTACGCGCGAGTACGCCCACCCTACATTGAGCAACCGATTGCCAAAAGAGAAGGCCGCACCCGAATCAGTCCTTTTTCGCCGCGGCATCGGGCTTCAGCCGCAATAGATAGACCTCGGCGTCGTCGTTAGCGCCGGCGATCACCAGATCGGCCGAATGCGCCGAAGGGGCGAGGAATGCGATTTCATTAAACCGCGTCGGGCGGATGAAATCGTAGCGGATCTTGCCCGTCGAATCCCATACCAGCAGGTGCCCATCGTCCGTTCCGGTGGCGAAGTATTTGCCGTCGGCGCTCCATGCCACGCATTTGATGTCCTTGGTGCTGGTGCTGAACACACGGCTGCTTGCGCCCTTAAGCTGCACAGTGTGGCCGCCTCCAAACAGAAGCGTGTCATCGGCCGGCGACATTGCCATCGGGAGGCAGAACGGGGATGGGGGAATTTTGTAGGATGCTTTGACGACCGGCTCGGCCCCGGAAAAATCGATGGTCGATACATCGCCGGAACCCGTCGAGCAGGTGACGATTTGTTTCGGCTGCACCGCCAGGTATTTGATGCCGAAGATCGACGGGATTTTGATCCGCGATTTCTCCTCCAGCCGTCCGTTGTTGACGTTCCACCAGATGACGTTCAAGTCGTCAGCGCCGGAAATGACGGATTTTCCGTCCGGCGAAAACGCCACAGTCCAAAGCCCCGAATCATGGCTGATTTGGGTGTCGAGCTTCTTCAACTCAAAGTTTGCCAGGGAATAAAGCCGCACGCTTTTGTCGTCGCCGCCGACGGCAAGCATCGAGCTATCGGGGGAAAGGGCGATGGCGCGGATATTACCGAGATGAAGGGCCTGGGAATCCAGCTCTGCGACATCGGCGGGATTTCCGCCGGTGCAGTCCCACAGGCGGATCATCTGATCCTCGGCGGTGATGAGCAGCTTTCCATCGGCGCTGGCGGCGAGGTGCTTGACGGCATTTCGCGTCGGCAGGCGCACCACGCGGCCAGCGGCAAGCTCATCGCCGCTGACCAGGCTGACGGCCGTTGCCGGCACACTTCCAGCGGCCGGTTTCCCGGGCCGATTCAGACGCGGGCGAGTTCGTCCTGCGCCGCTTGCCGCGGCTTCGGCGGCGGCGGCGGCGGGCGTGTTTGCCTCCTTTGGCAGCGCCGCCGGCACGGCGGCGCCGGCATCGTTCGCGTTGGCTTCGCCGAAGTGAGTGTAGTTCAGTTGATAACTGGTCGATCGATAAACCTTTCCAGCGTTGGGGCCAAAGCGCGGCGCTTCGGTGTCGATCGACACCGAAATGCTAATTGGCGTCAGCAGCTTCTGGTTGAACAGATCGACCAGCCGTTTGTCCTGCTGTGGAGTCAGCGTTTGGCGAACCTGCTTCCCAAACTCCGCCAGTTGCAATTTCATGCGCGCCGAAATCGTGCCCGGCGTGATCATCCTCGGGTTCAATCCCGGCATGGTGGCCGTTGCGCAATTATCGAGACGGGTACGCAGCTTGGTATTGAGGTCCTCGAGCGTTTCGCGCTGGGCGTCAGTGGCGCCGAGGTGGGTTCGCAGCTTCGGTGCAAGTAGAACGATGCAATAGTCGCCGACGTCGATTTCACCCAACCCCGGGCGATCAACCGCCGGTTGCGTGGCGGCCGTTTTCGGGTCTTCGCCAAACGTGGGGTCGGAAAAGATTGCTTGAACTGAAACGGCGGCGATCGAGGCGAGCAGCGCCACGCGCGCGGATGTCCGAAATGGCGACATAAAAAGACCCCTTTCACTCGGATTTGGAATTCAACCCATGCCATCCGACGATCGCGATGGCGTTGGGATGGAGAATACCCAGCCGCAATGCAGGGCACAAGGATGCGCTGCCGTCTGGCCGGACGTATCGTCCCGTAAGAATCGTGTTAATTCACGGCAAATCCATCCACTTGTCCGATAACACTAAAGTTTCCAGCTTCACAATCCCGATGGGGAATGTGGACGTGGAGATAAATAACACACCGGCGCTCTATTCCGGGCCGAAGGATCGGCCTGGATGCTCGCGACGCAGACCAAGGAAGGCTGTCAATGCGGATCATCGCCATCATCAATCAAAAAGGCGGCTGCGGAAAAACCACCACCAGCATCAACCTGGCCGCCTGCCTGGCCCGATTGGGTCATCGAACGCTTCTGGTCGACATGGACCCACAGGGACATTGCGGCGTGGGCCTGGCTGTTCCCGAGGAACAGATCGAGCGCACCATCTTCGACGCCCTCATCGAGCCGGGAGACGGCAAGACCGCCAAGATCAGCGAGATGGTCTGGCAGATCGCCAGCGACTTCGACCTGGCGCCTTCAAACTTGAAGCTGGCGGCGTTTGAGCAGGTGTTCGCCGGCCGGCCCGGGCGCGAAGACCGCCTCGGCAAGGCGCTGGACATGGTTCGCGACACCTATCAATGGTGCGTCATCGATTGCCCGCCGAGCGTCGGCCTGATCACCTTCAATGCGCTTCGCGCTTGCGACGAAGTGATCGTTCCCGTCGAAACCGGATTCTTCAGCCTGCACGGCTTGACGAAGATGATGGAGACGCTGGAGGAATTGAAGGACCGTTATAACAAAACCGTGTCGATCCGCGTTTTGCCGACGCTTTATGACACGCGCACCAAGCTTGCCCGCGAGGTGCTGAGCGAGCTGCGGGCGAAATTCCGCGATTATCTCATGGAGAGCACCGTCAACTTCAATACGAAGCTGAAGGAGGCGGCCAGCTTTGGTCAGCCGATTACCGAATACGATCCGGGAAGCCGGGGATACAAGGATTTTGTGAATCTGGCCCGCGAGTTGATGGGTCATCGCCCGTTGGATGTCGAGCCGGCCAGCAACGAGCGTTTGTCGCGCCCGGCGGAATTGGTGCAGCGTGCCAAGCAATTGGCGCAGTTGACCAATGCCCAGTTTGGCCGCGGGACGATCACCTTCACCGGTGGGATCGGCTCGATGCCAGCGACGGCCACGCATACGCCTGCCCCCGCGCCGACACCGGCTCCCGTCCCGGTTCCCTTGGCGCGAATGGCCGCCGCGGGCACCTTCCCCAGCAATCCCTTCTTCGGCGGCAGCAGCAATGGCAATGGGAACATGAATGGCAATGGCCACGTCAACGGCCACGCCAACGGAACGGCCATCGCCGGCACGGAAATTATCACAGCGCCGCGGCCGGTGGCGATTCCCGAAACACCCAAGACGACACAGCAAAAAATTGATGAATTTTACGGCGTGAAAAAGGTTGGCGACGAAATTCTGTTTGCCGCCCGCTTCGATCGGGCGCAGCAGGTTCAGGTAGCCGGGGATTTTAACGGCTGGTCGCCGATGGCGTCGCCCCTCCATCACAACGCCGGCGGCTCGTGGTCGATTCGCCTGCCGTTGCGTCCGGGGCGCTACCGCTATCGCCTGGTCGTGGATGGGCAATGGATGACCGATCCGCATAACACAGCCGTCGAAACGAATCAGTTTGGGGAACTCAATAATATTGTGGAAGTTGCTTGACCAGTGGCACGGGCATCCTGCCCGTGCGTTGTACAGTTCGATTCCTCGGGACATGGGCAGGATGCCCATGCTACGGATTATGCCAGACGATACCTCACAAAAACGCAGCCTCAGTGAAATCAGCCATTTGTTCCTGAGCAGCGTTCGCGACAAGCAGACCAATGGCGCGCCGCGCCCGCAGCGGATTCCGCCGGGCCAGGCACGGCTTCGGGCCGAGCCGGTGGACTTTCCCGTGCAGGAAGAGCCGGTGACGCGGGCGAGCGTCGATCTTTCGCCCGAGGAATTGGCGACCGTTTTCCGGGAGCCGGTTTCGGTAGCCACTAATTCGGCGCGTCCCGAACGCGCTCAGGCTCCGAAAGCACTTGGCACAACCGCGCCGCGCCGCATGCCGCCGGTGACCGCCGTCCTTGGAGCGCATTTGAACGGGCGGCAATTCGATCGCGTGAAGGAATATGCCCGGCATCTGGCATCAACTCATGGGCGGGTTGGGCTGATCGAACTGGACGCAGCCGAGCTTCGGCTCATGAGCTTTGAGGCTGGCGATGCCGTGCTCGATCCTGACCTGGATGAGCCCGAATCCTGCGAAACCAGCGATCTGCAGGAAGCCGCCGAGGCGCTGGAGGAAATGAACTGCGACGTTGCGCACTGGCTGTTGCTGGTGCCGAATCCGCGAACGCCCGAGGCCCGCGCCTTGCTCGGATCGGTCGGGCATTGGGTACTTTTGAGCACATGCGATCACGACGGCGTGGTTTCCAGCTATCGGCTGCTGAAGGGGCTTGCCGAGTCGTATCGGCCCAGGCTTTCTCTATCGCTGCTTAACGGCGTCGACAAGGACGAAACCGACCGGGTCTACCGAAAACTTTCCGGCGTCTGCCAGCAGTTCCTCAACTGGAACCTGGAAGATGAGCCGGCGGTGCAAAAATCAACAAAAACGATCGAACATCTGGTGCTCTGCTGCCGGCCGACGCGCGACAAGGGACAAATCGCCGCCGCCCCTCAGTGGGGAGTTATCAGCAACTTTCTACAAAGCGTCACGGCGGGGGAGGCAAATGCTGCTTCCGCGCAGTCCCCAGACAATCAAGAGGAGCTTGATCCCATGCACGATACGTCACATGAATCGTTTGAAGCCAGCAGCGCGGCGGCCGCGGCGGAGATGCCGGCGCCTTTCGCGCCGTTCCCCCGGGCCCAGACCGCCCATCCCTTTGGCGGCTCCGCGCCGCAGCCGCCGGCCGGACCGCGCCTGGCCGGGCCGTCACTGGTGCGCGACAATACCGTCGACGTCATCGATCTTCCCATGGATGCCGGCCCGGAGTCAATTCTTACCGCCATTCTCCAGCAGAATCACGGCGAACTGGTCGAATGTCCCGTTCGCGCCCCGATGTGCGACGGCGCCCGGCTCGCCATCACCCGCGATCGGCGGATCGTGCTGGTCGCGATTTCCCGCACCGGGCTGTCCGACCTTCGCGCCATCGGCCAAGCCTACCGCTGGATTTCGGAAAACCGCGCCCTGATCGCCATGGCGATTCCGCAGTTCTCCATCGACACCCGCAACGCACCCCGGCTTCGCCTTTTGGTCGACCACTCTGACGTCTCGGCCGATTTGCTTCAGCCGATCCTGCATTCGGAGCATGTGACCATCCAGGCCTACCGCAAGATTCGCTGGGGCGGGCGGATGGGATTGTTCCTGGAAGCAGCCTGAAGCTATGCCGGGCTGAACACTTGAAGTAAGAAACAAAGGCGATCCCGCGCACGGGTCGCCTTTTTTCTTGGGTGCCATCGAAATCGCCGATACCGATCTGTCGATCGTCAGCACCGCAGCCGACAAACTGATTCGCGTGATGGGTCCTTATAGTAATGCGAATGGCTGGAACGAGTTGTTGTCCTTATCTGCGATCAATTTTCGATTGACCCACGGGCAATCCAACCATATACTTGTAAAAAGCCCATACGGTTGTCGGATGCCTTATGCAGGACGCGGATTCCGATTTAAACTGGCACGATGAAGGCAACAAGCTGCTGCGAATGATCACGGCGTTCGTGGTAGAGTACGCACCGCTTGTGGCTGACGCGGATCCTCGCTCGCTTTGGGCTATGGAAGACCTTCGGTCCACAGCTCAGGATTTGCTGCAAGCCATTATGAACTCAAATGACGAGAAGACGGCTGCTCTGTGCGACGAAGCCAGACTGCTGCTGCTCGAGTTGCTTCGTTATGCCGGATGAGGTGCTACAAATGAGCCAGCGAAGAAAAGTATCTTCGGATGTTTCGATGGCGGTCATCGCGTATGTGCTGCGCGAAAAGCAACTGACTCAAGAACAGTTGGCTGATGCGCTGGAAGTATCACCGGCGTTTGTCAGCCGTGTGCGGACCGGCGAACGTTCGCTAACCATCGACCATTTAACCGCGCTGGAGGGGATCACCGGCGTCCCGCTTGGGGCCTTGCTGCTTGCGGCGGTGCCGTTACGGGAACCGAAGGGGAAAATGAAGAAACTTCACGAGATGGCGCGCGAGGCGATCGCCCAAGCTGATCGAGTCGCCGATTCCGTCAGGCGGCATCAATCCCATGCGGGAGTGTGATCGTCGCGCCTTCGCCTCACACGATGATCATCAACGCCTTGACGATGGGAACCAGATCTCGCCCAACGGAATGTTTAAATCGGCAAATGGCGGCATCGAAACGATCTCATCGCCGCCGCCACTGCCCACAAGCTTGTATCGTTTCGCCACCCGGCGATAGGCTTCGATTGTCCTGTCCGCCGGATCGACGATCCAATAGAAGTTCACGCCTGCGGCTGCGTATTGCTTGAACTTATCCTTGCGATCGATCGTGCCGCTGGACGGACTTAGGATCTCCACGCACAGGTCCGGCGGACCATCGATCGCCTCGTCCTCGAGAATCAGGTGCTGTCTGGCTTTGGTGAAATAAATGAGATCGGGGCGGCGCACATCGTGCTCCCCGAATATCGTGTCGGTGTCGCCGAGCAATTCGCCCATGTCATTTGCAATGATGTGATTCAGGAGAATCCGGGAAAGGCGCTTCTCGACGCGAGAGTGGCGTGGCAATGGACTTGGACTCACCGCGACCTCCCCATCCACCAGCTCCAATCGAATGCCGGGCGGATCCTCCCCGAGTTGTTGGAATTGGCGAGCGGTCATTTTCATCGTGCTTACAACAGGCATGAGGCTACCTCGCACGATAATTATAACATGCCGGCAGCGGCCTAGTACACGCCTTCCACCACCGTCCCGGCAAATCCGCGATACGGCTGAACATTTCCCGCGCCATCCCATGGGTACGGCTCGCACGGCGGACGACGGATCGCCTGGTCGCGCTCCAGGAAACGCGGAATGAAGGTTTCCTTCGTCAGCGTCGTCAGCATCACCCGGCCCTGCTGGCCGTATTCCACGGTCTTTTCCACATCGTCGAAGTCCATGATTTGAACCACGGCCCGCGGCTGCGGGGCGTGGTAGATGACTTCGTAATTGTCAGCTGGGTCGAACGGTTTATGGGTGGCCAGGCCCATGAGCGTGTTGCCGTAGGTGGGGACGAAATCGACGCCGGGGGCGAGTTCCTCGCGGGCGAAGCGGTGGAACTGGGGGGTTAGTTCGGTGCCGCCGCAGAAGATGCCCTTGATGCCGTAGTGGGCGAGGTCGATCTTCTCGGCGAGGGCTTCGAGGAGCTTTGGCGTGGTGAACATGCACTGAATATTCGGATGGCTGCGGAGGATGGTCAGTGCCTGGTCGATGCAGTGCTGCTTGTAGAGATTGGCTTCCTCGATTTCACCGCGTTTGATGGCTTTGATGACCCAGCGCGGGTCGAGGTCGACGCAGAAAGCGATTCCGCCGCGGAACTGGGCGAGATGTTCGATTGCCAGACGAAGCCGGCGCGGGCCGGATGGGCCGAGCATGAGCCAGTCGGCGCCTTTGGGGAACGTCTTGTCGGAGAGGGTGGCGGAGAAGTTTTCGTAGTCGACGCGGAAGTCGTTGACTTGAAGCCGGCTCTTGGGCACGCCGGTCGATCCGCCGGTCTCGAAGACATAGATCGGCTTTCCAGCAAGCCCTCGTGGAAGCCAGCGGCGAACGGGTCCGCCGCGTAGCCAATCATCCTCGAAATGGGCGATTTTTTTGAGGTCGGCAAATGAGCCGACTTCCTTGCGCGGGTCGATCTTGTTTTCCTTCGCCCAGTTCAGCCAGAAATCGCATCCGGTCTCGGGATTGAAGTGCCATTCGACGATCTCGCGGGTATGCGAGTCAAGTTGTTCGGCGGCTTTGCGTGCTTTGGTTTCGATTGAGTTGGACATAAAGATGCGTCGTGAAAGAGACTCAGAATCCCAGACGGTGACAAACGAATTGGGTCGAATTTACACGAATCCGTTTAAAGTTGAAACCTCGCCGCGTGCGCCAGCGAACCGTTTTGACGCGAAGCGGCGAACAAGACTCAGGGGCGGCCGCCGGGCGCAACCAGTAGGAAGAAGGATAACGACGGCGTCACGGAAGCACGGAGGTGTGGTTCGACTGATGCGCGCCTTCGCCAACGAAACCTTTCCATTTCTCTGTTGTCTCCCAATAACTCGTTTGCGCGTTAAAGGTAGATTGCGCCTCTGTGCTTCGGTGATTACCAATCCTCTCGTGAAAACAAGATTCGCGAAGATATCCCGGCGCGACTACGAACAATCCGGGCTCGAAAAATCTCTTCGCGCCCTCCATCTTCTTCGTTTCTTCGCGTCAAACGGATTTGGTCGAAACGTGATCTTCGTTCATTCACTCGCCACCGGCGCCGACTTCGCCCCATCCTTGATCGCAAAAAGATGGTCGCGGGTCATGACGTATAACACGCCATTCACCAGCACCGGCGAGCAATAGCTCGATGCGCCAACGCTGTTCTTGATCACGTCGTTCTTGCCCGGGGCCTTGCGCGACGCGGGGAAGATCGCAACGTCGCCGTCCTCGTCGGCAATGAAGATTTTTCCGTCGGCATACAGGGGTGAACCCCACATCGCCGACATCATGTCATACGTCCACAACACCTCGCCGGTCCTGGCGTCCCAGCAATGCACGAAGCCCGAGAAATCAGGCACGACGCACAGGCCTTCGGGGGTCACCAGCGCCGTGGAAATCGTGCGGTTCATATGCTGAGCGCGGCCGATCTTTTTGGCGGTGCGATCGACATCGAATTGCCAGACAACCTTCGAATTCGGATTGGGCTTGCCTTTGTGGACAATTTTGTCGGCGGGGGCGACCAGTTCCTGCCCGATTTTGGGCTTGGGAGCATTGGGGTCGACCTCCAACTCGGCGCTGACATCGCCGTGACCGGTAATATCAACGCAATACATGTGTCCATATCCTTCGCCGTGCTCGGGATCCTGCCCGCTGGCGATGTACATGTATTTGCCGTTGATGCAGGGGGTGGCGATCACTTCATTGCGGGTCTGCGGATAGACCGCATCCTTCGGGTTCATGTCGAAGCGCCAGACGATTTTCCCCGTCTTCGCTTCGTAGGCGTAAACCCATGCATCGCCCAGCGGGGCGATCACCAACGGGTTGCCGTTTACTTCGACAATGGCCACGCTCGACCACTGGCCGTGGAGGACATTGGCGCCGGGAGTGTTGTCGGTCCAGACAACCTTGCCGGTGTTTTTGTTGAAGCAGACGATGGCGGGCGCTTGCGGTGAGACGACGTGCTTATGCGTGTCATCGACGCCGTTGCCGGTGATGACATAAATCAGGTCGCCGTAGGAGGCGATGGAGCTGGAGGTCATGTTATGCGGGAAGACGCCAAGCTTGCCGATCATGTCGAAATCCCAAATGACGGGAGGCGAGCCATCCGGAAGTTTTTGCGCGCCGGGCGACAGATCCAGACAGACGACATGGCATTGGTTGGTGCAATACCAGAGTCTCCCCGGCTCGGCATAGGCCGTGGCGCACAGGCCTTCCTGGGGCCAGTCGTTAACGCGGCCCGTGGGCACTTTGGAATAATACTTTTGCCAGAGGAACTTGCCGGAGTTCTGGTCGAAGGCCATTTCCACGCCGCCGTCCGCCTGGATCGTCGGATTTTTGTGGCCCTCGTTGTTGGTGCCGATGGTGACGATGCCGTTGGCGACGATTGGGTTGCCGTAGCTGTTGGAGCCGAGCGTCTGGCTCCAGAGGATATTTTTCCCGGTGGAGATGTCCCATTGGGTCGGCGGATTTTTTTCCGGGCTGACGTTATCGCGGTGCGGCGTGAGCTGCCACATCGGCCACTCGCCATGCGGAACCGGGGGTTGATCGATCTTGACCGCCCCGGCTGGCGCGGCGGCATTGCCGGGCGCTGCTTCAGGTGCGTTGGCGGCAAAACACGCCAGCGTTCCTGCCAGTGCCGAAGCGGCGAAAAAGAGAACCGCGCTGCGATTGAGTTTTTTCGAAATCATAAAAGTCTTCCTCGTTTCGGTGTTATCGCAAGGCCGTATCCGGTTGACGAACCTGTCGTGAGGGACCGAGCATTTGCTCGACTCTGCCTTTAGAATTCGTCAACTTCCTGCTGACTTTTTCCAACAACGCCGGTTCTGAGGTGCTCCGAAGAACCGGTTTTTTTTCGCGCGTTGCGACACGGTCCAACCCGGCTCTTCGGAGTACCTGAGAACCGGCGTGCGCGCCAACGATGGAGTTATTTCCGCGCGGTCGTCACGGTATTAGGGGTCACCACCACGTTGTCATAGTAAATTTCGTGCGAATTGGAGAAGCCCCACAATCCCGGGCTACCGCTCTTATTTGGATTGGGGTCGACCAAAGTCAGCATCCAGGCCTTGGGCTCGGGCTGCGCTTTCTCCCAAACCTTGCCTTGGCAGGTGGCTTTGCCAGTTGTCTGTGTGACTTCCAGTTTCAGGTGATACCACGTCTTGGCCTTCCACGGGAATGCGACGGCCTCGTGTGACGCCAGCGTCGGATCATTGGTTTCCACGCGGGGGAGCGCCGCACCCCAGGAATGCAGGCCGACCCATTGATTCACACCCTTCAATTCCAGCACATACCGGCTGTTGATGATGCCCACGTCGGGAATCACGTGAACGCCATTGATCACGGTTTCATCGACCATCACGTCGGCTTCCATTGTGTAGTTGGACATATCCGACATGCCAAAATAGGTGCGGGCGCGGGCAAAGAGCGGAATGTCAGTCAGCTTGGTCAGCACCTTGTTTGGCTTGCCGTTTTCCGGAAGGTCATGCACGGCGAATTTCATTCCCGCGCCGATCCATGTCAACGGCGGCTTGCCGAGCATGTCATTCTCGAAATCGAAATGCCAGGGGAGAGGCGGGAAGACGCGCACGCGGGCAAAGCCCGACAGCCCGTCTCCGGTGGCAACCACCGCGCCGCCCTGGATCGGGTCGCCCTGCATCGGGCCGCCGGCCGCGGTGAAGGTGCCATCGGCGGAAACATCGCCTTTGAGATTGCCGGCCTTGATTGGGGCTGCGGGAGCGGCTGGCGGCGGGGGCGCAACCGGCGCTTTCGGCGGAGTCGCGGCCGGCCCACCATTGGGCGTTGCCGCCGGCGGCCGGATCAATTCCTTTGGTTTGGCGCGGGGGGCCGGAAGTGTGACCTTGTCAATTTTCCATTCCGGCTTCAATTCGCCAATCGCCCGCCCGCGCTCGTCAAATGCCGTCGCCACAAACTTCATTTTCTCGCCCGGCCGCAGCGACACATCGCACGGAACGACCTGCACCAGAGTTGCCTTCTGCGGGGTTGTGGCTTTTTCTTCCACGGGGCCCGGCGGAATCGCTGCTTTTTGCTCGACAAAATCCTTGCCGCCGATGCAGTACATTACGTTGGCCGCCGCCAGATAGACGTGGCCATCGGAAATCGCCACCGAGCCGAACAAATCGTACTCCCGTCCCATTTTTCCGATCACGTCGACCTTGCTCAGAATCTCAAATCGCTTTTTTTCATCATCCGGCTTCAGGATGGACATGCGGCCATTGGCCTCGGGGAAATAAAGCTTCCCATCCGCCCACACCAGCGATGCCTTGCCGATCGTGCCCAGGCCCTTTGACTTATATTTGATAGCGCCGGTCGCGGTGTCCACGGCGTAAATGATTGCCTTGTCATCGGGAACAAACAGCGTCTTTCCATCCGGCGTAATGGTCGCCGATGGGAACCCGGCCTCGTATCCTTCCACCTGCCAGACCACCTTGGGCTGGCCGTCTTTTACTTCCGACGGATCGAGACAGACAATCCCGCCGCGCTTGAGCACCTTGAAGTTGTCCAGGTCCCAGTTGGCGTAGACTTTATTGCCGTGAACGATGACGGCGGAATTGAAGCCGCGCTTGGAAACTTTATAGCCCCACAGTTTTTTCCCGGTGCGGGCCTGGAAGGCATAGACGCCGCCGTCGCCGGAGCCCATGACAAGGCAATGTTCGCCATTGAGGTTGGTAATGACGGGGGTCTGGTAGGGAGCATCGGTGGGAATGCCCCCGGTCAGGTTGGTCCAGACCGGTTCGCCGGTGTTCTTGTCGAAGCAGAAGACGCGATAAGCCGCCCCGGCGTTGTCGCCCCAGCCAAACGCCACGCCGCACAGGTAGAGGTGATTTTCGTCGATGGCCGGTGAGGGCGTTCGCCCGCCGAAGGTGGAGATGAGGCCGAATTCCTCGGTCATCTGATGCATCCAGATCACCTTCCCGGTTTCACCGTCGAAGCAGGTCAGCTCATTTTGCGAGCCCAGTGAATAGACGCGGCCCGTGGCGGGATCACCCACCGGATTCGACCACCCGATCCGATGGAACGGGTCATCGGTCATGTACATGTTGGAGCCATGCTCCCAGATTTTCTTGCCAGTTTTTGCGTCGAGGCAGACGACGGCTTCCTGAGTCTGCGGGCCGGGGTTGACGGTTTCACCGGCGGGAACTTCGCCGGTCCGGCTGATGGAATAAACCTTTCCTTTCATCACGATCGGGCTGGACATTCCGCCGAAGGGCGCGGTCCAGACGACGTTTTCAGCGCCGGTGCCATCCGAGGCTGGAGGTGACCAGGTTTCGGGAAGATTGGTTTCCCGGCTTATGCCATCCTGCTCGGGTCCACGCCATCGATACCAGTCGTTGGCCTGGGCCTTTGAGGTGAAGAACGATGTCGGGCTGCACGCGCAGACCGCGGCGGCCAGCGCCGCGCTCCAGAGGCAGGTGCGGAATTTGGTATTCATGTTCCCTCGTTCGTTGACGACAAAAAAATGGTTGGACGATCCGGCAGTCAGTCAACGCAGACGCGGCGGCGTTGCCCTTGGGCCAAATCATATGGGACTCAACGTATTTCGTTCAATAGCGGACACGAACGATCTTCGCGCCGACCGATCGCTAAAATAAAGACAGTCGGGGCGCGGGATTGTTGTTTGGACAAATGACAGCGCGAAAAGTTTGCTCGTTGGGATACTAATCACCCGCGGCGCAAGGCGTTTCTGTCACGGAGGCGGTATTTCCAGATCACGGCATATCCGCGCCGTTTCGTCCGTGGGCCTTCAGCAAGCGGTGATCACCAATTCTTCACGAACCACGGATCGTCCGCCGATCTCGCGCTCGGCGAGTTCGCGGTTAGCCTCAAGT
>DASRRM010000384.1:0-15876 GCA_035695715.1 Tepidisphaeraceae bacterium
CGGCCGCCCCTCCGACAAGCCCCCAGGCTGGCTCGTGTTGTGGCGTGGATGGACTGAATTACAACGACTGGTAGAAGGTATGCTCTTGGAAAGAATAAAAAGAAGAGGGTAAACTTGAGGCGAGTACGCCCACCCTACGAATTTCGTCGATGCGGGTGCTCGTGGCTTTAAGCACCCAGGATGGTAATCGACGCGTACTTGCGAAAGCCCATGTGGGCCGATCCGTGCTTCATGACTCCTATGCGAATTCTTGTTGCCCACAATTTCTACCAACAAGCCGGCGGCGAAGATGAAGTCTTCCGCGCCGAAGTCGCGCTGCTGCGCCGCTTTGGCCACGATGTCTGTACCTTTGAATTGCATAACGATGCCCTGGCGGAAATGTCGAAGATCGGCATGCTGACCACCACGCTCTGGAGCGGGTCGGCTCATCGCGACATGCGCCAAAAGGTCCGCCAAACCGGCGCGGAGGTTGTTCACTTTCACAACACCTTCCCGCGCATCTCCCCCGCCGCTTATTACGCCGCGCGAATGGAAGGGGCGGCGGTCGTGCAGACGCTGCATAATTTCCGCCTGCTATGCCCCGGCGCGAATCTGTTTCGCGACGGCAAAGCCTGCGAAGAGTGCATCGGCAAACGCCTGCCGATGGCCGGGATTACGCATAAATGTTACCGCCAAAGCACATCGGCCAGCGCCGGCGTGGCAGCGCTGATCGCCACGCATCACGCGATGGGAACGTGGCGCAATGCCGTGGACCTTTACCTGGCCCCGACAGAGTTCGCGCGGAAAAAATTCCTGGCCGGCGGGTTACCGGTGGAAAAGCTCTTCGTCAAGCCCAACTTCGTTGACCCCGATCCGGGAATCGGCCTGGGCGATGGCGGATATGCGGTCTATGTCGCCCGGCTTTCGGCGGAAAAAGGATTGGAAACGTTATTGGCCGGGTGGGAAAAGCTGGGCGGATCGGTGCCGCTGAAAATCGTCGGCGATGGGCCGCTGGCCCATCTTGTAGCGCAAACACAGAAGACCACACCAAACATCGAATGGCTCGGCCGCCGGGCGCTCGCCGAGGTGTATGACATCATCGGACGGGCATCGATGCTGATCTTCCCGTCGCGCTGCTATGAAACCTTCGGGCGGGTGGCAGTCGAAGCCTACTCTAAAGGAACGCCGGTGATTGCGTCGAATCACGGCGCGCCGGGTGACATTGTGCGTGAAGGAAAGACCGGCCTGCTGTTTGAGCCGGGGAACGGAAACGCCCTGGCGGATGCCGTGCGGAAGCTGATGGCTGATCCAGCGCTGCTTGCCGCCATGCGCCGTGAATCGCGCATCGAATACGAGCGCCGCTATACCGGCGCGGCGAATCATGCGCAGCTCATGACGGCGTATGGCCGGGCGATTGAAGCGTCGCGGAGCAAGGCGAGAAAGAAATCGGCGAACGATGCCGCGTGAAACGTAGTGCTTTGAAATGTCCGCTGATTGGCTCGAATTTCGTAGGGTGGACGTACTCGCCCACCGCGTTTATGGCGCGGAGCGCGTAAATGGTGGGCGAGTACGCCCTACGATAATCTGAATACTCAAGATGGGCGGTTTTTGAAGGGAAATAACGGGACGAAGGGAAATAACGGGACGGGTTCAAAATTATGTCCCAAAACCGGAGGAAGCCTCCACGCCGGGACAAGCGGCGTGTCACGACCGTGGTTAGCAGGAAGAGCGCTATCGCCGCGCCGCCCCGGATTTAGGGAGCGCTCCGCAAATCCGGGGCGGCGCGGCGATTGCGATTGTTTGCTAGAGGAACGTTATGTGCGCCGCTTGCCCCGGCGTGAAGGCATTTTTCGTAAGAAGCGCTCAGTTCGAGTTAATGGCGTAGCGCGATTTGTGTAGGGTCTGCACCGCGGACCATCACGTTTGATGCGACGGAAAAGACGGCCCATGCAGCCCAAATCCTACATCACGACAAGCTGGGACGATGGCAACATCCTGGATTTCCGGATTGCCCAAATGCTGGCCAAACATGGCCTGCGCGGCACGTTTTACATCCCGCGAGAAGCATCCACCGGCGTGATGTCCGAAGCGCACGTACGCGAACTTTCCCAGTCCTTTGAAATCGGCGCGCACACGATGCGGCACGTGTTTCTCGACACCGCCGACGACAACGTGGCCCAGCGCGAGATTCACGATTCCAAATCGTGGGTGGAGAATGTGACCGGCAAGCCGTCCCCGATGTTCTGCCCGCCAGGCGGGAAGTTTAACGCGGCTCATCTTGGTTTCATCAAGTCGTCGGGCTTCGCCGCCTTGCGCAGCGTCGAGCTGCTGTCAATCGACGCGCCCAGAACGAAAAATGGCCTGGTCCTCATCCCCACCACGCTGCAAGCGCATCCGCACGGCCTGGCTGTGTATGCCCGCAATATTGCCAAGCGCCAGGCCTGGCGAAACCTGTGGATGTATGTTCGCCACGGGCATGCGGTGCAATGGGAAAAGCTCGCGCACAATCTACTGGAGGCTGTTCGCCGGCAAGGCGGCGTGTTTCATCTCTGGGGCCATTCCTGGGAAATCGAACAAGCCGGGCAATGGGAGCGCCTGGAAAACGTACTGGCGTTTCTCGGAGCGGTGGCGAAAGAAATCCCGTGCCTGACCAATGGCGAGCTTTGCGCCGCATCGGACCAAAAGCTTTCGCCCGCGCCGGTTGCCGCTCGCAGCCAATCGGCGGCGTAGGTTTCGGTGGCTTTAGAGCGTTTTTCAGGTTGATCGAGCGGACAGTCGTCATCCTGACACACCCGCCGCGTGAAGTTGTCCGATTTCTCGAACCGATGGGGTCGTCATCCTGAGGTACTCCGAAGGATCTTGCTCGCCTTCGCGCACCGGCCAGATCCTTCGGAGTACCTCAGCCTCAGGATGACGGTCGCGCGAACGCGCCACCAACCTGAGAAACGCTATAGTTGCAACTCTACTCCTCTTCGCGCCGATTAATGTCCGTGCAATTCATCATTCGATCACGCCGGGTACGAGCTGAAAGCGAGGCCCCGGATTCTTCGCGGGCCAGCGGGAATCCGCGTCCTCGCTTTCAGCTCGTCCACGGCGTGAACCGAAACCACGACCGCAGAGTCCGACCGGACATTCGCCGCGCGAAGAGGAGCAAAACAATCTTTTGCAAAATTCCCGCTTGACCCATCCCCGCAACCGCACGATGATCGGCCCCCACTCTTACAGATGGGCGGCCCATGCATCATGCACGTCGATTTCGGCTTTTCGCGATTTTAGTTTTTTCTACGATCATTACCGCATCCGCTGCGCTTGCCGACGACGCTTATTTTGACGTTGCCCTCGATCATCTCACCTTGACCGAAGGCGCGCTGCCAAAGCAGCACGCCAATGACGACTGGCGAAATTATTCGTTTCTCGATGTGCTCAACGGGTATGCGGTGCTGGATGGCCCGGGGGAGGCGTACGCCGTCGTGGGCTTTACCAATCCGAATGCCGCGGCTCCCAACTCGCATCTGGTCGTTCGTTCGCCGGGCGCTGGCGATGTGACGGGCCGGCTATTTTTGGAGAATGAAGCAGGCACCGGCATGGTGCAGTTGCGCTTTAAGATTCCGGCCGCCGACGCCAAGCCCGAGGCGAAAGCTGCCTTCTATCGCGAGATGGAGAATTATTACGAGCATCTCATGAGCGACAACGCGCCCGGGGCGGCGTGGTTTCGCCATCGCGCCAACGAGGCCCGCAAGGCCCTGGGCCAAAGGGAACAGGACAACAACGCCCAATTCGCAAATCGCGCTTCAACTTTGGACGATACCTATTCGCTGTTCAGCGGGAACCAGGCGCTGGCGGAAAATCTGCAGCTCGACAAGGCGCTGCCGCCGGGAGCCGCTAATCCCGGCGTGAAAGAGGTCGACGTCAATTCACTCAAGGGCATCACCGTCGCGCCGATGGATTGGACGGCGTACAACAAAGGCAAGAATCCGAAAGCCGACCCCCTTGCGAAATCGATCCCCATCGATCAGCCGGCGATTTTCGTGGCGAACTTTCCGGCGCTCATCGCCCTGGCCGATGAAGCGGACAAATATGGAACGCCGGTCTTGCAGTTCACCGAATCGCAGTCGCAGGACGCCGGCACCCGCCAGCGCTACGAGCGGCAGCTTGGCTTTTCGCTCACCGGATTGGGAAAACTCCTCGGCCCGCGGCTGATTAACAGCATCGCCATCACCGCGTCCGATCCCTACCTTCGCGCCGGCGGCGACATCGCCGTTCTCTTCGAACCAAAGGACAAAGCCGCCCTCTCGACGCTCTTGGAGGCGCAGATTTCCCTGATGCGAAACGCCAAAGCCGGGGCCAAAGTGGTGGACGGAAAGCTGGACAACGTTCAATACACCGGCTCGGTGAGTGATGATCGCGCGCTCAGCTCTTACATGGGCGAATTGAAGGATGGAACGATCGTCGTCACCAATTCGCTGGCGGAACTGGCCCGGCTGGCGGCGGTGGATGCGGGCAAGTCGCCAGCGCTGGTCGCCGCCCCGGAATACACCTTCTTCCGCGACCGCTACAAGCTGGGGGATGCCGACGAATCGGCTCTGGTCGTATTGAGCGACGCCACGATCCGCCGCTGGTGCAGCGCGCGATATCGCATTGCCGATTCGCGCCGCACGCGGGCGGCGGCGGTGCTGGCGAACCTCGACGCCAAATATCTCGACAAGCTGGTTTCGGGAAAAATCGAAGTGGCGCTTATCGAAAGCGAGTATCCCGTGCCGAACCTGGGCGAGCTTCGCCTCACGCCGCACGGCGTCACCTCCAGCACCTACGGCTCACTGGAATTTCTCACCCCGATCTCGGAATTGAAGCTCGACACGGTTACCGAAGGCGAAGCCGCCGCGTATGGGCGTTGGCGCGACACATACGAAACCAATTGGCGCGGCGTGTTCGATCCGATCGCCATCCGGCTGGGCGTTTCCGACAAAAAACTGTCCGGCGATGTGACGGTGAAGCCGCTCATTTGGAGCAGCGACTACAAGCCAATGGTGGAAATCGTTTCCGGCGCAAAGCTGAACCCCGCGACGGCTGATCTTCACGGCGCGCTGGCGCATTTCGGCATGGCGATTAACATGCAGGCCGAGCAGGTGAAGTCGGTTTCGCAAATGGCGATGGGAATCGCCCCGACATTCAAGGCCGACCCATTCGGCTGGGTGGGCCAGTCGATCTGGCTGTATGCCGACGATGATCCATTCTGGGGCGAATTGTCCAAGGCGGAGAAACCAGAGGAGTTCCTGGAGAAAAATATCTCGCGCATTCCGCTGGCATTAAACGTCGAGGTTTCCAACGGCTTTAAGCTGACCGGCTTTCTGATCGCGCTGCATGCATTCGTCGACCAAAGCTCGCCGGGCATGACGGTGTGGGAAAACCTCACCTACAAAGACCAGCCCTACGTGAAGGTTTCCCCATCGCTGACGGCTAAGGGGCAGAATCAGGACCTGAAGGATGCCGCCGTCTTTTATCGAGCCACCGGCGAATCATTTCTGCTGACGCCTAACGAAGCATTGCTGAAGCGCGCGATCGATCGGCAGCTTGATCGCGACGCCGCGAAGAAGGATGGCAAAGCCGTCGCCACCAACGGGCAGCCGCTGCTGGGGGAAAGTGAGATGCTGCAGATCGACAGCAAGGTTTATGACTTCCTCGAGCGCGGCGCGCGGGACGATCTGGAACGGGCGATGCAGCGGCGGTCGTGGCTGAATCTGCCGATTCTCAACGAATGGAAACGCCGATATCCCGATAAGGACCCGCAGAAAATCTACGAGCAGTTCTTCCACGCCAAACTGATCGACCCGGCCGGCGGAGGATATACGTGGAATGAAAAATTCCAGACCATGGAGTCGAGCACCTACGGCTGCCCCGCCGCCCCGAAAAAAGGTCCCGCCGAGATATCGGCGCTGACGGGCCTTCTCCGCGCCAACTTCGGCCTGACCTACGAAAAAGACGGCCTGCGGGCGCGGGCGGAAGTGGAAAGAAAGGGGCAGAAATGACATGCCGCCAATGCGCTTGACGTATCTTTTCCTGCTGCTGGCGATTCTCGCGCCCCGCGCGGGCGGCGCCGAACCGCAATTCACCGCCGTTTTTGTGCCGAAAAACGACGGCTTTGCTTCAATCCGGATTCCCTCAGTCGTCGTGACAAAAAAGGGGACGGTCCTTGCCTTTGCCGAAGGGCGGGCGGCAAATTCCGATCAGGCAAAAAACAAGATTATCTTCAAGCGAAGCGCCGATGCCGGGCGCACATTTACCCGCGTGCAAACGCTTGCCGATGACGGCGACAACTCGCTGAACAACCCCTGTGCGGTCCAGGAACAGCAAAGCGGCCGGGTTTTTCTGATGTATCAACGAATCCCGGCCCACCTCAAGGAACGCAGCAAAGCAATCGCGACGGGATTCGATGGGGATGATATTTATCGCAATTTCCTGATCTGCTCCGATGACGATGGCGTCAGTTGGTCCAAACCCCTGGATGTCACGCGCACCACCAAACACGCAACGGGCGCAACCACCATCGCCAGCGGGCCGGGCATTGGCATACAACTGACCCGCGGCCCGCACGCCGGCCGGATTATCTTTCCCTTCAACGAAGGCCCCTACGGCGTATGGAACATTTACGCGGTCTACAGCGACGATCGCGGGAAAACCTGGGCGGCGGGGGAAAATGCGCCGGGCGCGATGATCGGCAAGCGAAGCCAGGTCAACGAGGTGCAGATGGTCGAGCTTTCCGATGGCTTGGTCATGCTCAACAGCCGGCAATTCGCCGGCGAGAAGCTGCGAAAGACCGCCATCAGCAACGACGGCGGCGTGACATGGTCGAAAATCGCGGATGTGCCGGAACTCGCCGATCCGAGTTGCATGGCGTCGATCCTGCGCTACAGTTTTGCCGGCGAGGGAAGCCAAAGCATCATCCTCTACTCTGATCCCGACAGCACCAAACGTAACAACGGCACGATTCACATCAGCTACGACGATGGCAGAACATGGCCGGTGAAACGCGTGCTTCGGCCCGGGTCGTTCGCGTACTCGGTGCTCACCCGCTTTGCCGATGGCACGATTGGATGTCTATTCGAAGAAAACGGGCAGATCACGTTCGCGCAGTTCACGCTGGATTGGATTACCGGCGGCAACGGTCCGGCCGTGAAGAAATAAGCTGAAAGACTCAAGCTGCTTTTATCGCATACAGACGGCTTACTTAGATGCCTGCAACTGCGTGATGAAGCGGTTGGCGTCGTCGATCGACTTTTCCATATCCGCCACCAGCTTTGTCACGTCAGTGTCGATTTCGGCTGACTTGTCCTTTAGCGATGCGATTGCGGCGGCATCGAGGTTGTGCTTGAGGTACAGGACCTGGTCGTGAAAAGCCGCCAGGACCGGCTTCATGGTTGCCTCGGATTTTCGCATCGCGGCCAGGAGCTGGGCGTAGCGATCTTTGGTTTCCTGCAGCTTTTGGGCGCTGTCGCGCTTTAAATCCTCGTTGGTGTATTCGCCCAGTTCCTTTTCCCACTCGGCAAACAGATCGTTGGCAACCGCGTCGACGGAATTGATCTTCTTCGTCACCGCCGCCGCCCGCTTTTCGCACGAATCGTACTCGGCGCTGAGCGTATTGTATTTCTCTTCCAGGTCGCCGCCGTTGAACTGCGTAATTTCTTTGAAGCGCTGCAGCGTGGTTTGGAACTGCTTCTTGGCGTCCTGCTGCTCATCGCGGGCGCTTTGCACCTTATCGACAAGGATGTCGCGTTTTTCATAACCGAGCTTTTGCCAAAAGCCGTAATAAACAGTGGAGCAGCCTGCAAGCATGGCAATGCACAGCGAGGCGGCAAGAAGGCGAGAGCGGTTCATTTTGAACTCCAGTTTTGAAAAGCCCGGCGCGCAAGTCTGGCGGGCGGGCAACGCCCATGGCATACCCGAGCGGCAACGGAGTTGCAATCTGTCCTGAGCGGCGCTGAGCAGCAAGGGTGTGGCCGTCGTTTTTGGCAAAACGCAGGGTGGGCGTACTCGCCCACCATCTTTCGCGGGTGGCAAATGGTGGGCGAGTACGCGCGAGTACGCCCACCCTACATTGAGCCAACGATTGCCAAAAAAGAAGGCCGCTTTTTTCAAGACGCAGTCAAGAATTGGTGGGCAGCCCGAATTCAACGCGCGCACGAATCGGGTGGTTCGGTGTAGCGCAGGATGAGGCTCGCGGAATTTCGGTTCTGTTAGAGCGTTTTTCGGGTTGATCGAGCGGGCAATCGTCATCGTGAGGTACTCCTCAGCGTGGCCTTGCGCTGCTTCGGCCACAACCAAAAGAATGTGCTGAGAAACCGAGACACAGAGGCGCAGAGGATTCGTCCGAACGACGCGCGCGAAACCTCTTCTTGCGTTGATTGAAACAAAAGATGCGCAGCAGGCGTGAAATTTCGATTTGCTTCTCCGTGTCTCTGTATCTCGGCGCCCTCTGCGCAATATTCTTCGCGCAATGACAAGATTTGCGTGGATATCTTTGAAGGATCTTGCTCGCCTCGCGCACCGGCTAGATCCTTCGGCGTACCTCAGGATGACGGTCGCGCGAACGCGCCACCAACCAGAGAAACGCTCTAAATAACCTTGCGCAATTCGTGTAGGGTCCGCACTGCGGACCATCACGTTTTGAGCGGAAAAGACGGTCCGCGGTGCGGACCCTACGAAGATTCGAAGCGCCAAATCGCGCAATGTCATTTAGAATTCAACGCTTCTTCCAAATTGCAAAGGACTCTCATGCCGTTTTCTGTATCGCGACGAGTTGTTTTGACATCGACGGCCATGATGGCCGCATCGCTTATCACCGGCAGCGCCGCAACGGCTGCCGACGCCGTTGTCGCGCCGCCTGCGCCTTATGGCCCGCTTCCCAGCGCCCGGCAATTGAAATGGCACGAGCTGGAATTTTATGGCTTTTGCCATTTCACCGTGAACACCTTCACCGACAAGGAATGGGGTTATGGCGATGAGCCGGAATCGGCGTTTAATCCCACCGATTTCAATGCCGACCAGATCGCCGCGACGGCCGAATCGGCGGGAATGAAGGGCCTCATTCTCACCTGCAAGCATCACGATGGCTTTTGCCTCTGGCCGTCGAAATATACCGAGCATTGCGTAAAGAACAGCACCTGGCAGGCGGGCAATGGGGATGTCGTGCGCGATCTGTCGGCGGCTTGCCGCAAGCATGGCTTGAAGTTTGGCGTTTATCTCTCGCCGTGGGATCGCAACAGCAAGCTGTATGGCATGCCGGAATATGTCACCTATTATCGCAACCAGCTTCGCGAGCTTCTTTCCAATTATGGGGACATTTCCGAAGTCTGGTTCGACGGCGCCAACGGCGGCGATGGATACTACGGCGGCGCCCGCGAAAAACGACATATCGACAACCACGTTTACTACGACTGGCCGAATACCTGGTCGATCATCCGCCAGATGATGCCCAATGCGGTTTTGTTCAGCGATGCCGGGCCGGATGTGCGCTGGGTGGGAAATGAAAACGGGATGGCGGGAGATCCCTGCTGGGCCACGCTCGACATGAACAAGCCCAATCGCGTGCCGGGCGGAACCGCCGTCGGAAATACCTCCGGCGAGCGCCCGGGGACCGCATGGGTTCCCGCCGAGTGCGATGTGTCCATCCGCCCGGGCTGGTTTTATCATCCATCGGAAAACGACAAGGTGAAAACTCCCGCCCAGCTTTTGAACCTCTATTTCCAATCCGTCGGCCATGGGGCGGCATTAAATCTCAACATCCCGCCCGACCGCCGTGGGCAAATTCACGAGCCGGACGTCAAATCGCTGGCGGAGTTCGGGCGACTCCTTCGCGAAACCTTTGCCACGGATCTGGCCCATGGCGCAAAAGTGACGGCCAGCAACGTGCGCGGGAATTCAAAGAGCTTCTCGGCTGAGCATCTCATCGATGGCGATCGCCAGACCTATTGGGCGACCGACGATGAGATTAAAACGCCGGAGGTGGTGGTGGACTTCGGCAAACCGACGACATTCAACATCGTTCGGCTGAGGGAATTTTTACCGCTGGGGCAGCGCGCCGAAGCTTTCGCGCTGGATCAGTGGAAAGCCGGCAAGTGGGAACAATTCGCCGACGGGACGAGCATCGGCAATTGCCGGCTGGTGCGGACAGCGCCGGTGTTGACGGACAAGCTCAGGCTGCGCATCACGAAATCGCCGGTTTGTCCGGCGATTGCCGAGCTGGCGGTTTTCAGCGAGGCGCCGGGGGCGAAATAATAATGGGTGGGTTCTACACGCCCGCGCGTATCGGCGAGATCCTTCAAGAATATCTCGCGGTTTTTATTGAACAAAGTTTTCTGAGACGAAAAACTGGGACTAATTTCCCGTATCACGGGCGTCCCGCCCGTGTCTTGTTTGAATTAAAACACGGGCGAGACGCCCGTGATACGGGAAATCGCCATCGGCGCGTGTTTGAATTGCAGGCGACGAAACCGCTTACTGCGGGAGTACCTTCCGTACGCGGCTCATTACAGCTTGTCACGATGACGCGTGCGCCGGACCCCGTTCAGGCGCTCTCGGTTATCCGACGGCGCCGACGGCCAAGCAGGCCAAGCGCGGCGATGGAAGCCAGGCCCAGGGTTGTGGGTTCTGGAACGACGGTGAACTGGGTGACCTGGCCCGGAACAGGCGTTCCGCTGAAGTTCGCTGGATCCACCGTCACGCTTTGCGTGATGCTCAGGCCAAAGTCAGAAACCGGCTGATAAGTTGTGCCGGCGTAAGTCACCGCATCAGGGGCATTGCTGCCGGGAACGGCTTCGAAGTAGCTGTAGGTTGCGCCCGAAACATCGCTGGCAAAAGTCGGGGCAGCATCGGCATAGAAACCGCCCTTGAAGGTCTGTCCGCCACTGAGGCCGGCCGGCAGGTAGATGCCGACGGTGTTTGCACTGGACAGCGGGCCGTTGAATGCGCCCGTGGCGGAGGTGAGATGAAGGACGTCATTGCCGCTGTTGGTGGCCGTGCCGTAGGCTGGACTCGCGCCTGAGCCGAGGGTGAACTTGAAGGCGAATCCCAGGCCGGTTCCACCGGCCACCGACGGCGCGGTCAGGATGGCGGGGTTTTTGTAAAACGGAGCGACCAGGCCGCCGGAATTGGCGCCGGTGCTGGTGACTGCCGCGCTGATTGGTCCGACGCTGCCGCTGCCGCCGAGCGTGGCATTGGCAGCAACTTGAACCGGCCCGGTGGAAAGCAAGGACCCGGTGACGATCAGGCTGCCGCCGTTGACGCTCGTCCCGCCGGAATAGATGCTCGCGCCGGCCAGCACCTGGGTTCCCGCGCCGGATTTAACCACGGCGACGGTGGAGGCACCATCGCTGATGACGCCGGAGAACGTTGCCGTTCCACTGGCTTGGGCAACAGTGAGGGTAGCCGAGCTCGATCCGCTGTTGGTGATCGACCCGCCCTGGCCGGCGACAACGTCGGAGATGGACGCCACCGTTTGCGACATGCCGCCAAGGTCGAGAGTTCCCGTGGACGAGAGCGAGAGGGGCGTGGTGACCGGAAGGATGCTGTAGCCGGTGAAGGTGGAATTATACAAAGCCAGCACCTGGGCGGCGGTGAGGGATGTACTGAAGACATTCACATCATCGATTGCCCCATCGATATATCCGCCGTTGCCATAAGTTGCCGTGCCGGCCTCCTGGGAGCCGATCGAGAGGCTTTCGCCGGCTTTGGCGAGCAAAGGCGCCCCACTGTAGGTGCCGCTGTTAACCGGAACGCCGTTGAGGTAAATATTGTATCCAGAGGTGCTGAAGGTGTAGGTCACCATGTTCCAGTTGGTGCCCAGGGGTGCCTGGGTGACGGTGGCGTTGGCGCCGGTGGAGAGCCATCCGATGCCATTGCCCACATCCGCGTGCAGTCCGCCATCAGCTCCCACCTGAATGTCGACAGTGTTATCCCCGCCGTTGCGAGTGCTGAACAATGCCGGTCCCGCGCCGCCGGAGGTAGGCGTATTCAATTTTTCCCAGAGCGATACCGTAAATGCGCCGCTGACGTTCAGTGAGGGGCTGTAGGGGGTGCTCACGTATTGGCTTGTTCCGTCAAGGCTGATGGCCTGGTTGAAATGGCCGGGGACATAGGTTGGGGTGCCAGAGGGGTTGAACGCGGCATTGTTGCCGTTGCCGGACGAGTCGTTGAGATTGCCGTCGAAGGTGTAATGGAGAACTGTGGTTGTCGACCCGGCTGGCGGCGAAGCGAGCCTTAGTACACCGGCGTTGATCACGGTCGGGCCGGAATAGGTATTTGGCGCAGCCAGCACCTGCGTTCCAGCGCCGGATTTCACGAATGTAATTGCGTTAGCCGGCCCATTGTCGCCGATCGTGCCGCTGAACGTCGCGCTGCCACTGGTTTGGTTGACGGTGAAAGTGACCGGGGTGCTGGCGGCGTTGTTGACAATCGCGCCACCAGCGGTGGTGCTGGACAGCGAGGTGACCGTTTGCGTGGCCCCGGCAAGATCGAGCGTCGCGCCCGAGGCGATTTGCAGCGGGGCAACCGGAATCACATTGACAAGCCCACCCCCGCTGACGGTGGTGCTGGGGGTACCGACGGCCTCGAGCTCAGCGTAGCCGACGTAATTATTTTCCTGTGCGCCAAAATTGAATTGAAGGTCGGCCACGTTCGTGACAAATGCCGCGCCCGAAGCGGAGAAAACAGCCAGGCCCTGCCCGCCGCTGGGTGAAAAGTTGATGTTACTTCCGGGGATGACCGCAAAGCTCGTGGGGGCGGCGACAGTCGAGTAGGAGATGCTGTTGAGCGTGATGGCGCTGCGACCGGCGTCGTTCCAAAGCGAATAGAGATTGATTGCCGAGAGATTGAAACCGTTGGGCGCGCTTCCGAGCGGGAGGGCATAGGTTAGAACCGAGCTATTGCCGATCGTATAGACGTTGGCATTAACAGGGGTTGTCGTATTGACAGCGCCGTTGGTCAAAAGGCCGACGCCCCCCGAGCCTTCGGCGCCCGGCGAAGGATTGCTGACTGTGGGAGTGAGGCCTGCCAACTGGTTATTCGCCGCGGCGGTGAACGTAAATCCACTGGAAGTTGCATAAGCGCCCACGGCGCCTCCGCCAAGCCGCAGCGTGCCGCCGCCGACCGTGGTCGTGCCGCCGTAAAGCTGCGGGGCGGCGAACGAGAGCGTGCCGGCCCCGGCCTTGGTGAATCCGGCCGTATTGCTGGCGTCAATCACGCTGGTGAAAGCCATCGAGTTGCCATTGGTATCAATGGTGACGGCGGCAGTGGAGTTCTTGATTCGAGCGGAGATGTCCTGCGCGTTTCCGGCGGCATATTGCAGCGTGCCGCCGGTGAAGGTGATGTTGCCGGATCCCAACCCGCCGTTGGCAAAGTTAAGAATGCCATTGTTGAGGGTAGTCACTCCGGTGTAGGTATTAGCGCCGGTAAGCGCCTGGGTGCCGGTGCCGACTTTGGTGATGGTTGCTCCGGTGCCGGAAATGACGCCGGAATAGCTGCCGCTGGAATTGCCGCCGCCGAGCGTCAGGTTTATCGCAGTTCCGCCCGCATCTTGCAGCGCCAGCGGCGCCGAGCCGCTGATCGAGCCGATTGCAAAGTTGCCGATTCCACTGCTGAACACCAGGGAGGTGTTGGTCCCGACGAGGGTCGTTGGGCTGTTCTGCAAGGCATTGGTGCTGCCGAGCGTAAGGCTGCCGGTTGTGCTGGCGGTGGTGTCAACAACGGTAGTCGGGCCGGCGAAGGTATTGTTCCCACTGAGCGTGAGGGTATTGGGGCCGTTCTTGGTCAGCCCTTCGCTGCCGTTGATGTTTGTGGTGATGGCGACGGGGGAACCGCCGTTGCTTACGTCGGTGGTGTCGATGGCAAGGACAGAGCCACTGCCGAAGATCACGTTGGTGACGACGTTGTTCAGGTCAGTGGTGGCAAATTCGCCGGGCCCGCCCGCCAGGAGAGCGAGGGTTCCGCCCCCGTTGACGGTCACCATCCCCGCCTGGGTGTAGCCCGGCAGCGAAACGGGTTTGTTGAATTGGAGGGTGCCGGCGTTGATGACGGTTCCGCCAGTGTAAGTGTTGGTTCCGCTGAGGATTTGTGTTCCGGTGCCGACCTTGGTGATCGAGGCGCCGACGCCGGAGAGGTTGCCGGAGTAGCTTGCGCTGGTGCTGACGCCGCCAAGCATCAGGGAGATGGGTGAATTGCCGATGTCGACCAACGGCAGGTTGGTTGAGCCATTGAGGCCACCCAGGGCAAACGTTCCGATGGAGCCATTAAATACGAGATTGGGCGTTGCTGGAGAAACACCTGCCTGGTTGGCGACGGTGACTGCACTATTTTCCAGTGCATTGCCCGTAAAGAGATTAACGATATCCGTCGGGCTGATCGTGGTTGGTCCGCTGAATGTGTTGGTTGTCGACAGGTAGACGTTGCCGCTGCCGGTGAAGTTTACCGCACCCGTACCGCTGATTGGGCTTGTTGTCGGGAGGTTTTGAACGCCCCCGTTGGTGTTGATAACAAGCGTTCCCCCGTTGTTCACGGCGACCGGCCCGTCAGAGAACGTATTGGTAACCCCATCGCCAAATTGCACCGTGCCGCTGCCCACGGTCAACAGGTTTCCATTGCTGGTGATGGTGTTGTTGAATACGATCGAACTGGTGGAGGTCCCCAAAGCCGCCACTGGTGTGCTAAACACAACCGGGACGGCAATGGTGTTCGTTCCGGCGGCGGCGTTCAAGACCGAGGCGCTCGTGGCGTCGCTCTGCAACGTTAACGTGTTTCCGCCGGTGATGGACCATCCAGCGGGGCTGGAAAACTGAATATGCCCGACGGTTTCGCTGGTATCGAGTACCACGGTTGACGCGGAGGCCATCGATGGAAAGGTGACGTTGGTCCCGGCAACGCCGTTAATGGGCGCCTGAGCGGGGACGGAATAGGTTGCTGTCGACCAATTTGATCCGCTGGCGCTTTGAAAGGTGTTGCCTGTGAACACCTGCTGATTGCTGAAGCCGTAGAAATGGTATGAATCGGTGGCGGCGGGATTGAAGGTGAGGGTTTCAGTCGCACCGGTGGCCACGAAGGTATAGCGGAGAACATTCCCGTTTCCGGCGCCGCTGGCGTTTTCATCAAAACCGGCAATCGTTCCGCCGTCAGAGCCGTTAATCGTCGTCATGACGCGGCCACCGGGAGACCCGAAAGCGACATTATAATATGCCAGCGAGTAGACCTGCCCTGCCGTCAGCCCATTGAGCGTGAACATTTCGGGTGCGGTTGCGATACTAACGTCGGCGTTGTAGGTGAAGGTCGAGTCAAGGGTGTACAGTTGATTGCTGGTTGCGATGTTGCTGACGTTGCCGGTGTACGAAGTGGGAAGGTAGGCGCTAAGTCCCCACGTATTGGGCGAGGTGCCACCGGAAGTCAAACCGCCGGCGGCAAAGTTGACGCCGTTGATGGTGAGCGCCGCGCCATTGATATTCGCCGTGTCCTGATACGTGTAGGAGGAATTCAGGCCGACATTCGTGTCGGACATCTGGTTGCCGGTGCTGAAAACCGTTGTGGTAAAAACACCGCCAGCGTCAAGCGCCTGGGGAGCTAAAACGAACGACATTCCGGCAATGGCGGCATAGAGAGCGGCCCGGCGGGCAGAGCGTGGACGGCCTTTACCAGACAATTCTCGGATGTGCATTTGTCTCTCCCGTAAATTTCAGACCCAGACCGAGCGAAATGATGACGGGGGAATCATATCCCATGACGCCCAAATTGGCAACGGAATTTCCTTGCCGGTGTATGTTCTAACTGGCGGAGCGCACGGAGGTAAGGAATTCGCTACTGCTATCGCTTCCGACCCACCCATTTGCACGCCCCGCCGCCCGAATCTCCCGCCACCGAATC
>DASRRM010000385.1:0-27432 GCA_035695715.1 Tepidisphaeraceae bacterium
TTCGTCATTCGGATTTCGGATTTGCGGCGCAGCCGCGCTGGGTTCATCTGTGTGAATCTGTGGCGATTACCGCATTTGCCTTGGTTGCGGCTTAGCCGCGCTGAGGAGTACCTCACTATCAGAACCGGCGTTATCGGAAAGCGCAAGCGCCATATCCATTTGCGTCAGCTTTACGTGGCACGGCCGTGTTCTGCGACACCAGACACGAGCGGGGGCCGCCCGTGCCACGTAAAAGTCTGCGTCTTTTGAGTTCAACGACTCGGGTCCACTATGCGTGCGCCGCTTCCAGATTGATCGTCGACGTCGCCAGCTTCGTCAGCTTTTTATCGCAGGCGCCTTCTTCATCGAGCGTCTGCTGCAAGAGCTTGGCGGCTTCGTTATCGCCGAGCAATTTCGCGAAGGTGCGCACGGTGCCATAGGCGGCGATCTCGTAGTGCTCCACGCGCTGAGCGGCGGCGATGAGGCCGGCGTCCATCACCTCGGGCTCGGCGTCCTCTTCCATGGTTTCCTTGCCTTCCTCGATCAGGCCCTTCATGGCCGCACAGGTCTTGCCGGTTGGCTTTTCGCCGAGCGATTCGAAAATCTCCTCCAGCCGTTCGACGTGTCCTTTGGTCTCCTCGAGGTGATCGAGGAAGCCTTGCGATAGTTCCTCGTTGCTGGCTGCCTTGGCCATTTTCGGCAACGCCTTCACCAGTTGGTTTTCGGCGTTATATAGATCGCGCAATTGTTCGGTGTACAAATCTCTCAGGTCTTCGAGCTGCATGACAAACCTCCCATAACAGGAAAAATATTTTCCGCCCATTGTCCGTTACAACCGGCGGCACGCCCGGCGAATTGCAAGAGCGGTGCCGAAAAAGCTCAGGGTTTCCCGGAACTTTTCCCTCAGTCGTCCATCTAACTTTCGGCGAGGCTTTAGAAACGGAGAGTTCGCGATGAAACGATTCTTTTTGACCCTGGGGCTGCTATCGGCATGGTTTTGTTCTGCGAGCAAGATATGTCTGGCCGACGGATTTATTGTTATCCAGAGCCCGCCGGAGCGAGTCGTGCCGGGGCATTTTGCCTTTGCGCCGCTGCAAGTGACGTATCACCACGTCACGGTTGACATCAACGATCAGGTCGCCACGACGACCGTGGAGCAGGAGTTTTACAATCCCAACAGCCAGGTCCTGGAGGGGACGTATTTGTTTCCGCTGCCGGCCGGGTCGCACATCGATAAGTTTTCCATGGACATCAACGGCACCATGATGGACGCCGAGCTTTTGCAGGCGGATAAAGCCCGGGCCATTTACGAAGAGATCGTCCGCAAATTCCGCGACCCGGCTTTGCTGGAATACATGGGCCGCGATGCGTTCAAAGTCCGCATCTTTCCCATCAACGGCAACTCAGCGAAAAAGGTGAAGCTGACCTATACCCAGTTGCTGAAATCCGACACCGGGCTGGTGGAATATGTCTATCCGATGAACACCGAGAAGTTCAGCTCGCGCCCGCTGAATGATGTGTCGGTGAAAGTAACGCTGGCCTGCCAGGACCCGATCAAGAGCATTTACAGCCCGACGAACAACGTTGAAATCCGCCGGGATGGCGACAATCGCGCGGTGGTGGGTTGGGAGGCGAAGAATTTTCGGCCTGATACTGACTTCAAGCTGATCTTCTCGCGCTCCAAACAAGCCGTTGGCGTCGATCTGCTCACCTATCGCCAGGGAAGCGACGACGGCTATTTCATGCTGCTGGCTTCGCCGGGGCTGGAAGCCGCCAAGGGCGTGGTTGAGAAAAAAGATGTCTGCTTCGTGCTCGATACTTCCGGCTCCATGGCTGGGCCAAAGATCGAACAGGCGAAAAAAGCGCTTAGCTTCTGCCTGAACAATCTCGATGAAACCGACCATTTCGAGGTCATTCGTTTCTCCACCGAATGCGAGCCGCTCTTCAGCGAACTTCGCCCGGCAACCAAAGAAAACGTCACGAAGGCGCTGGATTTTGTAAGAGGCTTAAAAGCCATCGGCGGAACCGCCATCGACGATGCGCTGCATCAATCGCTGGGCATGAAACATGAAGCTGACCGCCCCTACGAAATCGTCTTCCTCACCGACGGCGAGCCGACCATCGGCGAAACCAACGAAGATGTATTGGTTTCGCAGGCTTCCAAGCAAAGTGCCGGGACGCGAATCTTCTGCTTCGGCATCGGCAACGATGTGAACACGCACCTGCTCGACCGCATCGCTGCCGATACCAAGGCGTTCAGCACTTACGTTGCGCCCGAGGAAGACATTGAGGTTAAGGTCAGCAACTTTTACACGAAGATCAAGGAGCCGGTGCTGAGCAATGTGCAACTCGCGTTCACCGGCGACAATATCCACGTGTCGCAGATGTATCCCGGGGTGATGCCGGACTTGTTCAAGGGGGAAATGCTGGTCGCCTTCGGCCGCTACAGCGGCCATGGCGCATCGGCGGTGAAAATCAGCGGAACCATCAACGGCGAAAAGCAAACGTTTGCGACCGATGTGCATTTCACCGAGCAGGACATGTCCAACGGATACATCCCGCGCCTGTGGGCCGTTCGGCGGGTGGGATATTTGCTCGACCAGATTCGCATGCATGGCGAATCGAAGGAATTGAAGGATGAAGTCACCCGCTTGGCCCGCGAGCATGGGATCGTGACGCCCTACACCGCGTATCTGATCGTGGAAGACGAAAAAACCCGCGGGGTGCCGCTGACTTTGCAGAACATGCGCGAATTTGGCAACGATGCCCGCGCGGTGAAGGACAGCGAGCAGCGGCTTAAGCAGGCTTATTCCGAGGCGGCGGCTCCGCAGGCGCGCACCGGCGAGAAAGCGGTTGCCGCCGCCCGCGATGTGGATGCGCTTAAGCGTAACGAGAACCTCGATCAACTCGCCCAGGCGGGCCAGCAGCAAGACTTGGATAAAGGTGCCGACAGAAGCACCTTCGCCGGGGCTCAGGCGCCCGCGGCCGATGCGGGCAACGGGCCGGTGGCCCGATTCGGCCCGTTGCCCGCCCCGACGACTCAGCCCGCCGAGGGATATCGCGTGGCCCACAATTACGGGCAGCAGGCACGGGTGGTGAACGGCCGGGCGTTTTACCAAAACGGGGACACATGGACCGACTCCACCGCCCAGGACCGCAAGGATTTAAAGCAGCAGAAGATCGCCTTCAACAGCGATGAATATTTCGCCCTGCTGAAAAAGCATCCGGAGGCGGCGCAGTGGTTTGCGCTGGGAAATGAAGTGGACGTGGTGTTGGATGAGACACTGTATATCGTGCGGTAAGGGCGCGATGGTTTATTTAAGTCGAGCGGATTTCGCGTAGCGGTCGGACCGAAGGTCCACGTGTTCGTTGCGAGAAGAGTGGACCTTCGGTCCGAGCGCTACGCGTAAGGTCTACATTCAAAAAAACGATGTCCGAAGCAGTTGGTTTCGCAACATCAGCGTGATCCCAACTTTTCCACCGCATACCCAATCACAAACTCTCCAAACAGCAGCAGCACGATCGCCGGTCCGGTGGGGATGAACGGTTTCCAGAAATGGATGCATAAGCCGCCAACTGTCCCGATCAGCGCAACAGCCAGCGACAGCACCATGGTTGACCGCAACGTTCGACAGAGCATCAGCGCCGTCGCGCCGGGAAGAACCAATAGCGCCGTCACCAGCACATTTCCCGCCAGGCGAACGCCGATGACGATGGTGAGCGCTACGAGAATCATCAGCAGGTAGTGAATGAACCCGACGCGCACGCCCGACGCCTCGGCGGTGGTGGGGTCGAATGCATACGCCACAATTTCCCGCCCCAGGCCGACGACGACTGCCACGACGGCCACGCAGAGCGAAACCGCCCCGAGGGCGAATTGCGCCGAGAGCCCGCGCATGTCGCCGAAGAGAAAGGTATCCCACCCGACCGGATCGACCCCGCGTACATGGCGATAGATGTATTGCGCCAAAATCCCCCACGCCAGCGACGCCACGAGGAAGATGCCGATGGCGGCATCGCTGTTGATTTTGCCCGAGCGGGTGAAGTAGCCGATGCCGATGGCGGTGGCGATGCAGAAGACCACCACGCCGCAGTAGGGAAGCCATTCCCGGCCCTCGTTGCCGAGGCTCGGGAAGATGAGGATGAGCAGCCAGACGGTTCCGGCGCCGCCGAAGCCGCTATGGGCGATTCCTTCGCCGATGAACGCCCAGCGGCGGGAGACGACGAAGACGGAGAGAACTGCGCAGGAGAGGGCCATCGCCGTTGCGGTGAGCAAGGGCGGAATGAGCGAAGGTCGAATCATCACTTCGGCGAGCATGGGCGGAGAGTTTTAACCGCGATGGAGCGAAGATGCGAAATCTGCACGTTTCGTTATGCTGACGTATTCCACTTTCCCTTGTCGAGGAAAACGCACCGATGGATTCGACGTACGATCGACTCAAGGCTGCACTGCCAGGTGCGGTTTTTTATCCGCCCGCGGATAAAGAACAGATCGCGACCGTCGAGAAGGAGCTCGAAAGTCAGTTCCCGGATTGGCTCCGTGAACTGTATCTTTCGTGCAACGGGATCCAGAGCAAGGACCACGGTGACCCGTATCTCTACCCTTTGCAAAAGAGCGAAAGTCTTGCCAACGGTCTCTTGGAATGGAATCAGTTTTTCAGAGGACAATGGGAGGAGAATCTTCCTCTTCTCAGGCAATACAGGGCTGAAATCGAATGGGATGGCCTGGAGCCGCACCGCCTGATTATTATCGGTGAGAGCAGCGGTATTACCTGGGCCATCAAAATCGACGGTGCACCCGAGATTATTTCTTACGATGTCCGAAATCCCGAGGCGAGGGATATTATCGCGGATGATCTGGTTTCGGTTTGCACCACGAACGAAGAAGAACGGCAGGAAATATCTGAATGTCTCTTCCGTGGAAGGGAGCTATATCGCGGGCAGGACGGACTACCGCCGCCCACGCGCGACATAGATTACTTATTCGACCTCATTGTACAGATCCATAAGCCACGAGATTTGACTCCAGGCGTGCGTTTCAGCAGCGGCTGGTATCTGGATCGAGCGACGAGCCAGCGGCCCGGCGAATCTGGCGAACTGTTTATCATTTCCATCGGCCCCCCGAACGAAGTCAGCCTGGCGTCTCGCGATGGGAATTTTCCGATGATCATGCGCCTTAAGGCGTGCCGGATGGAAACGGCGCCCACATGCATCGTCTGGTCACTCAGAGATGCGATCATGCTAATTCTGGGTATGCAGGATGCGCTCTCAAAACCGTTTGTGGATGGACAGCAACCGCCGTCGCCCGATGAATCAGAAATTCGACGCATTTGGCGCGACCACGGGCACTCCGATCCTGAACTCGCTGCGATAGCAGATGTGCTCTTTGAGCGCGATGACAAGCGGAGACAGGAGGAGAATCAGCTCGGCTAAGCCGAACCGGCAGCGGGAGCTATGCCATGTGTGCACACATGCCCCCCCTTAATCCCCATCGCCTCGGCGTCGCAGCCGAACATGCGATAGACCAAATCCGCCGGCAGATGGTCCGGCACATCGTGATAATGCAGCGTCAGATTCAGGCAGGCAATCCGATCGCACGTCGCTGACACGGCGCGCAAATCGTGGCTAACGAAAACAACCGTCAAATGCAGCTCGGCTTTTAAGGCGAGGATCGATTCGATGAATTGTTGTTGCCCGCCGCGGTCTATGCCGGTGGTGGGTTCGTCGAGCAGCAGAAGTTTGGGGCGCGGGGCGAGGGCGCGGGCGATGAGGGTGCGCTGGAGTTGTCCGCCGGAGAGGGTGTTGACGGGTTTGTCGGCCAGCTCGGAGATTCCGACGCGCGCTAGCAGCGAATCGGCGAAGGCCAAATCGTCCTTGTGATAAGGATGAAGCATTCCGGTTTTGCCGGCGAGGCCCAGATGCACAACCTGCCGCACGCTGATGGGAAACTGGCTCGGCACGCGCGGGTTTTGCGGCAGATAGCCGACCAAATCGCCCCGGCGGACGGCTTGCCTGGGTTGTAGGCCGTCGATTTTTACGCTGCCCGCCGTCGGCTCCAAAAGGCCCAGAAGCAGGCGAATGAGCGTTGTCTTTCCGCCGCCGTTGGGACCGATCAACCCGAGAATCGTCCCGCGGTCGGCGGAGAGGTTGATGCCTTGCAAAACAGGTTGCGACCCGTATGAAAAACTGAGATTGGCGATGTCCAGAAGCGGCGGCATAACGCAAAGGTAACGCCAAACCGCCGTCACTGCCACAATGGCAACCGCGCACGTCACATTCTTCCCCCCTCCTGCCACCCTGACAGTCGCCGGAGATTCGGATCCCCGACTTAAGAGCGAACTGCAGCGCGCAACGTCATATTTCAACGATGCTTGCGATACATTCGCATCAGGTCACACTTCGGCACGCCCTTTGTCTTAGCACGTTGCCGAAGTTCCATCTTCGGCGAATGTCTGGTTGTCGACTCGCTGGGTCGCATATCGGATGTCTGAAACCGCAAAAACGAGATTGATTCAATCCATTTAAGGAGATGTGGCATGGCTTCCAAGATGTTGTCCTTCGACGCCGAGGCGCGTAAGTCACTGTTGACGGGTGTGGAGAAACTGGCCCGCGCCGTGAAGGCCACCCTTGGCCCACGCGGCCGAAATGCGGTCATCGACAAGGGATGGGGCGCGCCCAACGTCACCAAGGATGGCGTGACCGTTGCCGAGGAAATCGAGCTGAAAGACAAGTTCGAGAACATCGGCGCAAAGCTCGTGAAGGAAGCCGCCAGCAAAACCAGCGACGTGGCCGGGGATGGAACCACCACCGCCACCGTGCTGGCTGAAGCTATCTTTAAGGAAGGCTATCGTTATTTGACTGCCGGGACGGATGCGATGGCATTGGCCCGCGGCATTCGCACGTCGGTGAAATCGGTCATCGAGAATCTGAAGAAGCAGTCCAAGCCGATTCAAGGCAAAGGCGACATTGAAAACGTCGCCACCATTTCCGCCAACAACGATCGCGAGATCGGGAAGATCATGGCTGATGCCTTCGAACGCGTCGGCAAGGATGGCGTCATTACCGTCGAAGAGGGAAAAGGCCTCGAGACTTACGTCGATGTCGTCGAAGGCATGCAATTCGATCGCGGCTATCTATCGCCTAACTTCATCACCAATCCTGATGAAATGACTGTGCATCTCGATAAGCCGCTCATTCTGATTTTCGAAGAAAAAATCTCGGCGGCTAACAAACTGATTCCGCTTCTGGAGAAGATTCAGAAGGGCAAAAAGCCGTTGCTGATCATCGCCGAGGATATTGAAGGCGAAGCGCTTGCCACTCTGGTCGTGAATAAGCTTCGCGGCATTTTGAATGTGGCGGCAGTGAAAGCGCCGGGCTATGGGGATCGCCGCAAGGCAATGCTGGAGGACATCGCCATCCTCACCGGCGGCAAGGCGATCATGAAAGATCTCGGCATCGAGATCGACAAGATCGAACTGTCCGACCTCGGGCAGGCGAAGACGGTTCGCATCGACAACGACAACACCACGATTATTGAAGGGGCAGGGGATACTGATGCGATTCAGGGCCGGATCGCCCAGATTCGCCGGGAAATTGAAATCACCACCAGCGATTACGATCGCGAGAAGCTGCAGGAACGCCTGGCCAAGCTGGCGGGCGGCGTGGCGCAGATCAATGTTGGCGCAGCCAGCGAAGCCGAGCTGAAGGAAAAGAAAGCCCGCATCGAAGACGCGCTGCACGCCACCCGCGCGGCGGTCGAAGAAGGCGTTGTCGCCGGCGGCGGCGTGGCGCTGATCCGAGCCCTCAAGGCGCTCAACGGCGGCAAGCACGAACTGGACGGCGACGAAGCGGCCGGCGTGAAAATCGTCCGCCAGGCGCTGGTCGCCCCGCTGAAGCAGATCGCCGAGAACGCCGGCGAAAGTGGCAGCGTGGTCGTCCGCCGGGTCATGGAAAGCAAGGACAGCGACGGCTGGAACGCCCTGACCGGCGAATTCGTCGACGTCATCAAAGCCGGAATCATCACGCCGACCAAGGTCGAGCGCACCGCCCTCATTAATGCCAGCGAAGTGGCGATTCTGTTATTGACGACGGATTGCATCGTGGTGGATGCCCCCAAGAAGGAATCCGCCGGTGGCGATCATCATCACGATCACGGCGGCGGCATGGGAGGCATGGGTGGCATGGGCGGGATGGATGATATGATGTGATCTGATTTCATGTGATGGCGAAAGGCGCAAGAGGATGGCGCTCGTGTGGACCGGGATGCCGTGTGCGATCTGCAATCACCCTATTGCATTAGGCGAGAGATTTGTGGCTACATCGTATTTCATTGGTGACGCCAATGATCCGCTTTGGCGCCTTTCGGATAACGCAGTGCATCGACGATGTTACAACGAATGGCCCCATAGGAAAGAGTTTGCGCGGCGGCATAAATCGGCAGTCGGTAGATCGCCGAGCGTATCAGCCATGAAGTAAATCGGGAGATGCATGTGAAATTCGAGTGGGATTCCACAAAGGCGGCGACCAACCGCCGGAAACATGGGATCTCATTTGAAGAAGCAGAAACGGTTTTCTCCGATCCGAATGCCATCGAATTTTATGATGCGGAGCATTCGGATGATGAAGATCGGGAGATAATCATCGGCTTCTCGAATAAGCTTCGGTTGTTGTTGGTTATATATACGGAGCGACATGGCGACACGATCCGCATCATCAGTGCCCGGAAGGCAAACGCGACCGAGAAGCGCGAGTATCAATCGGGCTAAGGCCGGGCCTGCGGTTGCGGATCGGCCGAATTATGAGCCGGATGTTGGAAAGATGGTGCGCGTCATAGGCCGTGGAATTCATGCCGGCGAACTCCGCGGGGAAAAGCCGTTGAAGGTGACCTACGCGGTCGTTGATGAAAATACCGTGGCGTTTTCGCTCGAAGATCAGCGCAAGATTTCTGCGCCGATTGACTGGTATCCACGGCTTTGCCATGCGACGCCGGCTGAACGAAATAACTGGAAGCTTATCAGCAGTGGGCGGGCGGTGTTCTGGCCTTCGCTGAAAATTGCAATTTCGGCTGTTTCGGTGATCAAAGGTGAGAAGGCGACCGAGTCCCCGACGGAATTGCGAAGATGGCTTGAGCAACGAAAAAGACATACGGCTTGAAGTTTGACGGTGAATGGCGACCGCCATTGGAGCAAGACATGTTCGCAATCGAGATCGAACAGGAACACGATGGTCGCTGGATCGCGGAAGTGCCAGAATTATCTGGTGTCATGGTTTATGGAGCGACTCGCGAAGAAGCCATCGCGAAGGTCGAAGCGTTGGCGTTGCGCGTGATGGCTGATCGCCTCGAAAGCGGTAAGGTACTTCCGCAATAAAGGTTCGATCATGAAATTCTCGGTAACCATCGATCGTGACGAAGACGGCGTCTGGATCGTTGAGTGTCCATCAATTCCTGGCTGCGTGAGTCAGGGCCGGGCCCGCGAAGAAGCGTTAAAGAATATTGAGGACGCAATTCGTTTGTGTCTTGAGGTTCGGGCAGAACAAGGTATGCCGTTGACAGTAGAGACGCGGCAGGTGGAGGTCACTTAGGATGAGAACGATCGAAGCCACATTGGGAACTGATGGGCAGGTGAAGCTCAAGGAAAAGGTGGCGCTGCGTCACTCCACGCGCGTGTTGGTGACATTCCTTGATGATCCTGACGCCGACAATGATGCGGCGATTCTGGCCGAAGCATCGCTCGCGAGCGGCTGGATCGGTCCCGAAGCTGACGAGGCGTGGAAACACTTGGATGAACTGCCGGATCTCGACGAGGTTGTGTAATGAAGTCCGGCGATGTCGTATTACTCAATTTTCCGTTCAGCGACTTGTCCGGAAGCAAACTTCGGCCAGCCGTAATACTGGCAGATGTTGGCCGTGATGACTTCGTCGCGTGTCAAATTACGAGTAACCGTGATGCCGACAAGGACGCAGTGGAGTTGACGACGACCAGTTTTGCCACCGGTGGCCTGAAAGTCGTTAGCTTTGCTCGGCCGGGCAAGCTGTTTACGGCTCATCGGAATTTGTTCGCCAGGCGGGTTGCCCGGTTCACGGATGCCGTTAGAGACGAAATAAAAGACGCGACAATTGCTGTGATTCGTCGCGGCTGAAGGTGAAGTAGTCGGCGCAGCGCATTGTAGTCGTACGAAAAAATGTCAACGAGGGATGGCTTCGTGCCCCGGAGCCCTTACGAGGTGAAGTGAAATTATGAAACTCAGACCCCTATCCGATCGCGTTATCGTCAAACAGTCCGAAGCGGAAACCAAAACCGCCTCTGGAATCGTCCTGCCTGACTCGGCCAAGGAAAAGCCCACCAAGGGCAAAGTCATCTCTGCCGGGCCTGGCAAGGTTGACGATCACGGCAAACATATGGCCCTGAACGTCAAGGCTGGCGACACCGTCTACTACGGCAAATATTCCGGCACCGACATCGAAGTCGACGGCGAAAAGTTCGTCATCCTCCGCGAATCGGATGTCCTGGGCATTCTGGAATAGGAAAAAGTGCTGAGTGCTGAGTGCTGAGTGCTGGGGAATACAGCCCTGCTCCAGTTCTTCGATACTCAGCACTCAGCACTCAGCACTCATTACTCAGCACTTTTTGGAGCATTCCATGGCCGTGAAACAAATGAAGTTTGAAACCGACGCCCGTGCCGACATGGCATCGGGTCTCTCGCAACTCGCCCGCGCCGTCAAGGCAACCCTTGGCCCACGCGGCCGCAATGTCGTTCTGCAAAAGTCCTTTGGCGGACCACGCATCACCAAGGACGGCGTCACCGTCTCCAAGGAGATCGAACTCCCCCAGGCCTTCGAAAACATGGGCGCCAAGCTCGTGAACACCGTCGCCTCCAAGACCGGCGACGTGGCCGGTGATGGGACCACAACCGCCATCGTCCTGGCCGAAGCAATCTATACCCTTGGCCTGCGCTCGGTGACGGTGGGCACCAATCCCGTCATCATCCAACGCGGAATTACCAAGGCCGCTGACATCGCCGCCGAGGCAATTACCGCCCAGGCGAAGAAGGTCAAAGGCCGCGAGGATTACAAGCGCGTGGCGACCATCAGCGCCAACGGCGACGAAAAGATCGGCGATCTCATGGCCGACGCCATGGAAAAGGTCGGCAAGGAAGGTGTCATTACCGTTGACGAAGGTAAAGGCACCGAATCCAGCCTCGACTACACCGAAGGCATGCAGTTCGACAAGGGCTTCCTGTCACCTTATTTCCTCACCAACCCGACAACGCTGGAAGCTGTGCTCGAAGATGCTTACATCCTGCTGCACGAGAAGAAGATCGGCAACCTTGCCGAGTTGCTGCCGCTTTTGAACAAGATCGTCGCCAGCAGCCGGCCGCTGCTCATCATTGCCGAGGATGTCGAGCAGGAAGCACTGGCTGCCCTGGTCGTCAACAAGCTTCGCGGCATTCTTCAGGTGTGCGCGGTGAAAGCGCCGGGCTTTGGCGACCGCCGCAAGGCATTGATGGCCGATCTGGCCGTGGTCACCGGCGGGGAATTCATCAGCGAAGATGTCGGTCTGAAGCTGGAAAACGTCGAGTTGGAACAGCTCGGCCAGGCCAAGCGCGTCACCGTCAATAAAGACAACACGCTGATCATGGAAGGCGCCGGGAAGAAGAGCGCCATCACCGGCCGGGCCGACCAGATTCGCCAGCAGATCGACAAGACCACCAGCGACTACGACCGCGAGAAACTGCAGGAGCGGCTTGCCAAGCTGGTCGGCGGTGTGGCCGTCATCAAAGCCGGCGCCGCCACTGAAACCGAAATGAAGGAGCGCAAGGACCTGATCGACGATGCGCTTCACGCCACCCGCGCCGCGGCCGAGGAAGGCATCGTTCCCGGCGGCGGCGTCGCATTCCTCCGCGCCATTGAAGCGGTCGAAGGCCAGCGCAGCAAAGCCAAGGGCGATGAGCGCATCGGCTTCGACATCGTCGCCGAGGCCCTGCGTTTCCCCACGCAGCAGATCGTCGACAATGCCGGTGAGGATGGCGAAGTGATTGTTGCCCAAATCCTGGAAAACAAGAACCAGTCGTACGGCTACAACGCCGCCACCGGCGAGTTCGGCGATATGTTCAAGCTGGGCATCATTGACCCGGCAAAGGTATCTAAGACGGCGTTGTTGAACGCGGCCAGCGTTGCCGGATTGGCGCTGACGACCGAGGTGCTGATCACTGAATTAAAGGAAGACAAAGACCACGGAATGACGCCGGCTACCGGCGCGGTGGTGTAAACGATTGACGCCGCAAAGGATTTGAGGCACAGGGTCACAGCGATGTGCCCTTGTGCCTCAATCTGTTTTGTGGACATTCGCCATTGGATCGCCGATGCAATACGACACGGGAGAAGCTGATTATCGCAAGGCTGGAATTGAGCGGCTTACCGAGTCTCTCATTCTGTACGAAGGCGAAAAGTTCGCGGGCTGCGTATACTTGGGCGGACGGGCCGTTGAAAGCATGCTTCGAGCCGTCATTTGGAAACACGACAGCGAGATTAAGAGTGGGAAGACCGCGCTCGAAACCGGGCACGATTTGAGACGATTGCTGACGCGGGTGTGTGCGCTGGGGGTGCTAAAGCGACCCGATCATCGGGAGGAACTCGCTACGAATATTCAGCGTGTTGCGCGTGTCTGGTTCAATAACATGCGTTTCATGCCAACGAGTAGGATGGAGAAGGCGTGGTGGAAACTCGGCGAGGTCGGAAAAAGACGGTCTCTCAAGTATGCCGTGCGGAATTTTTATGAGAATTGCTCGGTCATTGTTAAACGGTGCGAGACGCTATGCGAGTAACAATTTCTAAAGTTAGGGAAGTCCTGCTCAGTGAACTGCAATTGAAGGACCCGCGCTTTCGTCTCGAAAAATGGGGGAATATGATCAATGGCTCCGTGATTTCGCCGACATTCCGCCGCAAGGGCGACATGAAGCGCCAGATCATGATCCGGGATGCACTGGAAAAGGTTCTCGGGCCTGTCGCCAACAAGCGCGTCGGCATGATTCTCGCCTATACCCCCGACGAGTGGGACCCGTTTCGAAACGATAACTTCGAAACCGAATTGAAAAAAGAAGGCTTCCGGAAATAACACGAATGGCCACCACCAAACGAGATTATTACGAAGTGCTCGGCGTTACCAAAACCGCCGACGGCGAGGAGATCAAGCGCTCCTATCGTCGGCTGGCGATGAAGTATCATCCCGACCGCAACCAGGGCGACGGGCTGGGCGAGGCGGAAATCCGCTTCAAGGAATGCTCCGAAGCATACGAAGTGCTCTCCGACAGCGAAAAACGCAAGCGCTATGACCAGTTCGGACATGCCGGGGTTAGTGGCCAGCACGATTTTTCCCACATGGACGTCGGCGACATCTTCTCGATGTTCGACGACATTTTCGGCGGCGCATTCGGCGGAGGCGGACGGCGTGGCGGACGGGGAACCCGCCGGGGCGGCCCGGCGCGCGGGTTCGACCTGGAAATCCAGGTGGAGCTGACATTGGCGGAAGTGGCCGGGGGAGTCGAGAAGCCGTTCGAATTCGAACGCCGCGATACTTGTGAAACCTGCAAGGGCAGCGGTGCCAAGCCCGGGTCGCAGCCGATCGCCTGCGTGCAATGCGGCGGGGCGGGCCGCGTGATTCAGGCGGGTTTCGGCGGGATGTTCCGCATGGAAACCACCTGTCCCAATTGCCGCGGGCGCGGCAGCATCGTGCGCGACCATTGCCCAAGCTGCAATGGTTCAGGCCGACAGGTGCGCAAGCGCGTCCTGTCGGTTAAAATCCCCGCCGGCGTGCACGAAGGCCAGGCCATCCGAATCATTGGCGAGGGCGAGGCAGGCGAGGCCGGCGCGCCGGCGGGCGATTTGCATTGCTATATCTCGGTGCGACCCCATCCCATGTTCACCCGGCATAACAATGACCTGGTCTGCCAGGTGCCGATTTCGTTCACCCAGGCGGCCCTTGGCGGGAAAATCGAAGTGCCGACGCTTAAGGGCCGCGAAGAGCTGGAAATTCCCTCCGGCAGCCAGCACGGCGAGGTTTTCAAACTCAAGGGCAAAGGCCTGCCCGATTTGCGCTCGCACAAAACCGGCGACGAGCTCGTGCAGATTTTTATCGAAATCCCCAAAAAGTTGACCGAAAAGCAAAGGCAGTTGCTGCGCGAATTCGCCAGCTCCGAAGACGGCTCGGTCATGTCGCAGAAAAAGGGATTCATGGACAAATTAAAACAGGTTTTTGGCGGCGACGCATAGCGGGGGTGTGTGGTAACGTCCTGGAAGGACAACGGTGTGATCCGCGGGCCTTGAGCCCGTGCGTGAGGTTTGAAACATTTAGCGAGTGACATCATGACGCGCATTCCCATCAACGACGACAACGACTTGCAGGATTCCGCCTCGGCCGAAAACCCCGACGACGGCGCCGACGCGCCGCAGGCCAGCACTGCCGCCGGCATCGGCTCGGCCGAATATGACGCGCTCAAGGCCGATCGCGATTCGCTCTATCAGCGGCTGGCGCGGGCGACGGCGGAGTTCAAGAATTCGCAGCGCCGCCTCGAGCAGGACCTGGAACAGCGCACCCAGTACGCCAACAGCGCGGTGATCAAGAGTCTGCTGCCGGTGATCGATAATTTCGAGCGCGCCCTGGGCGTCGACAGCTCCAAGACCGATGCCGCCGCCGTCCTTAAGGGATTGCAGATCGTTCATGACCAGTTGATGAGCGTGCTGCGGCAGCAGCAGGTGGAGGAAATCAATCCCGCCCCCGGGACGGTCTTCGATCCCAATCGCCACGAGGCGCTGCTGCAGCAGGATTCGACATACAAGACGCCAACCGTGGTTCAGTTGCTGCAAAAAGGATACGCCCTTCACGGCCGCACCCTGCGCCCGGCGCAGGTGGCGGTAAGTAAGAGTGTGTGAATTGGAGGAGTAGGCAGTATGCGGTAGGCAGTAGGCGGAATGGAAGTCGCGCGAACGACTTTTTCTGCCTCCCGACTTCTCCCTCTGTCTTCTGCCTACTGTCTTCTGCCTACTGCCTACTAACGATTGCTAACTGCCTACTATTCCCCATGCCAACCTACGAATACAAGTGCAACAACTGCGGCTATAAGTTCGAGAAGTTTCACTCGATCACTTCTCCGGCGATCCGCAAGTGTCCCCAATGTGGGAAGAACGCCGTCGAGCGGCTCATCAGCGCGGGCGGCGGGCTTATTTTCAAGGGAAGCGGGTTTTATATCACCGACTACCGCGATGCCGCCTATACCGACAAGGCCAAGGCCGAGTCGGAAAAATCCGAAGCGCCGGCCAAGGCCGATGGCGCCGACGCCAAACCCGCCGCTGAAGCGAAGAGCGACGCCAAAGCTGAGGCAAAGCCCGACACCAAAGCCCCGGCCAAAACCGAGGCAAAATCCGAATCCACGCCTAAGCCAGGTAAGCCCGAGCCAAAACCGGCGGCCAAGTCGTCATCGAAAAAGCGTTAAGAGGGATGCCTTGCGCATGCACTGTCCCACCTGCAAAAAAGAGGTGCCTGAGCCGCCGAGTGGCGAGAAGCTGCCCCCGGCGTTTCCTTTTTGCAGCGAGCGCTGCCGGTTGATTGACTTGGGGCGATGGCTGGATGGGAAATATCAGATTCCCGTGGTGGAAGCAGATGAATCGGATTCGGAGCAGGAATCCGACAACGATTAGCTTCTGTCATGGGCACGAAAATGCCGGACGCGCAGGCGCGAAGAATGCAATCGGCAGATTAGGAAGAGCCGCGCACCAAGGGTACTCCCGGAGTAAGCGGAGTTATTAATCGTCCGAATACCGCTTACTTCGGGAGTACCCTGCGTGCGCGGCTCCTTTTGCGCAAAGAGCGACCGCTGCTGAAGCATATCTTAAGTTTGCATATTATTGCTCAATACAAATAATTTCATTTTTCTCCCGAATATGGGTGGAATCATCGCGCCCAAGCCGATAAGTTTCGCCCTCTTCAATCAGGAGACAAAATGCTGAAATCGCTCTTGTCGGCCAAGCGCCGAGCTGTCGCAGTTCGTTCCAAACGGGCCGCCATCGAATTGATGGAGGGCCGCACGCTCATGTCCGTATCGCTGAACTCGGCGGGCTGGACGGTTATCACCCCGCCGAGCGGCGCGCGGGTGGTTTATTGCAGCAGCTCATCGGGCAATGACAAAAACAGCGGCCTGTCGGCCTCTGCACCAGTGCAAAGCCTTGCCAAAGCCGAATCGCTTCTCCGCAATAACAGCGGCGATGAATTGCTCCTGAAGGATGGTGACACCTGGAACCAGACCTTCGGCACCTGGCAACTCAGCGGCGCATCGGCGCAGTCGCCCTTGGTGATCGGCTCATATGGAACCGGCGCTCGGCCCACGATTAATTCCGGCACGTTGGCGGGATTTCTGACGCTCAAGACGCCGGTCAATAACCTTGCCGTCATGGGAATCAACTTTGATTCCAGCGCCCGCGATCCCAAGCTCACCAAGACGCCGGACACGAAAGTCAGCCCGACCGGCTTTGATTTCCAGGGAGCCGGCAACAATATTCTGGTTGAGAATTGCGAGTTTCAAAACTACGCGATCAACATGAATTTCGAGAACGTGTGGGGAACGCCGACCAACATCGACATCCGCCGGAATATCATCATCAACGCCTGGGCGATTCACGGAAATGCCGAGGGATTGTATGCCCTGGGCGTGCATGGCCTGACGCTTTATGGCAATGACTTCGATCACAATGGATATAGCGATGTGATTCCCTACGCCTACCAGACGATCTATAACCAGGACTGCTATCTGTCGTATAACAACACCGGGGTTGTCGTCAGCGACAATATCTTTTCCCGCGCCGCCAGCACCGGCTTGCAGGCGCGCTCCGGCGGCACCATCACCGGAAACCTCTTCCTGAACGATCCGGTCGGCATGACCTTCGGCCTGGTCAACGGCGCGACCTCCACCGCCGGCGGCGTCACGGGAAGCGTCACCGGCAACGTCTTCATGGGCGGAGCCAACATCGGCTCGCTTATGCAGGGCATCGGGCTGGAGGTGGGCAACATTGCGCCGCACAAAGGCGCGGTTATCTCCAACAATGTTTTCTCCACCGGCGAAACCAATGGCGGGCCGGCCATCATGCTGTCGTTCGGCTCGGGACAGACCAACCCGGCCCAGTCGGTCGGCCTCAATGATGTCACGCTGTCCAACAACACCATCTACGACTGGAAATCGGGCATCGATATCGAAAACAACCAAAAGCCAGGCGGCACGGGCTTGCAGGCGTTTAACCGCGTCAGCTTCATCAACAACCAGTTTGAAGATATTCCCGGCCTGAGCGTCGAGCAAAGCTCCAACCTGCTTTCGCAGGAAAAGTGGTCGGGCAATGTTTACTACAAGGCCAATACCTGGCTGGTAAATCTCCAGCACGCCGCCCCGATCGGCACCGTGCGCACCACGCCAATTCCATTCCCGAATGTTGCCGTCAGCGCCGCGACCTATGATAAAGCGATCGGCCATGCGGGAACGCTGAGCGATCTTTATGCGCTGGAATCGGCGCGATTGGAAAGAACCTGGAACGCGGCCCTCGACGCCAGCGCGATTGTGAAATATATCAGTGCTGGTTTTGGGAAATAAGCGGGGTCTTCACGTCGCCCGCGGGCGATTTTGAGGCGAGTTGAACGCGTTCTCCAATGAGCTTCGCCTGCTCTGGACCTTGCTGCTGAACGGCGGCGTATTTGCGGCGGCATATTGCCTCGCCCGCCGCCGGGGAACGGGCGGTGTTGTCGCGGCGATTTGCGACGCCTTCGGGCTTTATTTCTTAACCCAGTACGCCGCTGTCGCATTGCCGGGAATCCTCGGCGTTTTCAACGCCTGGACCATGTCGCTCGTGGCCGCCCTCGCAGCGGCGGCAATGTGGATCGCCGCACACCGTGGCACGGGCGGCCCGCCCATGTCTTCGCCGCGCGGCGGCGGATCCTCCGGCAGTTTGGCACTTTTCGGCCTGGTGGCGCGTTTGCGCGATCGTCATCCTGAGGTACTCCGAAGGATCTTGCCACGTACTCGCAGGGCACATAGATCCTTCGGAGTACCTCAGGATGACGATGGGCCACTGTATCAAGCTGAGAAAGGCTCTAAAACCACTACTTTCTCCAAAAGCCCCGGCGCTATGAATCGCGCTCAGGCAACGCGCGGTGCAGGCCAAATCCCGATCACCGCGCGATCGATTTCCTGGACGCTCGATCATCTCGCGCTGCTCTTTTGCGCGCTATTCGCCGCCGGTTATCTCGCCGCTCATGCCTGGTCGCAGCGGCTCATTCCGCCGATCGCGACCGACAGCCTGGTCTATCACCTGCCGACCGCCGTTCAGTGGATGCAAACGCATCGGCTGGGAATTTACCCGACGTGGTATTGGAACCCCGCCGCCAGTTGGTCGCCGGGAACCGGGTCGATCTTCATGGCGTGGTGGATGGCGCCGGCGGGGAATGATGTGTTCGTCCGCTACGTGCAATTGCCGCCGCTGCTGTTCATTTTTTTCCTGGTGGTGCGATGTTGCCGGTTGATGGACTGCTCGCGCGCCGTCAGCGGGCTGGTTGCCATCGGCGCGACGCTCTCGCGGCCTCTTTTCAGCGAGGCGATTTTTCCCAAGGACGACCTTTACGTGACGGCGTTCGTCGCCGCCGCGGTTTTGGCATTATCCGGCGAATCCATTGGCGATCTGGCAAACCGTGCGACGGGCGGCCCGACATTGGATTTGCAATCAGGCCATGGGCGGGCCGCGCATGCCACGATTAATCCCTTGCGCGTCGGCGTTGCCCTGGGCCTGGTGCTGGCCAGCAAATACACCGTGTTGCTGGTCTGCCCTATCTTCCTGTTTTTAATCGATTCGCCATTTAGAGCGCGGTGGGGCTGGCGACAGTGGTCGATTGCCGCCGCCATCATCTCGCTGCTTGCCGGGCCGTGGTACCTGCGCAATTTGATTCTCACCAGGAATCCGCTCTACCCTGTCGATATTCATCTACCCGGGCTGACCTTGCCCGGCCTGTTCACCACCGAGCGCGATCAGCAGCTTCGCACGGCCGGCGGCGTCTGGCATATGCTGGCCGACACCTACCACAGCCTGCCAAAAGCGCTGATTGTCCTGCTGATGGCAGGAATTGGCGCGGCCTGCATCCTTCGCCCGCGGGCGATCCTTCGTCAGCCGCTGCCGCGCGCCTGCGTCATCGGCACGATCTTCACGCTGATCCTCTTCCTCATCACCTCGCCGCATCATGAAGTGCGATATCTCTTTCCGCTGATCGTCCTGCTCTTCGCCGCGACCGGGCTTGCCCTGGGCGCGGTTGCCAGGTTTTCACGCGGATATTTTTCGATTGCGGCGGCAATCGTCATTGCCGCCGCGTCCACCATCACCAGCTTCGATCGCGATCTCATCGGCGCAGTCGCAACCCGGGCCGGCATCGCGATCATCATCGCCGCCGCTGGTGTCGCCCTGGTCCTATTGCAAACTCGCCTGCTGCGGCTGTCGCGCACGCGCCTGGCGATGTGCGCGGTATGCGCGGCGGTTGCCTTTTTACTGGCCGTCTATGTCCAATGGCGGGCCTACGTTGAAGGCTATCGCGATTCGCGCATGCTTGCCTGGAGCCAGCCCAACGGCTATCCGCGCCAGGCAGGCATCTGGAAATGGGTCGATGAAAACACGCCTTCGGATGCGACAATCGCCTACGCCAATACTTTTTTCGTCTATCCCTATTATGGCTTCGACTTATCGCGCCGCGTCGGCTACGCGCCGGTGCGCAAAGGCCTGCACGATTTCTTACACTTCCCGCGCATGGGCCAGCGCGTGCCGGGCGATTTGCTGGTTCGGCGGATGACAGAGGTTATGAATGCCGACGCTGATGCCGATACCTGGCTGCAAAATCTTCGCGCGATGAAAGCTGGTTATCTCGTGGTGATGAAACATGATCCGGACAACCCGGATTTGAGCGCCGATCCGCCGGAATTGAAGATGGCGCAGTCGCGGCCGGAAATGTTTGTGCCGGTGAAAGAGGATGAGGCGGGGGTGGTATTTCGCGTCGTTGCGGGCCACTAAAGCGTAACACAAGGGAATGAACGCCAAGACGCCAAGAACGCCAAGTTCGGAAAGAAGAGAGAAGAAAATTCCGTTGTATTTCTGGCGGTTTTCCTTGGCGGCCCTGGCGTCTTGGCGTTCACTTTCTGCATTTCGTGGGAAGGTTAGGTTGCGGAGAATGCGACAGTAATTCCATCGATCCTGTGCATCCTGTCCATCCATATTCATTCTTTCCCGACGCGCCTGATCAAATAAACATTGTGGGTTCCACACCACCGCGCGCATCATTCCCGCGACTTCCTTCGATCTGGCAATTGCCGCTTCTCCGCCCCGGACACACCCTTCTGTGGCTTGGCTGCTCGGATCAGCCAAACCCCGGCGGCGATCCATGCCAGCAGCGATACCAGCGTCACCCATTTTCCCGCGACATAGGCCGTCGGCAGATATTCCAGGATGAAATGGTGCGAGCCGGCGCGCAGGGGAATGGCGCGAAGGGTGTAGTCCCCGGAGAGGACTTCGTATTTTTGCTGCGACGTGGTTTGCAGCGGCACAACCCGCCAGCCGGCGCTGTAGGTGTCGCTCAGGAGCAGAATGCAGGGGTGGTTGACACTGGCGGTGATTTCGATCTGGTCGGTGGAAATATCCTTTACTGTCACCTTTTCGCCGGATGGATAAGCGGTTTGCGATTCATCGGGGGCGGGATATGTCACCGAAAAGGATTTCAAATCTGAGATTTCAGATTTCACCCGTTGCGTTGCGCCGGCGGCGGATGGCATTCCCGCCACCGGCTGTTCCAGCAGAACTTCGCGCATCGGGTTGAATGAGCCGGATGCAATTGTCGCGAGCAGGGCTTTGGGATCATTGATGATCCGAACGTCATCCATCAATTGCGCGCGGGCGAGTTGCGGCGCGCGAAGTGGAACGGGTTGCATGCCACCGCCGCCCGTCGGGATGAAAAAGGCCTTCACACGCATCATTCCCCAATTGCGCGAAATGGTCTTTTGCGTGAAAAAGGGATAATCGCGCTGCATGACCTCCTCGGCCGATCCGTGCTGGTCGGCTGCGATAAACTCGGCATACCGCCGCATCACCATCGGATCATTTCCCCAGGCGTCGTTGCCGTTCTTGCCAAGAACAATCGCGCCCAGAACGATGCCCGGCGCGCCGCTGATCACCCGGCCATCGGGTGGGATTTGTTTTAGAAATGACCCCATCGCGCTGTCTTGCGCCAGAACATCCTTCATCGCGAACGTCGGCCGGTTCTGATAGGCGAAACAAAGCGACTCGGCCAGCGCCAATGCGGCGATGCCATATACAAATTCCCGCCGCCGCCGGACCAAAAGCCAAAGTGTCCCCAATACTGCAAATACCGCGCCGCATTGAAACAGCGCGGCGGCAGTCGCGCGGGCGGCTTTGCGGAAATAATCATCCCGGTCGGTCACGACTGTCCGCCGCTCGACCGATGCCCAATCGATATGGCTCATTGCGCGCTCCCACATGCCCGATGGCCCGGAACTGGCGGATTGATAGATGACAGCGCCGCCGAGCAGGAGGAGCAAGGCGATGGCAAACAGGGTGATGCATAATGCCAAATGGCCTTTGGCGATGGCGCGCGCTTCGTCATCCTGAGGTACTCCGAAGGATCCAGCCGATGCGCGAGGGGAGCGAGATCCTTCGGAGTACCTCAGGATGACGGCTGCCTCTTTTGGATCAGCGCTGGGTCGTGCAGAGCGAGTCAGGGAAGCGCGCGGGCGGCGCAGAAGTTGATCAAATCCCACGCCGGCGAGGTTGGCTAAAAACAGCGTGGCTAAAAATGCGAATTTGCTCACCCCGCGAAAATCGTTGAACCCGGGCAAAAGATTGTAGAGCACGCCATAGATGGGCGTATATTTCCCCAGCGCCAGCAGGATGCACGCGACGAGGAATGCAACCACAATGCGCGGTTGCAGCGATTTTTCCCCGCGAACCGCTCCAAAGCACGCCAGCACGAAAGCTGTCACGCCGATGAAAAGCGAATCCTCCCAAATGAGCCATCGGCCCCAATAAATCCGATCGGAAACCTGCCCGAAAAACCCGGGCGCGACCATCGTCACCAGATTCTCCGGCGAAAAGGGAAATGTCCCGGCGACCTCGTTCCCAAGCCCGCTGCGCAGGCTCTCGCGCGCCGCGGCCAGGCCGGTGAATAGCTGCACCGCCGACAATGCCACGCCGCCCAGGCCCATCAGGAACAGCCCGAGCAGCGCGCCGCGTCGCGAGGGCGCATGCCAGAGGCGAACCAGCGCATACGGGATGGCGATGATCGCGTTGTAATAGGTGTATTGCGGATGCCCGGCGAAGATTTGCAGCGCGATGGCCGCCGCCCCAAGCCATGCGCCGCGCAGCGAGCGCGTGGCGATGAGGTCGTCGATCGCCAGGAAGATCAGCGGCGCCCAGACCATGGCGCGGAGGTTGGGCAGATGCCCGGCGGCGATGTGCATGAAGTATCCGCCGCCAAACATGAAGATCACGCCTGAAAGCATCGCCGCCAGCGGATGCGCCCCGCGCCGGGCCATCCACAGATAGGTAAAAAACCCGGCCATGAAAACGTGTAGGGCGATTTGCCAGTTGATCGCCATCGCAATCGGCATGATGAACAGCAGCCACGTCGACGGATATAGCAGCGCCATCTGAAACCCGCCCAGGCATGGCGCGCCCGAATACAAATGCGGATTCCAAAGCGGCAGGTTGTGATTGGCAACCAGCTCATTGACGGTGAATTGGCACCAGCCGACAAAGGTGTTCGTCAAATCCTGTCCCGGCAACGAAAGAACACGTTCGGTTTGGCCGTAAAGAAGGTCGCCGAAGACAAGGAGTGTCAGCGCGAAAAAGACGATCGCCGCGATGATCACGGCGCGACGATTTCCAAACAGCGGAGGAAGCGGCGAGGGAAGCGCGAGTGGCTCTGGCATGGAATGTTCAAGTCTATTGGGGAGCAAGGCAGGTGTCACTCCGCGCGGGCCGACGAAAGTTGCAGGATCCGGCCGCAACCGCGCTGAGCAAAGGCGGGCAAGGCCCTCGGACCACCTCATACAGCCGCCGCATGGTTTTGTCCGTTCGGTACGCAAAGGCATAACGAGCCGCGCACGGAGCGTACTCGCGCAGTAAGCGCGTCCGCGACACCGCTTACTGCCGGACTACCCCGGACTGCCCTCCATGCGCGGCTCGTTCGTCTCTGGATTGGGGGTTGCTTCGGACCGGACGTCCCGGAAACATCCCACCTCGCGCTGGCACAAGCCGTCCGATAACACCGAACGACCCAAATCCCTTTCGCAGTCTGCCGGTCGGAGCCGAAATTTATTTCGTTAAATGGGATTATTCCGGCTTTCACGCTTATCGGACCCCGGTATAGTGCCGATTCGTTTTTGGGAGGTAGATTAATGCAGTCGATCGGTCGTAACCAGCGAATTTTACAGGGCTTGCAATCTAGATGCTCTTCATCGCCCAATCGCCGGCCAGATGTTCTCAGGCGGTTTCTCAGCGTCGAGGAGCTTGAACCGCGCGTTTTACTCACGGCCTGGTACGTCTCGACCGCCGGCGACAGTACAAACCCCGGCACCCTGGCCCAGCCCTTTGGCACCATCCAGGCCGCCGCAAATGTGGCGCAGCCTGGCGATACGGTCTACATCATGGGCGGGACGTATCACGAAACCGTGACACCGGCGAATTCCGGAACCGCCGGTTCACCCATCACTTACGAGCCATATAACGACCAGCCGGTGACGATCGACGGCGCGGATCCGGTGACCGGCTGGACCAGCTATCAGGGCAAAATCTACGATGCCCCGCAGTTGTCGAACCTCGGCGAAGGAAACAACCAGGTTTTCATCGACGGGAAGATGGTTAACGAGGCCCGATTCCCCAACAGCCCCGCCAATGTCTCCACGCCAACCTGGGCCAAGGCAACCAGTGTCAAAGTCACCCTCGCCACCAGTGGACTGTCAACCGTCACGATATACGACTCGGCCTTAACGCAGCCCGCCGGCGCCTGGGTTGGCGCGGTGGCGCATATTGCCGCCGGACAGGAGTGGGTTGCGCAAAGCGGGTTGATCACCGCATCCGCGCCCGGCTCCATCACCGTCAGCTACTACCAGGAAACATCGTACCAAGTGCCTAAGGCGGGCAATCGATTTTATATCGTTGGCAATTCCGTTGCCCTCGATACATCTAATGAATGGTATCGCGATCCGGGCACCGGCTTGCTGTATCTTTGGGACCCCACTAGCGATAGCCCCGCCAATCACACCATCGAAGCCAAGGCCCGGCTCTACGGCTTTGATTTGAGCAACGTCTCCTATGTCACGGTTCAGGGCATTAATCTCTTTGCCTGTACCGTGAACACCAATGCCGCTTCCACCGATGACATGCTCAACCGGCTGACTGCCACCTACGTGTCGCAATCCATCGGCATCACCGCCGACACCCTGGACCCTTGGGGCGCCGAATATCACGCCCATGCCACCGGCATCATCCTCAACGGCACCGGGAACATCCTGGAAAACAGCACCATCGCCTACAGCTCCGGTGACGGCGTTTTCCTCGGCGGATCAGGCAACACCGTTGAGAACACCACTATCCACGACGTCGATTACGAAGGCGGCGACGAAGCCGGCGTTACCACTCTCGGCAACGATGAAAGTGTCCTCTACAACACCATCTATAACACCGGCCGCTCGGGAATCGTCTCCCGCTTCACCACCCACTCGCTCATCGCCCACAATGTCGTGCACGATGTCGGACTGCAAATGACCGACCTGGGCGCGATTTACACCTGGGGAACCGATGGCGAAGGGACCGAAATCGCCTACAACGTCTGCTACAACGTTCACACCGGCGGCTACGGCGCAGCGGGTATTTATCTCGACAATGGCTCGCAAAATTGGATCGTCGATCACAACGTCGTCTACAACGCCGACTTTGCCTTAAAGATGAATCCGCCCGATGACAACGACCTGATTATCAATAACACCTTCAGCGGCACGCAATACGGGCTGCAAAGCAGCGGCAACGAAGACATGACCGGCTCGACGTTCCTCAACAACATCTTTACCGCCCACGCCATGTTCGGCCCCAGTGCAACCTACAATCACGATATCTTCTACCAAACCAATCCACAGTTCGTGAACGCCGCGGCATACAACTTCCAAATCAAGTCCAACTCGCCGGCCATTAACGCCGGGGTTGTCATGCCGCCATACACCAACGGCTATCTCGGCAAAGCCCCAGATATTGGCGCGTACGAATATGGGCAAACGCCCTTTGCCGCCGGGGCGACGGCGATCGCGACCGCGACAACGCCAACGACGCCGGTTGTTCCCGTAACGCCGCCGGCAGCGCCTTCCCCGGTTCCTGCCAGCGCGCCGTCCAACAGCGCCAAGCGGAATTTCAACCCGCAGGCGTATACTGCCGAGTGGGGCCTGGCTGCCAGCGGCTCGGGGATGCGTTTCACCAATCAATGGGGATGGGTGGAATTCCAGAACGTGGATTTTGGCGCCGGCGTTTCGCAAATTGTCGCGCAACTGTCGAAAATCCCCGCCGCCGGCCTGCAAATCTCCATTCGTCTCGACGGAGCCAGCGCCGCCAGCGTCGGCATGCTGGTGATTCCCCCGACCAAGTCCGGCTCAACCGCGCTGCAAACATTCACCGCCGCCCTTAAAGGCGTGAGCGGCGTACATAACCTCTATCTTGTTCTGGCCACACCGCCAGTCGGCGGAGAGCTGGACGGGTTTACGTTTGCCTGAATATCCAAGTCCAAATCACGGCCGAAACGGCCGTGTCCCGACCAAGCGTCCAAAACCACTCAGTATGCGCGACCGGAGCGTTTCTCAGGTTGGTGGCCAGTTCGCGCGACCGTCATCCTGAGGCATCAGCGCGACGAGGCCGCAACCAAAGCAAATGCGATATCGCCACAGATGAAAGACCGATGAACACAGATAAAACTCGAAATGCCGCGGTCTTCTCTGTACTACAATCCTTCAACTTGTTGTTTTGTTAAAAACATCTTTGGCGGGCTCCGGGCCTGACATTTGGTCATTCGTCATTCGGATTTGATTCGGATTTCGTCATTCGGATTTCGGATTTGCGGCGCAGCCGCGCTGGGTCCATCGGCCTTTCATCTGTGGCAATTTCCGCATTTTTCGCCGCTTTTTTCAACGCGGGAATTCTAAATGACATTGCGCGATTAGGCGCTTCGAATCTTCGTAGGGTCCGCACCGCGGACCGTGTTTTTCCATTTCAAACGCAATGGTCCGCGGTGCGGACCCTACACGAATCGCGCAAGGTCATTTAGTTCAAAAAACAAGATTCGCGGTTAGATCCTTGAAGGATCGCCCACCGTTTCTGCACGCCTCCACGCAAACGCCGTCGGCGAGAACGCGCACCTCCAGGAAATATCCGGACGGGCGGCTTGCCGGCATCATCGGTTGCTTGTCTTTTACAAGGGGTCTGCAAATGACCCAATCAAGCCGCGGCGGGGTCGGCCGCCGACGGTGCTGTCCGTGGAGGAGGCCCGGCGAATGATGAAGCTCGCGACACATTGCCCGCGGGACAAAGCCCGGCTTAAATCAATAAACCTCGGGTGCCACATGTGGCACCCGAGGTTTATTTCAATCGTCCGCTACAGCCAGCAAGGCTCACTGGCTTGCGAGCCTTCTTTATTGACCTACTTCGCCGGGGTTTCGGTGCCGGGCTGCTCGGAATTATCTGTCTGGGCAACCGCCGGGGTTGGCGGGGTTAACGAAACTTTCAGGCCCGAGATCGCATTGCCATCCTGATCGAGGAAACGCGCCGCGGCGGCGGTGGGGCCGCTGCCGTTCAGCACCGTGAAGCTCAGGACGTTCACGCCTTGCTTGAGGGTGATTCCATCGGCGGTGTTTTGGTCTTTGTCCACGCCTCGGCCGCCATAGGAGCGGATTACTTCCTTGCCGTTGACGCGCCAGACCGAGTCATCATCCGACCCGATCGAAAGCCTCACGTCGGTCACTTCGGTTTCGCTGGTGACGTAGGCGACGCCAATGTAAGCCGCATGCTCGGAATCCAGTTCCTGCTGCTCGGCAACGCTGGCCAGGTCGACATAATAATCGGTGGTCTGAATCGCCTTCCAATTCCGCGTCAGCCCATTGATCGCGGCCACATCGCCGTCCTTTGGCGTCGAGTCGGCAGGCACATAGCTGCGATCGAGCAGCTCCCTGGTCGAATCCTCATCATGATTGTCGACCTTCTGATCGATTGGGATCGGACCACAGACGAGGTAGGCGCGAATGAAACCCTCATTGTCCAATGAGGTCAGCGACGTCAGGTCCTGCTGTGCCGAGCAGAGTTGCTCCTGCAACTCCGAAATCCGCCGGGCGCTGCGG
>DASRRM010000386.1:0-45728 GCA_035695715.1 Tepidisphaeraceae bacterium
TCGGTGCATTGCGCCTGTGGCAATACGTTTGTCACCCGCAGCACGGTGCCGCGGATTGGCGTCGATATTTGCAGCCAATGCCATCCGTTTTTCACCGGCAAGCAGAAGTTTGTGGACACTGCCGGCCGGGTGGAACGGTTCAGCAAGAAGTTTGGCGGCACGTACAGCTTCCAGAAGACCAACACGGTCGCTCCCGCGGCCGCAGCTGGCGCCAAGGCCTGATTCGCCAAAGGTGGCTGCTCTTTCATCGCATTGAAATTTCAACGCCGTCGCCCGAAGCGCCCCCGTCAATCAACTTCGGTCGGCGGCGTTGTTTTTTCAGTTGCACGCCGCAACCCAACGCGCGTAACGTGGTGGAATGGATGGCAAAATCTCCCATCTCGTCCGGCAGTTTCTTCTCGTTGGCATCGCTGGCCTGACTTTGGGATGTTCGACGCAGCGAAATTCCCCAAATCCGGCAAATACGGTCGCGGCGACATCGATTCCCGGGCTGGAACCCGCACGTCGGATCAGCGCCTTGGGCGCCTGGGTCGACCCGCCAACCGGATGGCGGCTCGATAAGCACGATGTTGACGCCAAGCATGCTCATTTCACCTGGCTCAGTCCCAGCGGCGACACCGCATACGGCGTGGTGCTGATGAATTTGCCTCTGCCCGTCGGCCCGGACATGGTGCTCTGGGGATTTTTGAATCATCTGCGGGCGGCAGACAAAAAGGCCGAGATCCTGCAGGAAGAACATGCGCCGGAATTGCAGGGGATTCGGTTTGTGGCCGACAGCGGGTTGTATCGGATTCGGGTGAACCTGACGGTGCACGATTGGCACGCGTGGGCGATTTACGCGGGGACTGTTCGCGAAAAGCCCGAGCGTCCCGGCGAGCTTTTGCTGGCGAGCGAGGCGCGGGATCATACGCGCGTCGGCCTTGATCACTGAGCCGATCTCAATTAAAATTCCTCTTCATCGCAAACCGGTGGGAACTGTTTGCGTACAAGGTGTGGGCTTCAGGCACGTTTAAAACCAGGTTGTCCATCCGCCGGCAAATTTTGCGGGCGCCGGGTGATCGTGTTGTGCCGATCGTGGGAAGAATCAGCGCTCCGTTCGTACTTTGGAGTTGCGCATGCATGTTTTACAAGGTCGGGCCGGTTCGACGAGTTCACGGCAGGCCGGTGGTTTCGCTGTTCGAATGGCGATCAGCCGGCAGATGGCGTGTCTGATCATCCTGATGTTCGCCGCGACGGGTTGCCAGAGCAGCGCGCCTACCGTCTCCAATCGCATCCTGATAGCGCATCTCCCCGGCGTCGATTTTTCCGGCTTAAAGCCGATGCACACGATCGGCACGGTGAAGGTTGAATGCTCGGTGCCCGATCATTGGAAAACATTGCGGCTTGATCGCAATTCGCTCTACACCCACCAGCAATGGAAATCGCCCAGCGGCGCGACCGGAACCGGCGTCGTGTATGCAAGCCTTCCCTTTCCACTCAGCGCCAAAACCCTCCTCTGGTTTGCCAAACTCGAATACTCCAAGGCCACCAGCGGCACCGGCGAACCGCTGGGGCAATGGACCGATTCACTCGGCCGACCCTGGTTCGAGGCTGAAAATGAAAAGTATCATGTAAAAGGCTATGCGGTCGTGAACGGCGCCAACGCCTGGATTGTTTACTACGGGTATAAGATCGCTCGTCCGGTGAATCCGTCGGAAATGAGCGTGGCGGCGCGATTCGTGGATACCATCATTCCCCAAAGCGGCGAAGCGCGAAGTGACTAAAATTGTTTTATCGCGGCATTGGAAGGTCCTTGAAATCAAAGGGAACCTCGATTTCCTTGCTGGCGGTGGGCACTTCCCAAACCAGCTTGGCCGGGTCGCTGGAGTTGCGGCCGTCGGGACGCAACGAGGGGGAGAACATCAGCGTGAATTCGATGCCATTGTTGTCGCCGCGGCTGCTCATTCCGCGATGTTCCAGCATCTGCCCTTTGTCATCCAGCACCTGAAGGTTCGTCTGCACGCTCTGGTTAAACTGAGCCCAGCGATTGTTCCCCAATGCCTGCGGGTTACCGCTGAGCCGCAATTCCCAAATCTCGTTGGTCTTTTTCATTTCATGAAATACCACCGGCATGTCGCCGACGATGCGGGTCATTTCCTTCACATTCTTAATATCGGGAATCTCAATGCGCTGGCTCTTGGTCTGAATCAGAAAGCGGGAGGTTCCCTTGATGCGGGCGATTTTTTTCCCGGGATGATCGGGATACTTAAGCTGCGCGAACAAGTTCCAGCATCCGCCGCTCCCCCCATAATATCCGCGATTGCCTTCGCTGGTCGGCATCAGTGAGTTGCCCGCATCATCGACGGCTATCTCAAGCTTTACGCCCGCGCTGGAGCTCAGCACATGCAGCTTCGGCTCGGAATAAGCCATCATCTGGATGGAAAAATCTGAAGAGCTTCCTCCGCCGTTGGCGAGCATTTCGGTTTGAGAGCGGGAGATTTGCGTGGCGACAACGAGGAAGGGCCCTTGAATGGTGGAGAACGGCGAATTCATGCGGAATCCGCCGTGCATCAGCCGAACTCCCTCGTTGTATTGCTGCAGATCGATTCCGGTCTTGTCAGCGATGGTGTTCATCGCGGTCCAGAACGGCTGGCGATCGATATCAATCGATACCTTCGGCTGGTCGCCCTGGTCGAACAGGTTCTGCGGAAATGGCTGGAGATCGGCATAACATTGCCGCGAGAGCTCCTCGAAAACCGCCTTGGGAGTTGCATTCTTCAGATGTATGGTGATGAACGATGCGCCGATGAGCCGGTTTTCATCGATCTGCGAAAGGGCAGCTTCGAGCCGGGTGCGGGTTTCGCCGTCGGCGATATTGCGCGAGAGCAATTCGTGAATCATCGGCCGGGCGTCTTCGCCCATGCGCACCAGTTCCTGCACCGCTTCCTGGCGCTGCTTCCAGGAGTCGCTTCCCAAGCGTGGAAGAAACGAATCGATTGAAGGCTTTGTGGTGGCCGACGCCTGCGTAGCGGCGGGCTGCGTGGTCGCCGAAGCCTGCGTGGCTGGCGGCTGCGTGGTGACAGAAGGTTGGGTGGCGGCCGGCGGAGACAGCGGCGCCGAAGGCCGGGTCGTCTGGGCGGTACAAATCGAATTGACGCACAGCGCCGCACCAGCCGCTGAGAGAAGTAGGGAGCGCATGGCTTGGATTATACCTGCCGGAACGGAAATGAGTAGGTGAAATGATGAATGATGCGGGGAAGGGTTTGGCGGTCTTTGTTGGCAACCTGCAGGGTGGGCGTACTCGTCCACGATCTTTCGCGGGTGGCCAATGGTGGGATAGTACGCGTCTGCACGACCGTCATCCTGAGGTACGCCTCAGCGCGGCCGTTGGCCGCAACCAAATCACGCGCCCACGTCGACGCGGGCGGATTCTCCCGTATCACGCGTATCACGGGCGTCTCGCCCGTGTTTTAATTCAAAGAGGACACGGGCGAGACGCCCGTGATACGGGAAATATGACGGTCCTTTCGGGCGGATTACGCCTTCTTCAGGAAATCCATCGCCTCGAATTTTCCGCCCAGGATCTTCGCATCATCCGCGCCGAGCCAGTTGTGGAGCAACGTGGCGTAGACCCGGCGGAAGTCGGTGGTGAAGGGGATGTCGCCGCGGTGAAGTTTGTCGGCGGCCATGCTTGGGAAGGTGCCGTGGAAACCGGCTTTTACCGCGCCGCCGGCGATGAACATGGGGGCGGCTTCGCCGTGGTCGGTGCCGCTGCCGTTTTCATGCACGCGGCGGCCGAATTCGCTGAAGGTCATCAGCGTCACGCGGTTTTCGTGGCCGAGCTGTTTGAGGTCGTCCATGAAAGCGGCCACGCCGGCGCTCAGTTCCTCGAGCAGCCGCGGATGGCGCTGAAGCTGCTCGGCGTGGGTGTCAAATCCGCCAAGCTTCACGTAGTAAACCCGCGTGGGCATTCCCGAGGCGATGAGCTGCGCGACGAGTTTCAAATCGCGGGCGAGATTGCTCTGCGGATAGGTGGCCTTGTTGGCGATGGTGCTGCTGATGTTGCGGATTTTGTCGGCGTACAGGCGGGCGTTTAGCGCGGTTTGCTGGAGGAAAGCTTCGGTCTGGGCAGCGCCGCCGGCGGGGGCATGGCCCTCCATGGCGGCGTCTGTGCCGTTGAGTCTGGAGACCAGATCGCGTGACATTCCCGCGCCGCCGCCGAAGCCGCCGCCCCCTCCACGATTGCCGCGACCGCCCTGGCCGCCGCCGGCCTGGAAGGTCAGCGGGACATACTTTTCGCCGTTCAGCGCGGCGGGCGGCTCGCTGTCCATGGCGATGGCGGTCGCCGGATCGGTTTCGGCTTTGGCGGCGGGATGACCGGGATCGGACCCGGAGCAGCAGGCATCGCAATATCGGCCCAGCCAGCCGCTGGTGCCCTTCTTTCCCGGCTCGCCGGTCGTCCAGATATCCGTGGAGGTAAAGTGGGAGCGATTGGCATTAGGATAGCCGGTGGCGTGGACGATGGCCAGGTCGCCGTTGTCGTACATTTTCTTAAAGCCCGTGCAGGAGGGATGTACGCCGAACTGGTCGGTGAGCTTCAAGGCCGAGCCGCTTCGCACGCCAAGCGTGGGGCGGGCACGGTTGTAGTCGTCATTGTTGAGCGGGACGACGGTGTTCAATCCGTCATTGCCGCCAGCCAGTTGCAGGACGACCAGGACATTTGCATCGGGCCGCCCGGCGCCAGCCGGGTTGGCTGCGAAATCAGCGGCCATGCAGGTTGCACTATGGTCGAGAAACGCCGGCAGCGCCCCAGCGATGCTGAGAAGCTGCACGCCTCGGGTAAGGAACAGGCGGCGGGAATAGACGATATCGGAGGGGTTGAACATTTTTCGTCCTTGGGATTGTGGTCAGTTGTCCGTGGTCAGTTGTCAGTTGTTAACTACTCCACCTGATACTCCGGCGTGCTAAGCAGCACACCGATAAGCTGCCTCACCCGGCGGTCGCTGCTTGCCTCGCCCAGCTTTAGCGGCTGCTTACCCATCGAATCGAGCAACGTTGCGCGTTTGTCGGCAGGCAGCGGATGTTGGATAAAGCGGTCGATGGCGGCATCGACCAATTGCTCGGTGCTGGGCTCCTTGCCGAGTTGGGCGAAGAGTTTGGTGGGGACGACCATTTCATCCGCCGGGGGCATCGGCGGAAGCTCGGCGAGCTTGGCCTGAACTTTTTCGCGCTCTTCCTTGCGGATTTCATCGAGCCGGGCTTTCTGTGCGGCTTGGCGCTGGGCGGGGGTCAATGATGGATCGAATCGCGGGCGGGCATTGGCCGTCGCTACGGCAGTAGCCCCGGCAGAGGGCTGGGTCGCCGGGGTTTTTCCGGCCGCTAATTGTGCGGCGGCGGCCTTGGCGCGGGCGGCGGCGGCCGGGCCGCGGTTTCCCCTGAACCTGCCAAAATTCGCGCCCAGAACGCCGTTGGCCATGGCTGATGCGATGTTGTATCGCGCGAAGATCGCGGTCGAGGTGATCCAATGTTCGCCGCCGGGCCATCCCTTTACATTGGGCGGCTGAAACAGTTCCTGGCCCAGTTGCCGCATGCTGCCGGCCGTTGCGGTCATGAGCCGCTGCGGCGTCGGTTCATCCAGCAGGCGAAGCGTCATCACTTCCAACTCCGCCGGGCTCTTGATCAGTACGAACTTTTCCTGGCTGCTGTAAAACGATTGGCTGGTGAACATCACCTTCAGCGCCGGGGCAACATCCCAGTTGTTTTTTTGCAGCGCATCGGCCACCGCCGCGATGTCGGCGGTCGACGGATCGGATGTTCCAAAGAACTGCCACAGCCGTTTGGCGAGATACGATGCCGGCTCGGGACGGGCGAAGATCAAATCCACCACATCGTCCGGCCCATAGTTTCCGGTTTTTCGGAAGATCGTCTTGGAGCCATTATCATGCAGGCGTTCGACCAACTGCGAGCGGCCAAACCCCCGGCGAACCGTCAGGCCTGTAAGGGCGCGGGCCACTTCGGGCACGTCTTTTTCGGTGTAGCCGTTCCCTTCTCCCATGGTGAACAGTTCCATCATCTCGCGGGCGAGATTTTCGTTGGGACGGCCCTTTTGGTTGTCGTCGTTGTTCAGGTATTTGATCATCGCCGGGTCATGGATCATTTCCCGGGTCAGGCGTTTGTAGTTTCCGATAGCTTCGCGGTGAAGCAGAGCATCCTGGTCGGCCAGCCAGCCCACGTTTCGCACTTCCTGGTAGCCGCTGGTGAAGACCCCATGCCAGAAGAGGACCATTTTTTCTTCCAGCGGGCGGTCGGATTGTACCATGCGGTTGAGCAGCCAGGCGCGGAGCGATTGCAATTCGTATTGTGATCCGGCTCCCTGCACGCGGTAGTTGAAATCCGGGTCGAGAACGAAGGGAGAAAGCTCGACATGGGCGAATGGCGCCTGGGCTTTGTCGGGAAGCTTGCCGGTGATGAGATAATCGACCGCCGCATCGCGGCCCATGGCGTGAATCTGGTCGATTTGGGTTGGGGTTCCGCCGAAACCGGCCCGGCGTAAAAGGTGTGCTGCATCATCGCGCGACCAGTCATCAGCGGCGAAAACGCTGCCGGAGACGATCAAAAGCAGTGAAAATACAGTGATCGCCAATCCAAGGCGGGGCGGTTGTTGTCGTTTGGGTGGCATAGGTTCAGCTCGCTTTTCCCCGATTCTCAATCCAGTTGAATTGTCCATTCCACTTACTGTTACGCGCGCCGGGGAGGTTTATTACGGGGTTTAACAAAGATAATTGCAGGTTCGGCGTTCAGGGTATAGCACCTTTCGGGTTGGTGGCGCGTCTGCGCGACCGTTTTTCGAACAAGGTACCTGAGACGAAGAGCTTGGACTGATTTCCCGTATCACGGGCGTCTCGCCCGTGTCTTAATTCAAAGAGGACACGGGCGAGACGCCCGTGATACGGGAAACCAGCGCGCGTCGCCGTGAGCGCCTGTTTTGGTTGCGCGCAACGGTCGCGCTGTGGAGTGCCTCAGGCGTGCTGGCTCGCGCGCCCACCCCGTTGTGACTATCCTACGCGGAGCGAGGGTGGGATTCTCTGAAGTGTGCACATCTTCTGCAAGGAAGTGCGCCCCAGCGGCCCGTACCACCTTGCAGAAGATGTGCATACTTCAGAGAATTCAATCGCTGCGCGTGCGCACGGCCTGCAACGCCATACACCTTCCTCTTTTACAGATTTTCGTTTTCCTCTGCCGTTTGCCCGGCCATTCGGTATAATCCCTCCCGCCGTCAGCGAACCAAATACGATTTCTCTCAAAAGGAAGGCCCATGTCACTGCAATCTCTCATCGCTTCGGGTACGAAGGTCTGGCTCGATTCGGTTCATCCGGACGAGGTGAAGAAAAACCGTGCCTGGGGTGCAACCGGCGCTACCAGCAACCCCATCATCATCTCCGACATCATCAAGGCCGGAGGTTATGACCAGCAGTTGCAGGAGTTTGGCGACCAGGGCATGGACGATGACGCCAGCGCCTGGGCATTAAACGATCGGCTGGTGAAAGCCGCCCAGCAGGTGTTCATGCCGGTCTGGGAACAGACCAAGGGCAACGATGGATATGTCAGCTTCGAGGTCGATCCGCTGCTGGAAGATGTGACCAACATGCCCGCCAAAGACGCGGCGGTGAAGCGATACATCGAGTTGGGCAAGAAATGGGCCGCCGGCCATAAGAACCGGATGATTAAGGTCCCGGCCACGGAAAATGGGCTGGCCGCGCTGGAAGAGTTGGCGGCATCGGGAATCACGCTGAACGTGACGCTGATTTTTTCGGAACGGCAATACAAGCTGGCCCGCGATGCCGTGTGGCGCGGGGCTCAGCGTCGGCCCGAAGGCCCCAAGGGATTGAAGAGCGTTTACAGCATCTTCGTGTCGCGCGTGGATGTCTATACAGAGAAGCATGTGCCGGAGTTAAGCCCCGCCGCCCAGGGATTGGTGGGTATTGTCAACGCCAAGCGGCTGTGGAAGTTGAACCAGGATTTCTGGGCCGACAAGGGCCTTCCCCGGCAACAGGAGATCATCTTTGCCTCGACCGGGACGAAGAAGCCCAGCGATCCGCCGGATAAGTATGTCGATGCCCTGGCCGGGAGCGATATTCAGACCAATCCCCCGGCGACGAATGAGGTTGTGCAGAAGCTGGACAAGAAGTACACGCGCAAGGTTGACCAGATGCCGCCGGATGCGGTGCTGAAGGAAATCGACGAAAAAATAAGCGCGAAAAAGATGGAAGAAACGTTGATGCAGGAGGGGACTGTAAAGTTCGCTGATCCGCAGAAAGCGTTGTTGAAGTCGATCCGCGAGAAGCGGGCGTCGCTGGCCGGCGCGAAGTGAGATTTGCAGAACGTTGCTCATTTCGATGAAGCAACACCGTCATCCTGAGGTATTCCGAAGGATCGAGCCCGCCTGTACATGCTGGCAAGATCCTTCGGAGTACCTGCTCTGACAAATGTAGGGCGGGCACTGCCCGCCCAACTTGAGTATCATGCGTAGCGTGTGCGGCGGAGCCGCATGAGGACTCAGGATGGCCAGTGGCTGTAGGGTGGGCGTACTCGCCCACCACGTTGCTTGCGGGCCGTGTCGAAATGGTGGGCGAGTACGCCCACCCTCCGGTTTCTGGACCAGCCAGTGCACCGATATATGGGTTTTGTTTTGACAACAGCGCGTGGCTGCGATAACGTCTGAGCCTGTTTGCGATGCCTCAAAATCGTGCGTAAGAATCGCACGAATCGCCCGCTGGTCGTCGAGGCGCGGGCGAGCGGAGAAGAAGAAAATGTTTCGAGGCGGAAGTCTCCTCGCCCAATGCCCCCTCACCCACATTTTTCAGCCGCCCTTGCCGAAGGATGCACTTGATAAGTGGCCTTCGCACCGGCTGGGGAGTCAAAGTCGCGATGTCCTTGCGTCACCGTTCTGCACCATCGGCCCGGATTTCGTCACTTCAAGAGCGTTTTTCCGGCGGCATCTCCGCGCGTCGCAAGATTGCCGCCGCCGCACATTGGGAGGCCGAAGCCCTCGAGCAGCGCGTGATGCTCACGACATTGCACGGCGGCGGAAGCACGCCGTTCAATCCCGAAATGCCCGGCGACCGGTTCGTCTTCATCAATGAGGACGGCAATTTCCAAACCATCCAGTTGTTTGGAAACATCACCGCCGAGGTCATTGGCGCAAACATTGACGGCAATAACAACATCATCCTGGAGAATCTGCCGGGGCAATTGAACGGCGGGGACAATAACGGCGGGTTTAACATCCCCGGCGGGGCAACGCTGGTCGGAACGTTGAATGTCAACAATCCGGGCGGCCCGATGATCACCTCGACGCCGTCCTCCATCGCCGCCGACCCCAACGGCAACCTTTTCGGCATCGTCATTCAGACCGTGATGGTTCCCCCGGTTCCCCCGGCAACCACCGCGACGGCGACGAACCTGGCGTATTTGGTCTCCATCGACAAAAACACCGGACAGGCCACCACCGTCGCCGAAATCTCGCAGCAGATTCTTGCCGCCGCCGGAATCACCGCCGGCACTCCCGGCGCATTGGTCACCGCCGCACCCGCCGCCACCTTTAATCCCGCCAATGGCTTGATGTACGTCGCAGTGAACACCGGGGTTGCGGCCGCTGGCGGCGCGGGCGGCGCTGCCGCGACGACCACCCAGTCGCTGATCACCATCAATCCCAATGCCGCCAATCCGGCCGGCTCCGTCGCCGGAATCCCCGGGACCTTCGGTGGAAACCCGGTGTCGGCACTCGGATTCCAGAACGGCCGCCTTCTGGGCGCGGGCGGGATGAGCATTTTCCAGGTCAACACCAATAACACCAACCAGGTCAGCGGGCAGGTGACGGCAGGCGTCAATGGCCCCATCTCCGGAATCGCCGTCGGCGGGGGCGGGAAACTCTTCGTCACCACCGACAACGCCGGCGCTACCAGTGAAGTCTATGTGGTCGATCCCGGCAGCGGCGATGCCGTCGATTACGGCCCGCTTCCCACCGGCAAACTGGGTCAAAACCCCGGCGATCTCACGTACGATGGAACGAATCTTTATTCCTTCGATACCACGACCGACCAGCTCTTCATTGTCTCCCAGGTCAATCGCACGCGGTATCTCTCCATCTTCCAGATCTATATTTCCTTCTCGGATCCCACCGGCGAAATCTTCACATCCCAGAGCAATTCTCCCATCACCAGCAATGGAGAAATGATTCCCTACGGCAACGGCCTGACTGGCGCGCTGCGCGTCGTCAATGCCCAAACCGGCGTCGTTAACCTGATCGCAGCCCCCGCCAAGTCCGGCGATGCCCTCATCGGCGCGCGTACCCGCATCATCACCCCCGGCAATAACCCCGTCCAGGACCTCTTCCCCGTCCTCACTGGAACCATCACCGTTCCCGTTGGCGGCACCGGCAGCCCGTTCGGCAACGCGCCATATGCCGTCGGCGATGCCATTACGGCCGGCGTCGTGTCGGCGCCGGGAACCTCGGTCGGATCGGTGAATGTCAGCGGCCCGGTCATGGGCGATGTCGAACTCGCCGGCAGCATCGATACCTTCTACGCCGGCTGGCTCCTCACCGGCGAGGCCGGCGGCGAGCCGGGCCTCGACGTCGTTGACGACCCCGGCAATTTCTCGGTGGGCGGCGACATCCGCAATCTGCTGGTTTCCGACTCCATCGGCACCGACAGCGACAGCGCCCTGCTGGCGCCAACCTATCTCACCGGGTTCGACATGCACGTGGGCGGCACCGTCGGCCGCGTCCAATCCTTCGATTCGATCATCGGCAACGTCAACACCTCGCAGTCGCCCACCGCGCCCAACCTCACGACCAATATCATCGAGTCGGAAACAAAAACCGTTGGCGATCCCGATCCATGGGATGCGGGAATTGTCGGCGGCGGCGACACCGCGATTTACAATGACACCTTTGCAACCGCACAGGATGTCGGCACCCTGCCGACCGTGGTCAACGGAGCGCCGACGGCCGTGGTTGTCGACGGCGTGATGCAAGCCGACCCGATTAACGCCGATTTCGCCGACTATTACGGCGTTGCCCTTCTGGCCGGGCAGACCGTTACCTGTCAGGTGGTTTCCACACCGGCCGTGCTTGATCTGGGCGTGTTCAACCCCGATGGCGATCTGATCGCCACCGATTACAATCAGGTCGATCCGGCCCAAACGCAGCAAAAGCAATTCCGCTTCACTGCCGATCGCCCCGGCGTCTATCGCTTTGCCGTTTCCACCGAGGGCGACGCCACCTTCACCGATCCCGGCGGATCGGTCGTCGGCGATACGCCTTATGTGTTGACGATTCAAAATGTCGGCGACGTTGCCGTCGGCGGAATCGTCGCCACCAACAACATCCTGGACAACGTTGATACCTTTATGGCGCCGGAGCCTTCGTTCGGCGTGAAGGTCGGCGACTTAGGCGCCATCAGCGCGGGCGGGGATGTCCTCTCGACCAATCCCGGGAACACCGTCGTCATTCTCGATGGAAGCCTGCGCGATATCGACGCGGGTACGGTGGGTGGTACATCTTCCACTACTGGTACCACTACTACTATCACAGTGGCCGACCCCGAAGTGCAGGTGCCTCTCGGGAGCGTCGGGCTTATTTCGGCCACCAGCACGACCGGGGCCCTGCTCTTCAATCTCCAGGGGCCCATGGCCCCGGCCATCGGCGGCAACTATCAGCTCCTCAGCTCGCAGGGAAATTTCGAGGCCGATCTGATCGCCGATGGAAGCATCGGGGTGCTCCGCGCGGCGCAGATGACTGACGGTGTGAGCATCTTTCACGTTAACGACGACAACAGCACAACCCCCGGCAATATCGACTTGATCGATGTGGTTGGGAACCTTGGAACGCTGGCAGCGGGCGGGCCGGAAATTCTCACCGGTCCCGAAGGCAACGTCGGGTACATGCGCGTTGGCGGCATCGTCTACCGCGATGCCACCTTCGGCGGAAGCCAGCCCGAAGGCACCCTCTATCAGCCGGGCGAATCAGTCACCCTGACCGACGATTCCGGCGCATCGGTGACCATTACCCCAACGGGAACGCCTTCCATCCCCGCCACCGGCGGGCCTGGCACTGGCGGCACCGGAACGACGGGTGCCGGCGGCACCGGAACCACCGGAACCGGAGGCACCGGCACAACCGGAACCGGAGGCACCGGAACCAGCGGGTCGACAACGGGCACCGGCGGACAAATCGTCAACCCCAACCTGCCTCAACTCACCGTCACCGCCTACGGCATCGAAGGCAGCGGCGGCGTGGCCATCTGCAACATCACCTCCACTGGCGGCGTGACCATCACCGGCAGCGGCCAGGAATCCGGACAAACCGTGCAGATCGGCGTGGTCGACGCACAGGGCCTCGGCCAGACCATCAACCAGCTCGTCAACGCCCCCAGCAAAACTACCCAGCCCACTCAACCCACCGCGCCCACCGGCACCAACGCCGCCGGCACAGGTGGAACCACCACCGGAACTGGCGGAACCACGACCGGCGGAACGACTGGAACCGGCGGCACAACGACCACCACAACCACCGCGCCGACATTCTTCACCGGCCCAGACACCGCCGGCCCGCTCAATCGCACACTTCCGCTTCCCAATCCCCCGGTCCTCAACCCCAACAGCGCCAGCCCGCTGAATGTCATCCTCACCGGGTCGGCCCGAATGGACGCCTTCGAAGTGGACGGCGGATTGTTCAGCAGTATCACCGATTCCACCGGCGGGGACATCGTCAATGTCAACGCCGCGTCAGTCGGAACGCTCAGCTCCAACGGCCAGCTCGGCCTGACGCAAAATCATACCGGCGCGGCCTTGAACGGCTTGAAAGTCGTCGCCAATACCTTCCCGCTGATTGATGCCCACAATGCGATCATCATCGGCACGGCGGGCGGCGTGACCCCGGGCGGCGCAGGCCCGATTAATCCACTGACCACCACCACCGTAACCAACGGAACGACCGTCACCACGACCACCGCCGTCGTCACCACGCCAGCCATCGTTACCGCGCCGATCCTCGGCATCGCCACGATCTCCGCCGCCCATGGCATCGGCAATGTCGATTGCGGCGGAAATGGAACAACGGTGGCTTCCATCGGAACCATCCAGGGCGCCATCCTGGGCCCTGTCTATGCCACCGGGTCAATCTATAGCACCATCCTGGGCGCTGGGGGCATCGCCACCAGCGGCACCGGCGCAGGATCACAGGCCGGACTCTATGCCGTCGGACAGATCGGCGCTGTCACCAACAGCGTTCCCTGCGATATTCGCGGGACGATCGCATCCGACACCGGCATCACAGGTATCGACCTCAAGGGCGGATCGATCATCTTCACCGACATCGAGGATGTGCTTGCCCTCAATGAAACTGTGCAGATCCCGGTCCTGAAAGCTGTCGTTCCCACCATTACGCCCATCACCAACCCGGTCCTGGACATCGGGAATATCATCGTCCAGGGCAACGGCGGTATCATCGGAACCAACATCGGCGGCGACCACATCGGACACATCGACGTTCAGCATGGGTTTGGCATCTTTGATACCAACTTCAGCACCCTGGGTGATGGCACCGTCGCCGGCATTCTCGCCGACGGATACGGCCTCCGCTTCGACGATTACTTCGGCGGTTCGTCCATGGGCGCTGTTGTCGCCGCCGGCAACGGACAAAACATCAGCACCCAGGTCTATTCGCCCGACGTTCGCTACAGCGAAATCGATGCGTTCGATCCGAACACCGGGTTCCAGCCCAACGAGCTCTCGGATATCGACATCAGCACCGGCGCAACCGCCCAAGTACCCCAAGTCGCCGGGTTCGACGGCGGCGGCACCGACACCGGCGTCATTCAGGACTGCAGTTTCTTCGCAAACCGAAACCTCACCAGCGTCCGCGCCTACCAGATTCGCGCGACCGACCCCGCGACCGCCCCGTCAACCTTTAACTTCGCCAACAGCATCGGCACCATTACCACCCTGTCCAATGATGACGGCCTCGCCGTGATCACCGGCAAGCTGCAAAGCTTCCACCCCGGCGGTAATATCGATCACTTGACCTTCCAGATTGCCGGCCCCATCAAGAACCTCAGCATTGCCGGTAACGTCACCAGCAACAGCACGATCGCCGCCACCGGCCGAAATGGAAATATTGGGAAGCTTCACGTCGGCGGAAGCTTGCAGGGCTCCATCACCGCTGCCCGAACCATCTCCAACGCCACCATCGGCGGAAACCTTTCCGGCGTCGTCAGCGCCAAGCAGATCAACAGCCTGAAAGTCGTTGGGATGCTCAACGGCGGAAATCTCGACATCGAGGGAAATGTCAAAACCCTCCAATTTGTTCACGATCTGGGACTTCCCGACGAAACCCTGACGATCCACGGCTCGGTTAAAGCCATCAAGATCGGCGGAAACCTCAACGCCGACATCAGCGTCGAGGGAAACCTCGGCACCCTGACCGTCGGGCAATCGGTTATCACCGGAACCCTGACCGACATTGCCGGCAACCTGAACAGCCTGATCATCGACGGCGACTTCCAGGCCGGTGCGACGATCCAGGCGGTCATTATCAAGCATCAGAAGATCAAGGGACTGGATCAGGGAACGATTAATGCGTAACCAGCGCGGATCTGTTTGACAACGAGCATTTCACCCTGAGCCTGAGGAAATTCGTGGCATGGGCGGCCCGCCCATGATTTTTGGACCAGAAACACGGGCGGACCGCGCCGGCCGCCCGTGCCACGAATAATCTCTCAACCCTCCCCGCGCACGAATTTCACCGGGCACGTCGAGCCTGTGTTCGCGAGGTTATTCATCCTCCGAATCCACCGCCCCACATTTATCGTGATGCGGCAATCCCCACGATAATTGCAATAATTGCAATTATCGCAAAAACCAGCACCATGATTTTCACCCAGCTCCACGGCCGCTCGCCCTGCACTTCCCCGGTGCGGGCGTTGACCAGAAAGCGATACGTCTTCGCCTGAAACTGATATGCGCTGATCCAGACCGGCAGCAGCAGATGCTTGAACGTGATGTTCAGGTAATCCACATTCGTCGTCGAAACGCGCTGATGATCGCCGCCAATATCCCGGCAGATAGTCTGGTGAATCACCGGCTGCATCATTCCCTTGGCCACTTCAAATCCCTCGCCCAGCGCCACCTGGTAGCTCTCGGCCACGAAGCCGCTGAGGTATTCATCCGCATACGGCAGCAGCGCCGGCAGATCCCAGGGCTGTAGCTTGTTCAAATACTTGCCCGGTAGCGTGCGCGTGGCCATCACCAGCAAATCATCGAAGGTATTTCGCACGTGCCCGCGCGCCGGCCACCAGCGCGTCTTTTGCACCTGCCGCTCGCGCGTGACGGTGTGTCCCTCGGCATCGGTTTCGGTGTAGGTTTCGGTTTCCCAATAATCCTCGCCCCGCTCGCCGGTGTAATCGGTTTCGGTATTGGCGTCATACGTCCAGGCCGGAACATACACGCCATGAATGACCGCGCACTGCGCCTGCTTCGTCAGCGCATTGGGCGCAAACCACAACCCGGCAACCCATTTCTGAAACAGTTTCAGCGCATCGTCCTTCGCCACTTTGAACGGCAACACGCCCTGCGGGCGGATGGCTTTCTTGCTGGAGCCGGTGGCGACGATGCCGCATCCGCAAAACGGGCAAAGCGCCGCCGTCACATCCGGCTGCATCCCCGTTTCCGCGCCACAGTTGGTGCAATGCACGGTCAGCGCCTCGTGCACGCCGTCGCCATCAGGAAGTTGCTGCAAGTAGGCGACAAAGTCGAGCTCGCGAATATGCTCCGGCACGCCGGGGATTTCTTGCTGCATGCCGCAATAGGGACACTTAAGGGAATCCGTCCCCGGCGCAAACTGGAGGTTTGCGCCGCATTGTGCGCAGGGGAATTGGTGCTGGGAGGTTGTGGGAGGTGATATGGCGCTCATTTTTGTGCCGGAATGTGAAGGAGCCAGGGACTAAAATGAACTGATGATCCGCGGTTGTCAACGGGAATGCAGTCGCCGGCTTTGATCGGCAATGGTTTGGAGATAGTATTAGACAGGACGAATTCAGAGAGGTGTCAAAATGAACGCCATAAGATTTCGCAAGCATTTGGATGGGCCGATCGTCGAATTTCCGGAACTGACTCCGATGGTCGGCAAGGAAGTCGAGATTATCGCGCTGGAGGATTCGAGTGTTCTCACGAATGGCGTTGACACCAGCGGGATGTCGGCGTTGGAGCGCTACGATGCCGCTCATGGCGGCCCGCCGCCATTTGCGAAATTCGAGGATCTCACGAACGGGTGGCCGGAAGAAGATCGTAACGACGGTTTTGAAGAATGGGTGGATGAGATTCGCCAGCAGCCCTGGACGCGCGAGGTGGAGGAATGAAGGGGCGGTTGGTTGATACAAATATCGTTTCCTACGCGCTCAAAAGCGACACGCGCGGCGACATGTACCGCAAGCACCTATTTCAGTCGGCGACGCCTGGATCGCGGCCGTCGCGCTTCGATTTGATCTGCCTCTCGTGACTCATAATCGCAAGGACTTCGAACACATCCCGGGCCTCACCGTCATCTCCGAGTCGTAACTATCCCCCCCGATACTGCACATCCTTCACTTCCAACTCCACACTCGTCCGCCCGTTGTACGAATTCAGCACCGGCTCAACCGCCAGATCGATCGTGGTCCCGGCTTTCAGCTTGTCGAATTGATCGCCGAAGCTAAAGGCGATGCATTTCATCGTTTGCGTGCCTTGGCGCACGAGAAGCTGCAGGTGATCGCCGGTCTTTCCCACCCGACGCGGCGGGTTGGCGATGGTCACATCGCGGCAGACCAGCAGCGGCCGGCGGTTGGCGTGGCCGAAAGGACCGAGGCGGGCCAGATCGCTGACCAGGGCCGCGGTGATCTGGCTGATCTGGGCCAGACAGTCGATCCGCAATTCCGGCACGAGTAATTCCGGGTTCATCACCTGATCGGCATGCTCGCAAAACGCCTGGCGGAATTCTTCAAACCGCGGCGTTTGCAACTTCAACCCGGCGGCCATTTCGTGGCCGCCATAGGCCTCCAGATATTGCCCGCAAGCTTCCAGGGCATGGGCAAGATGGAACCCGGCGATCGATCGGCCGCTCCCCTGGCCGTGGCCGTTGTTTAACCCAACCATGATGGCCGGGCGGTGAAAGCGGTCGACGATGCGCGAGGCGACGATGCCGATCACGCCCGGATGCCAACCCTCGGCTCCCAGCACGATGGCGCATTTTCCGTCTGCCGCCAAGTTCCCATCATTCACCTGGGCGATGGCCTGCTCGAGGATTTTCTTTTCCACGGCTTGTCGGGCGCGGTTCTGCTGCTCGAGGAAGTTGGCGATTTCGATGGCCTTGGCCTCGTCGGCGCTGGTGAGCATCTCGACCGCCAGGCGTGCATGGCCCATTCTGCCGCAGGCGTTGAGGCGCGGCGCCAGCAGGAATCCGACATGAAAGCTGTCGAGGCTTTGGCCGGTGAGGTTGGCCGAGGCGATGAGCGCCTTGATGCCGGTGAGCTTGCTGGCGCGCAAGCCGCCCAGCCCGAAATGTGCCAGCACGCGATTCTCGCCGACCAGCGGGACGACGTCGGCAATGGTTCCCAGGGCGGCGAGCGCTGTGGCATCGACCAGAAAATTGCGGAACGCTTCATCGCAGCGATTGGCCCCGCTCATCGCCAGCCCAATTCCCCACGCCAATTTGAACGCGACTCCCGCGCCGCACAGGTGCGGATTGGGATAAGCCGGTGAATTGCCAGGCAGGCGAGGGTGCACGATGGTATGGCAATCGGGGAGGATGGCAGAGGACGCACAGACGCGGAGACTCGGGGACACGGAGAGGGATGAAGAGGAGAGATCGTCGCCGGCTGCTCCCGCATCGGCGATTACGCTTGTTTCCGGATTTTCTTTCCCCGGGTCTTCGTGTCCGCGCGTTTGTACGTCCTCTGCCGGTGCCTCATGCCATTCATGATGATCGGTAATGATCAGGTCCACACCGCGTTCACGCGCGACCAAGGCGGGGCCGACGGCGGTGATCCCGCAATCGACGGTGATGATCAATCCCGCGCCATCGTTGCAAATCTGCCCGATGGCTTCGCTGTTGAGGCCGTACCCTTCTTCCAGGCGATGGGGGATGTAATAGTCGACCACTCCGCCAAGCTGGCGGATGGCGTGCCACAGGATTGACGTGGCGGTGATGCCGTCGACATCGTAATCGCCGTACACGACTATTTTTTGTTTTTCGCGAATGGCCCGGGCCACGCGCTCGGCGGCCCGAGCCAGGCCAGGAATCCCTGATGGATCATGCAGACACTTGAGGCTCGGGCGCAGGAATTCCTGGCAATCCCCGGCTTCATGAAAGCCGCGATTCAACAACAGTTGGGCGAGAATTGACGAGGTTTTCAACCGGCCGGCCAATTCCTCGGCCGCCGTGGCATCTGCACCGGCAATATTCCAGCGTTTGGGGTTGCGCATCCTTGCTCGAGCCGTAAAATGAAAGAAACAACGGCCATTGCCGCGGCTTTCATTTTACGCCATCAAGCCATCAACCGCCAAATGAATCGCCCGATGCCATCAGTGCGACTGCGGCACAGAATTCGGCCCGGCGGTATTCGGCGTCGTGCTCAAATTATTCTGGTTCGGCTCAGACAACCCCCGGCTATCGTTAACCCCACCCCCCGGCGGTGGCGGCGGATTGGAATCGCTGCATCCGGTCAGCGCGAAAGTTCCGAGGGTCAACGCAGCAGCGGCAGTAAATTGAACGATTCCTCGCATGAGAATGCTCCTTCTGGGTTAAGAGACGAGCCGAGGAACGCAATCGGCGCGCCGGAGGCGCAATCGACCTCTGCCCAATCCCGCACGGAGATTACTCCCGCAGTAGGAAGAGCCGCGCAGGAAGGATACTCCGGGAGTAAGCGGAGTTATTATTCGTGCGAAAACCGCTTACTTCGGGAGTACCCCTCCGTGCGCGGCTCCTTTTGGCAAATGATGATCATTAAAGAAAGAAAAACAGAAAGAGGTTCAGTCACGTCGCCGCACGCCCGGCCTGCAACAACGACAGCGGCTCGGCCCGGGCGACCATCATCGCCGGCCACACACTGGCGGCCAATGAAATGAACAATACCGAAAACACGCCAATGCCTACCACCGGCCAGGGGATGGTGATGGGCGGGTGATAACCGGTGACGATTCCGCTGAGGGCGTTGGCGTTGATGCTCATCAGCGAGCCGGCGCCGATGCCCAAAACGCACCCGACCAATCCCAATAACAGCGCCTCGGCCATCACCAGGCGAAGCAGCTGCCCGCGCGTCACGCCGATGCTGCGCAGGATGCCAAACTGCCAGCGTCGCGTGCGCACTGCCGCCATGATGGTGTTGGTAACGCCGAGTGATGCGACGGCCAGGGCCGCGAAGGCGACCGTGCTGAGCAGATCGAGAAGGTCTTTGGCGCCATTCTCGATCTTGGTTTTGATCTCGCGCACGTCGCCGACTTGCAGGCCCAGGGCATGCACGTGCTTTTTGATCTGCTTGATAATCTCCGCTCGCGGAACGCCTTTTTCAATCGAGCCGCAGAAGACGTATGGGCGGGTGCCGAAATATTTCTCGCCGTCGGCGATCGAGCCGAACACGCTGGAGATGGTGCGCTGGTCAAACTGGTCGGCCAGGTCGTACATTCCCTTCATGACGTCGATGCCCGGCGACCAGACCGACGCGGCAATGTGAAATGTGTGCCCGCCAAGCTCGATTGGATCACCCACTTTGCAATGCGTCAGGTGCCGGTATTCCTCGGTGACGACAACCCAGCCGCCTTCCTTAAGGCGCTGCTCGGTTTCCTCGCGGTTTCCGATGTGAAAGTCCAGGTCCATCATCTGGAACGCCTTGGCCGGGTCGACGGCAATGAACATGGTGGAATCGGGCGCCAACATCGACAGGCCGATCGCGAACGGATTGCCTCCCGCGCCGCCAAACTTCACCGAGGCGATTTCAATCGGCATCAGATCGGTTAAGCCGGGCGTGTGGGCCAGATCGTTCACTTCGGCAGGCGTGAGGCCGCCGGTGGTTCCGATGAAGACATCGGGAAACTTGTCGGGAAGTTGCCAGCCTTTTAGCATGGTGCGACCGGTCACTTGCATGACCAGCAGCACGGCCAGGCCGACCATCAGGGCCGACCCTGTTCCCGCCGCCCGCCAGATGCCGCCGGTGAGTTGCTGGCGGAGCAGTGAAAAGTCGAGCGCGAAGATTTTCGCCACCAGCGGCCCGCCGACGCGCTCGATGATCCAGACGCACATCGGCGCCAGGAGGAATAAGCCGGCGAACATCGCGGGCAATCCAAGGGCAAAATGCCCGTAGAAGCGCCATAATCGCACCGTCGATTCCGCGTGCGGGATATGCATCCAACTGGCCAGCACGTCAAGCCTGCCGTAGAAGAGGAACGGATCAATGCCGACGAGGAGCGCGCCGATGAGGGCCCAGCCGAGAGGGGCTGCACTGCTGGCGGGTTTGGAAAGGGGCGACATCGCTTCCAGCGGGTTGACGCGGGTGGCGTTCCACGCGGGAAGCAGGCTGGCCAGCAGGGCAGTGATCAAGGTTCCGCCTCCGCCAAATAAAACGCCATTCCAACTGACCACCGCGCCGGCACTGAAGATCTTATAAAAGATCAGCGAAAGTGATTTGATCCAGATATATCCGAGCGGAATGCCAATCAGCAGGCCGGCGGCGGCGAGCAAAAGCCCTTCGAAGATGACCAACCCGGCAATCTGGCTTTTGAACGCGCCAACCGCGCGCAGCATCGCCAATGAACGCTGCCGCTCGGTCACTCCCATGCTGAGGGCCGAGAAAATGATAAACGTTGCCGCCAGCATCGACACAGCCCCGCCAAGATAGCTGAGCAGCCGCACAACTTGCAGGTTCTGGTCCATCTTGGTTCGGACTTCACTGGTGAGCTGCAGGCGGATAGGGGGGTTATAGGCGGCAAGCTTTTGGGTCCAGCGTTGTTGGAAGGCCTTGCGGTCGGCGTTGTCGTTCAACTCGATCATGCCGGCGCTGACCCGGCCGCCGGTGTTCATGAGCTGCTCGAGGGTTTTCAGCGGGACGTAGACGGTATGCATGTAAGCCGACACGACGGCCGGTTTATGCGCCACGCCGACGACTTTGAACGTGACATTCTTTTCCGCGATGGGGAACGTAAAACTGTCGCCGATCCAGATCCCGAGCATGTCGGTGATGCTCTGGTCGACGACGGCGTCGTAGCCGGTGCTAGTGTTGAACCACTTGCCCCCTTCGAGCTTGAGCTGGTCGACGCGATGATCGCCCGGCCGGTCGATGCCAACCAGTTGGATGCGCTTGGAATCATTTTGCTTTGCCGGGGGCGGCTCTTTGGGATCTTGCTTGATCTTTTCAATCGGAATGTAAGCGCTGCCGTTGAGGCGTTCATCGACGTGGCGAACGGCCGGGTCGTGGCGAAGGGCGTCGATCAACTCGGCGGGAACGCCGATCGGGTCATCCTTGCGGCTGACCTGTGCATCGGTCGATCCCATGTACTGCACGAGATAGCTGTATGCCGCCTCAAACAACGAGGCGTATCCGCTGGTGACGGCAACGACGAGACTGACCGAGAGCGCCACCGCCGCGATGGTGAGCGCTGCCCGCGATTTCCGCAGTGCGAGATTGGAGTAGGCGATTTTGCGGATGAACATTTGGGGTTGTCAGTGGTCAGTTGTCAGTTGTCAGTTGTCAGTTGTTGGTTGTCAGTGGTCAGTTGCTGGCCGTTAGTTGTTTGTTCTTATAGCACTTTTCAGATTGGTGGAGCGTTTGCGCGACCGTCATCCTGAGGTACTCCGAAGGATCTTGCCTTTACGCGAAGGCGAGCCAGATCCTTCGGAGTACCTCAGGATGACGATTGCCCGGTCCATCAACCTGAAAAACGCTCTAGGGAAGACGGTTAAAGCATCGCAACCAACGACAAACAACTGACAACTGACAACTGACAAAAACTATCGGAGGCACTCTTGATATCTCGCTGCCAGCGCTTGGGTGCCGTCAACCGCTTCGGTGGCGAAGCGGTCGATCAGCTTCCCGTCTTTGAGGACGGCCACTTCCTGCGCGTACGCCGCCACGGATGGCTCATGCGTCACCATGACGATGGTTTTTCCGTGAATGACCGACAGATCGCGCAGCAGTTCGCAGACGCTTTTGCTGTTGGTGGAATCGAGATTGCCGGTCGGTTCATCGGCCAGGATGACCGCCGGATCGGACACCAGCGCCCGGCCGATGGCGATGCGCTGCTGCTCGCCGCCGCTCATGGCGTCGGGGCGATGTTCGCGGCGATGGGCCATTCCCAGGCTGGCGAGTAAATCATCAATCTTGCGGGCGCTTTGAGCGCCGTTCTTTCCCTCCAGCATGAGCGGCAGGGCCACGTTTTCCTGGGCGGTAAGCGTGGGAATGAGATTGAACGACTGGAAAACCAGCCCGATCTGCCGCCGGCGAAAAAGGGTCAACTCCCGATCGTTAAAGGTGCTCAGATCGGTTCCGTTGACCAGTACGCGCCCGCCGTCGGCCATGGCCAGGCCGGCCATCAGGTAGAGCAGTGTGCTTTTCCCCGAGCCGCTGGCGCCCATGATAGCCAGAAACTGACCCTGCGCGACCTGAAGGTCGATGCCATTGAGCGCCGTGACGGCACGGTCGCCCTGGCGAAACTTCTTCGAGACGTTTTCAACAATCAGGGGAGCCATTCGCCTCCTAAAGGGCCGAACGCAGAACTATAGTCGGGGGCGGTAAGGGTCACAAGGCGAGAAACGGGAACCGCCCAGGGAAGGGTGTGGCCGTCTTTTTGGCACGGTCATTCGTGACACGGGCGTCCCGCCCGTGCTTGGTGCTATTTAGGCCAAAAGCATGAGGCACGGCCGAGACGGCCGTGTCACGACAGTGCCAAAAAAGACGGCCACACCCCCCAGGGAACCCAGGTCTTCAAGCATATCTCGCGATTTCTTGCTTTCGCGAAAAGAATTATAACCACGGAGGCACGGAAGCACGGATGCAATCGACATTCAACGCATGTGCGCGAATGACAAGAGAAGAAAAAAGAGAGAGAGGTTTCATATGCGAGGGCGCGCATCAGTCGAACCACACCTCCGTGCTTCCGTGCCTCCGTGGTCATCCTCTTTTCATCGACGTGCTTCAAATTCATAGAGCGTTACGGAATTGGGTTCCAATGTCTCATCCAGGTCGGCCGTCCCAATAGCTCCCGAGCCGGTCTGCTCCAATTCGGCGTGCGAGCGGTCATTCCAGACGTTGCTGTGGGTTGCGTCGATTGTCCAGCGACGCCAGGCGCCGCCTTCGAGTTCGGCCGGCAAACCCTTGTGCGCGATATGCACCGAGCGGCGCAGATTGTACCGGTCTTTGAAATTGACCACGATTAACCGCAAACACTTTTCCGGAGCATTCCACGCGGCCACAGCAGAGACTTCATCGTCGGTACCCTTTACCTCGATCCACTGCCCCTTAAGCCCGTTGAACACTTTAGCCATGTTGTACGTCGCCTTGGGAACGTTGTCTTTCATGAGGATGCTCCAATCGCCGCGAAAGCCATCATCGCCTTGCTTGACGTAGAAGAGGCAGGGCCGCCGCAGTCCTTCGGGGATGAAGCATCGCGTGACGCAGTCGGCACACCAGGCCGCGCCAATTTCGCTGTCGTGCGGCCGGTCGGGCCACCATGCCTCATTCCATTCGCTCAGGATCATCTGTTTGCCGGCGTCCGGGAATTGGGGCAGGTCGCTCAAATCGCGGCGCATTTCCTTCACCTCGAGCGCGATCTTGTCTGCCGGCTGGAAGTATTCATGCCAGCTCACAAAATCGAGCGGCAGCTTTTCGCGGGCACAAAAAAGCATCAGCCCCCGCGCAAAACCCCGCCCGTTAACCCCGGGGCCTTTGGAGTCATCATCAAACGGCCCGCTTGCCAATACCGGCCCGCCAACCTTTGCGGCTGGATCGCCTTTGCGAACACCCAAAGCCGTGGCGCGATACAGTTTGCAATACGCCTCAAATCGCCGCACAGTGTCGGCGTCCTTGGGCTGCTTTCCGATCGCCTCGCGATAGATGCCCGCGTAAGGCTCGGCCCCGGTATCTTTGGGTCCGGGCTTTAGCCAGCCGGCGTTGACCTCATTCCAAACTTCCCAAAACGCGACGGGTTTTCCGCGATCTGCACATCGCCGTGCCGCAAGATTGCAAAGCTCCTCCCACTCGTTGTAGTCGGCGGGCGCGCTGTGGCGTTCGTTATCGGGGATCGCGTCAAACGGCTGCGGCATATACGACGCCGCGAAGATCGCGTCAGCGCCGATCGAGTGAATGAAATCCACCCGCCGATCCAGGTCCGTCCAGTCATACGTCAATTTTCCCGCGGCATCGCGCTTCACAATCGGCGTCAGGACATTGTCCATGCGAAACCACTTAAAGCCGCCTTCTTTTAGTTTTTTGGCTGTGGCGGCGTCGTAGTCGCTCATGCCGCCGCCCTGGCTCAGGCCGATGATTCCATCCGGCACCTTTTCGCCGGGATGCGCGCCGTCAAGAGTCAGCGTCAGCGCGCCCACCGCCCGCGGCTCATCAATCAGCACCCAGGCTGCCTCGGAAAAATGATCGCCCCCCTGCACCTTGGCGTACACCTGGGCCGCCAGGCGCACCGCGTCGCCGGGATGGGCGCTGGGCGAAATCAGAACCAAGGCCGGCCGATCATTGTCATATCGCGCTTGAAGTTTCCCGCCGAGCCAGACCTCGCCGCCATCCCCGCAGTTAAATCGCAATCCCACGGGATGCCCCGCCACAGGCTTGCCGTCAATTTGCTCGGGAACTTGAAGATCGCCAATGACCCAGTGGAAATGATTGTCATCCTGCCATTTATCTCCGGGAGCGATGACTTTGGCATCGGCGGGAATCTGCGATGGAAGCGAAGTGCGCGCATCGGTCGGCGGAAGCACGACCCATTTGGCTTGCGGCGAAGATACAAACGCCGATGAAAGAATCGCCAACGCGGTTAGCCACATGAAGAATCCTTGATTAGTGAGGCGGAGTATCGGAGCTTGTCATGCGGGAAGTACGAGCCGTCGAGCCTATGAACAATTGGGCTCCCACTTCTCAATCGATATTACGTGGACTGCAGCCGCAACGTTGCCGCGAAAGGCAATGCCGCTTTCGCGGGTGTGGCGGCCTTTTTTGGCACGGTCGTGACACGGCCGTCTCGGCCGTGCTTTAAGCTTTCGGCGTAAATAGCACCAAGCACGGGCGGGACGCCGGCGGGACGCCCGTGTCACGAATGACCGTGCCACAAAAGACGGCCACACCCCTTTCGCTAAGCAATCCGCTGCTGAACCAATCTCTCGACCAGATTAGCCGCGATTTCCAGGCCGCTGCCGCCCGCCGCCTTTGTCGCCAAAGTGGCGCATCGCGCCTTCACGCCCGCGCGCAGCAGGAATCTCAACTCCCGCGCCATCAGGATGCCGCGGCGATTACGCACACTGAGATATCGGGCAACGCCAAGCCGTTTCAACCGGACGGCGTTGTCGAATTGGTCGAACGCCTGCGGCAAAACAAGCTGCGGAACGCCGGCCGCCAGCGCGGCGGCGGCGGTTCCCACGCCGCCGTGATGCACCACCGCCGCACAAAGCGGAAACAGCCTGGAAAATGGAGCGTACGCCGCCTGGAGGATGGTCGGCGGCAGGGGGTTGGGCAGTTGACTCGTGTGGCGGGTCAGAAAAATGGCGCGCATCCCCAGCCGTCGGCACGCGTCGGCGGCGGCATGAAAAAGCCCCGCGGCGTGCATCATCCCCGTGCCGGCTGTCACCACCAATGGCGCTGCGCCTGCCTTGCAAAATGCCGCGACATCCGCCGATAGCTCGGCGTTTTCCTGCCCGTCAAACCGCGAGAAGCCGGCAAGCGTGGTGTGCGGCGGCCAATCCTTTTCCGGCTTCCCGAACCATTCCGGAAACATCCCGATCACCAGTTCCGGCGAAAGCCACCACTTAAACACCCGCCACACGCGCGGCAACCCCAACGCCGCTCGAAACGCGTTCAACTGCCGGCCGAGCAGCACATATCCCACCGTTTCCAGCATTTGAAAATAGAGCCATTTCATCGGCCACGGCGCCCAGGCCGGCATCGTCAATCCCGCCGGCATGATCGGCGGAACCTCAATGCTCGGCAGCATCCACGGCTGCAACACCATCGTCGCCGTCGGCGTTCCGAGATGGTCTTGTATCACCCGCGCCGCAAGGATCGCCGGGTTGACGATCAGCACCGCATCGCCCTGGCTCACCAGTTCCATAAGCGTGGCATGAGTGGCGGGGATTTTCGACACGCCCCAGTCGGCCCCGATTTTTCCCCCTTTGAGCGGATGCCAAAAATCCGGGTTGTCGAAAAGCTCGCGGTTTTCCTCCGCACTCACCAGCGCCCGAAACTCCAGGCCAAGCCCCACCGTCCGGCTGCGATATTCCTCGCTGAACACGGCAGTGACCCGATGCCCGCGCCGTCGCAGAACAACGCCCAGCGCGAGGTAGGGAAAAATATCGCCGTCGGTGCCGAGGGAAGCAAAAATGGCATGCATCGTCCCCCAGAATACCGCGCCCGGCTTGGCGCTGCGAGAAACAAAGGGGACGCCGTCGTAAGATTTCCCTAGTCGGCGCCTTTCCACACCTTCTCATTATGAGCCGAAATCCCCGCGAAATTCGCGGCGTCATAGTCGGCGTTCTCGGCGCGAAATGCCTTTAATTCCGCGTATGCCTTCTTCAGCGCCGCTTTGTCGCCGCTATCCACGCCTTGTTCGTAAGCGCGTTGCGTGGCTAATATCAGCTCGGCATGCTTCAATCCTTTGCCGAGCCATTCCACGCGCGCCAGCGCAAGCGGATCGGCCGCGGCCTGGGCGCGGGCGGTTTGCAAGAGGGCGTCGGCTTTTGTCATGGCATCGGGCGTGAAGACTTCGCCGGCCACGACGTAAAATGGGCCGTAAGTCCCGGCTCCATACTTGCGTTTGGCGTGAAGCTTCTTTGCGAATTCCTCCATCGTGTCTTTGGGATAGATCGATTCCCACAGCTCGAAATAGGCCTTAACCGAAGGTTTGGCCGGGCCGAACGCGGAATAGAAATCGTCCAGCACGACATTCACGTCGGCGTCGGGATGATTCAGGACATTGGCCAGCGTGTAGAGCGTCGGACCCTGGGCGGCGTACTGGCTGTCGAGCGAATCGAAGTCCATTCCTTTCACGCCATGAGCCATGGCGAACTTCAGATCTTCGCCGAGCGTGCGCGCGTAAAAGGCCGGGAAATTCGGGGCTTGCGAGGTGTAATTGGGCCGAAGAAAAAGCACGCAGCCGGTCTTCTGCCAGCCGGCCCATTCGGCGCGAAACAGGTCGGATTCGACGCGGCTGTAGGGGAACGTCGCATTGGGAACCACGCCGCACAGGACATTAGGGCTGAGCGTGGCCTTCACCGGCGGCTTGCGATAATTGTCATAGACGTAGCTGATGACCGTGACGTCGGGGCGGGTCTTCTTCGCTTCGTCGGCCACCGCCTGCCAGAAGCGGGCGTAGCGGTCGGACAGCGAGCCGAGTTGCAGTTGCCAATCGCCCCGGCGGTCGAAGACTTTCCTTGCTGCCTCGAGGCGCATGTTAAAGGGGACAGGATTATCCCGATCCGGCTGGTCCCAGCTCAGGCATCGCTCGCAGGCGCAGCCGGCCCATCCGTCGTTTTCGCAGACATTGATAAACCGCGGCGAGCCTTTGGCTTTCCAATCCGCGATGATCTGCTTCACCAGCCCCGGCTCCGAAACGCACATGTGCTCATATTCCGGCCCATCGGATGTCGGATCGAGCCGCCGGGTGCCATCGGGCAGCATGGCGAAATACTCCGGATGGGTTTTTCCAAAACGTTCCCAATATTTGCCGAAGGAATGGCCGTATCCCGGCCGCAGGGTGCGGCCAAAGCGCTGCCGTCGCAGCCAGACATCCTCGCCGGTATTTTTCCCATGCCGCCATTCCTTGAACCAAAGCAGCGGCTCGATTTTTGCGTCGGGCGGCGCGAGGCTGAGGTTCATCGATTTGGGAATGACTTCCCCCAATTTGCCCGGCCAAAGCCAGCGGACGTGCATCTGGTTTTCCAGCACGTCATACACGCCGAACAACGTTCCGGCCCGCGTGTCGAGCGAGAGCGGATCGCCGCGGGTATCGCTGCCGGCGATGTAAAGATTCGCGCCGGCGGTTTTGATGATGTAGCTGTTTCCCGGCAGGGCCGAGGGATCGATTTTCTCGGCCGAGGCTGACTTCCCGCTGCCGAGGCACACATGGGCAGAGAGCGCATCGGGTTGTCCTTCATTGACGATTGGCAATTTCGCGCCGGTGGCGGCTTCGATGTGATATTGCAATTCGTCAGCCGCGTATGACTCGACGGGCAACGGTTTTTCCGGGATGACGATCGAGGCGAGCGGCTTTCCATCGCGGACGAGTTCGATCGCCGATGCGGAGTTGTTCCACTGCGCGAGCAAAAAAATCGCGGCGAAGGCCAAAGCGCGAGTGAGCCAAAGGGATTGATTCACGAGGTGCTCCGAAGGAGGAGATCAGGCGAAAGGAGCATTGTCGATTTCGGGGCGATCGAAATCAACAAGATAAATGAACGCCAAGACGCCGAGGACGCCAAGAGAAGAACGCCAAGGAAGAGGAAAGCGCTACGGAGATATTGTTTCCCTGGTGCCCCGTGCGTCATGGCGTTCGCCATTTGTTGACCCCCTCTTACTCTTGATCGGGATCGAAAAGTGTCAGGTCTCTTTTCAAAGCTTCAAGCTCCGGCAATGCGCGGATGTCCTTCGGGCGGCCGGCAGCCCGTTTGGCGATTATGAGTGTCTCGAGATCGAGCACGCGACACTCAAAGGCGCCGAAATCGGTAACCTTGCTATGCTTCATCACCTCTTCAAACCCTCCGACTCCGGTCAATTCTCCGAGGAAATCGATCGATCCCAGATCGGTGTCGAGGTAGAGATTTTTAAGCGAAGTGAATCGTGCCGGATCATCCGGAAGGCGCATTTTATCGGGACGCATTCTGATCCGGGGATTGATCTCACGCAGTGTGTCGAAGATTTTTGAGAGATTAGGTTCCCTAAAAGAAACGCATACATCCACGTCATATGTAACCAGCGACGAGCCATGGACGACCGCGGCCAATCCTCCGACGAGAACGTACTCAACGCCATGGTCGTTAAGTCGCTTGAGGATAAGCCTCATCGGATCCATGCTTCTTCTTCCTCGCGCTTTGCAGAATTCGGACCAGTTCAAGTGCGCGATAATGCTGATCCAGGCGCTCCGCGACGCTCATGCGCAAGTTGCGTCTGGTCAGACTTAAATCCACATCGCCCGTTTCATCGGTCGGTGGAAAATCCGGAAAATCGGCCGGGCTTAAGGGCGGAAATTCGTCGTCGGGCTTTTCCATTTCCTGATTATAACTGACGCAGATAGAAAAAGATTGTCAATGAATTGTCGCAGCCTATTTTTCCCCGAATCTGTCCCGCCGCAAGCAAAGGTGCGATGTTTTGGACGTGGCATGCGCCGGGCAAATTATATATGGTGGCAGCGCGACCACGCCGCTGATGGCAATCGCGATTCGATCATGACCACGCCATTTCAGTATTCCGATTATCCGATACAGCCGCCGCGGCGGCCGGTCCCGGCGGGGCCGGGGCTTCGGCATATCGTGCTGCTGATCGTTTTGGCGGGGGCGGCGGGGTTTTTTCTGTCGCGCTGGTTTTCCTACGGAAAGCCCGAGGCGCAGCCGCGCGCTGTCTCGCCGCGCGGCGAGCTGGGTGCTGATGAAAAGTCGAACATCGACATCTTCAAGCGATCCATCCCCTCGGTTGTTTTCATCACCACCCTGACCGAAGACCGCGACGAGCTGACCGGCGATACCCAGGAGGTTCCCCAGGGCACCGGCTCGGGCTGGCTGTGGGATGATGCGGGGAACGTGGTCACCAACTTTCACGTGGTGCGCGGGGCCTCGTCGGCCAGCGTCACCCTGTGGGATCACAGCAGCTACCCGGCCGATCTGGTCGGCGCAGCGCCCGATTACGACATCGCCGTTTTGCGCATTCATGTGCCGAAGGATAAGCTGCAGAAAATCCGGATCGGCAGCAGCCACGATCTGCAGGTGGGGCAAAAAGTGCTCGCCATCGGCGATCCGTTTGGCCTGGACCAGACGCTGACCTCCGGCATCATCTCGGCGCTGGGCCGATCGATCACCAGCCCCAGCGGCGTCCCGATCGACAATGTCATTCAAACGGATGCGCCGATCAACCCGGGCAATTCCGGCGGCCCATTGCTCGACAGTGATGGAAGATTGATCGGCATGAACGCCGCCATCGTAAGCCAGTCGGGCAGCAGCGCGGGGATTGGATTTGCGATTCCGGTGGACACGGTCAACCGGATCGTGCCGGAATTGATCCTTAACGGAAAAATCGTGCGCCCGCGGTTGGGCGTTGCGCTGGATGACAGCATGAGCGAGCGCATTGCGCAGCAACTGGGTGTGCAGGGGGTCCTGGTCCGAAGCGTGCAGAGCGGCTCGCCCGCCGCCGCCGCCGGAATCCACGGTACAACGCGTTCCAACGGCCACTTTAATCTCGGCGACATCATCACCGCCGTCGACGGCAAACCGGTTCATAGCGCAATCGACCTGCATGCCGCCCTGAACAACCACGTCGCCGGGGATACTGTGAAGTTAGCCATCTGGCGTGATGGGAAGACGATGGATGTGGCGGTGAAGCTAATGCCGCATGCCCAATGACGCGGCGCGGTCAACGCGATCTGTCGTTAGCGTCAATGGCGTTGCCGAGCCTCACCAATTCGCGGGCATGTAAGCAAGAAATCGGAGCAGATCCCGGGCCGCCTCGGCGAATGATATCGCTTCGGCATCGGCCGAGTCCTGGTGAACGAGCCCATTGCGGTATTTACGGACACGGTGAGCATTCTGAAGAACAAGCGATGAAATGGTCCTACGGGAAGTCAGAGCATCAAGAAGGTCGGCCGTGCGCGGCTCGGTTCCGCGCCCGGTCGAGTTCCACACATCCCGGAAAGCCGATTCAAACTCAGCGAAGACACGTATGAAATAAGTCCCCTCAAGATTGTCGCGAAAGCGAACAAAATCCGACGGAGACAAATCGTGGCTCGCCATCAGCGAAGGGTTTAATTTGAGTTGCCGATCAAGTATCTCGATCGCGACAAGCGCGGTGCGATGCTCGCGCACGACGTTGTTCACCCGGCCTATCCGAAAGTCGCGCTTCTTCATCGCCTTTTAAGCAGGTCAGTTATGATCCTGGTGAAGCCTTCACGCGACCACGACTGGTTCAAATCTTCCATTGTGTCCTCGGAGAGAAATCGCCACTCCCCGTCGATCTTGCAGAGAACCACCTGAAAAAATGAGGGCGTGGCGACAATCTCCATGCGCCCGGTTGCCCCCCCGACGAAGCGCCCCGTCGGGTCGATGTAGGCACGCCCCTGCATCGTATGTATTCGGACCATCGGAACCTCGTAGCCGCCGATTTCGTATTCGACGTTCTCCTTGGTTTCGCGTTTGGTATCCCAATCGTTCTCCTTAGCCCATCGTTCAATATCGTCCGCCATCCGTTCGACCTCCGCGACCCATTCATCACGAACCTGCTGCCAATTGGCAATAGGCGCCTGGGGTGCGATTGCGGTGCTCATAAAAACCTCATCTCTTGAATCTCGTAATCATTTGCAAGAAATCGAAGGTCACGTCTGCCGCCGCCCACTTTCTACTCCACCCCCGCCATCCCCGTCTCGATCGGCGAGGAAATATATTCCCGCGGATCCGTCACATGCCCCGTCAGCGCGCTCGCCGCCACCGTTAACGGCGACGCCAGATACACCGCGCTCTTGGTGCTGCCCATGCGGCCGGGGAAGTTGCGGTTGGTGGTGCTGATGCACACCTCCGTCGTTTGCAATCGGCCGAAGGTGTCGACCGGGCCGCCGAGGCATGCGCCGCAGCCGCTGGGGCCCATGGTGCAGCCGGCGTCCATCAGGATGTCTTCGATGCTCTTTTCGTTGGGGCCTTTTTCCACGCCGCGAAGGTTCAGCCGCTTCATGTCGCTGTGAACTTCGGTGCTCCCCGGCACCACGAACGTCTGCACTTTCACGCGGTTTCCCTTGAGAATATTGGCGGCGAAGATCATGTCGGTGATCTTTCCGCCGGTGCATGAACCGATGTAGCAGCGGTCAAGCTTCACGTCGCGGCAGTTGTAGGCCGTGTCGCGATTGTCCGGCGAATGCGGCTTGGCCACCATCGGCTCCATGGTCGCCAAATCCCACTCGGCCTGGAACTGATATGCCGCGTCCGGGTCTTCGGTCACCACATCCCATGTCGGCACGTTGGATCGATTGCGCACATACGCCAGCGTCTTTTCGTCGACGTCGCAGACGCCGTTCTTTCCCCCGGCTTCGATGGCCATGTTGGTCAGCGTCATGCGGTCTTCGAGGGTGAGGGATTGGATTCCCTCGCCGGCGAAATACATCGAGCGATACGTCGCCCCATCCACACCAATCTCGCCGATGACGGCCAATATCAGATCCTTGGCCGTGAGGTACGGCGGAATCTGCCCGTGAAACGTGAACCGCTGCGTCGGCGGCACTTTCAGCCAGGTCTTGCCGGTGCCCAATACGAACGCCGCGTCGGTATTGCCGACGCCGGTGGCGAATTGGCCGAACGCGCCAGCGGTGCAGGTATGGCTGTCGGTTCCGAGCAATATTTCGCCAGGCCGAACGTGGCCTTCCTCCGGCAGCGCCTTATGGCATACGCCCTTGTAATTGGTCTTATTGGGATCGCGATAGGGATTGGGCATGCCCGGCTCGTTCTTCACGAACTCCGGGTCGTAATAATATTTCAGGCCCTGTTCCTTCACGAAGTCGCGCAGGATCTGCACATTGCGATGGCACTTTTCATCAGCCGTGAAGATGTAATGATCGGGAATGACGACGACGCGGTCTTTATCCCAGACTTTCGCGTTGCGGCCGAATTTTTCGTGGAAGATGCCGATGGTTCCCGGCCCGCAGACATCGTGGGTCATGAGAATATCCACGTTGACCCAGACATTTTCGCCGGGGGTAACGCGGGTCTTGCCGGAATGCTTGGCAAGTATTTTCTCGGTGATGGTCATGCCGGGCATCGTTCGCTCCTGGGTAAAGATTCGTCGGAATTCAACTAAGTTTCGGGGGAAATGACCCGCCGAAAAATGGTTCATAAGTATAGTCCGTGCTTGTTGTGGATGCCATCGGTGGCTGATGGCGGGGTGAACGTCACGAACCACACTCGCCCCAACCTCACATCCCTGTCCCGGACACGCACAGAGGTTTGACCACGGATCTCACGGATGACACGGATAGGAAGGAAATCAGCGAGCATTCCCATCCGTGTGCATCTGTGTAATCCGTGGTCAAACCTCCTTCTCGCTCGAAACACAGTTCCGCGAACCTCGTCGAAACTGACCAAAGGCTTCAATGGAATCCCGCAAAACAAAAGAAGAATAACCACGGAGGCACGGAAGCACGGAGGCGTGGTGCGACTGATGCGCGCCGCGCGTACGAAAACTCTCTTTTTTTCGTTTTGTAAATCATGTGTGCAAAAGGAGCCGCGCACGAAGGGTACTCCCGAAGTAAGCGGTATTGGACGAAGAAGTCCGCTTACTTCGGGAGTACCCTCCGTGCGCGGCTCTTCCTGCCCAAGAGCGCCAACGTGCGTTGTCACTACTTCGTCTTCTTCGCGCCTTCGCGTCAAGCATTCCGTCGTGCCCTTTTTCACAGTAGGCCGGCCGGCGGAAACGCGTTACAACCGGTCCGCTGTCTATCACGAGCGGAAACGGAGTTGCCATGATCCCAAAGCAAGCCTCGTATCTCCTGCTGGCGGCGCTGCTGTCGGCCGGCTGCGCCTGTCACAATGATATTGACGATGATTCGAAATTCGCCGCCGTGCGCGATCATCTGTTCGTCACCAAACAGCCCATGCATCTTTACTATGGCGAAGAGAATCCGATCGGCACGGTCACGCCCGGGTCGGCCCGCGCCACAACCGCCGCCCCCGGCTCGGTCCTGACCACCGGCACGCTCATCCGCCCCGTTCAACTGTCCGGCAACACCTGCGAAAGCGGCGGGGTGGTTGTCACCATTCAAATCGAATCCGGCCCGTATTCCGGCCAGCGCGCCAATGTCAAAAGCGACCAGCTCTTTCTCAACCCCTATCCCGCCGACCGCTCCAATCAGCCTGCCGCCGTGGTGCAGTGGGAAGCCAATCCGGTGCTGCTTGAACCGGCGCGGAACTGAGGATAGGCGACGAGGCGGGAGTCATTCACGGAAGATCGTTGGAGGACGATCCACGAAGAACACGAATGGACACGAAGGGGAAAATTCGGCGTCGCGGTGACTTGTTTGAGCACGCTGGATAAGGCAGGGCCGGCGGTTTTTGATTCGATCCTGTTCGTGTTCATTCGTGTTCTTCGTGGATTCTCTTTTCGCATTTTAGATATGCCCACTGGTCTGGCCTTCGTGGATATCTTTCGCAATTTCACCGTTTTCGCCGCCTGTTCTACTGGAAATACCAGTTGGTGTCCGATACAACTCTTATGTTCCTTCCCGGACTGCTCCAGGATTTTTCGAACTTCCGACTTGGGGCCGCGTTCTGCTCGCAGGGCCATGGCTGGCCAACGGCAAACGCAAAGTTGCCGGCGAATCACTCTTTTTTTCGATTGGGGCCAAGGATGGCTAAATCGTATTTTTCTCTCGTTCTTACTGGTTTGTTCCTCCTCGTCGGCTGCCAGGCGCAATCCGGCCAGAGCGTCGTCGTTGATTCGATGCCCGCGCCGAATTTCAGCGGGCCCACGTTTCACGACCAGGACGGACTCTTCGCGATGACGCCAATCCCGGCGGCTTCGCCGACCCTCGTCGCCCAGCCGCAGCGGCATGCGGTGATTCCGACGAGCCCGGCGCACAAAGGGCACGATTCGGTGCCCGCCGAGTGGATCCCACGAGCCAAGGCCAACTCCTGGACCTGGATCGTCATCCATCACAGCGCCACCTCGACCGGCGGCGCCGCCGCCTTCGACAAAATGCACAGAGCCAAGGGATGGGATGAACTCGGCTACCATTTCGTCATCGGCAACGGGACCGACACCAAAGACGGGCAGATCGAAGTTGGCTCCCGCTGGCCCAAACAGAAGTGGGGCGCGCATACCAAAACGCCGGACAACCAGTTCAACGAACATGGCATCGGCATCTGCCTGGTTGGCAACTTTGACGTCACTCACCCAACCGAGGCACAGCTTAAGTCGCTGAGCAAGCTGGTGTCGTACATGATGAAGACCTACCACATCCCGGCTGATCATGTGGTAGGCCATCGCGACTGCAAGAGCACAGATTGCCCGGGCCGGTATATGAATGTTGCCGCGGTGCGGAAGACGTGCGTGCAGATGCTGGCCGCCGCCGGCGACAAAATCCCGCAGGATGCGGCGCCGGTGCTGGCACGTGGGGAAATGCTGCATGAGACATCGCGCGGCAAATCCGAGTGAGTTGCAAATGACCTCTGGCCCACCATTTGCTCCCTCCCAGGCATCCCATTTCGGGCAACCTACGGGAGGTTATTTTGAGTCGAATATTGATCGTTGAAGATGCGCCGGTGAGCCGCGAGTCCATGTCGAGGCTGCTGCAGCGCGAGGGGTTTGAGACCGATACCGCACGCAATGGCGCAGAAGGGCTGGTTCGGCTGAAACAGCACAAGCCCGATCTTGTGCTGCTGGATCAGATGATGCCCGAGGTCGACGGGCTGACATTTCTTGCAGGCATCCGCCGATTTCCAAAATGGAAGGACTTGCCGGTCATCATGTTAACAGGCGTGAAAGATCGTGGCTGCCATATGAAGGCGCAGACGCTCGGCGTGAAAGAATGTCTTGAAAAAGGCGAGTTTTCCAGCGCACAACTGGTCGAATGCATTCAGAAGCATGTCCCAGCAAGCTCACCTATTCCGACCTGATGCCTAGGGTTTTTCGGAGAATATTTCCCGCCGAAACCTTGTAAAATGGGGTGTCTTTGCCGTACAATATCGTTCCCGAAGAGCAGGCTCGCACCCACGCTCGATATTCCCAACCTTTTGCTTACCCTTCGGCTTTACGCCCATCCGGGCCAGACCGGAGAACATGCCAGATAGCTTGATTGTTGATAAGCCGCTTTCCCCACCCGTTTTTCCCGATCCGTCCGTGTTGGACGATGTTCTTTACAGCTATCACCGCCGGGCCGACCGGATGGGGTGGTCGCCGTACGATTTGATGGACCACGAGAACGTGGTCGCCCTTGCCCGGCCCGATCGGCTTAGTGAAGTGCAGATCGGCGCGGTAAAGACCGTGCTGTTTGTCGAAGACCATCTGCCCGGCTATCTGTCGGAGTATCTGCGAATTATGACCGACCCCGACATGCCGGACGATCAGCAGATCATCAATCGGCAGGTTTTGCATTTCACCTTCCGCTGGGTGGCCGAGGAAGACCGCCATGCCCATGTGCTGGAGATGTACCTGCAAAAGACCGGCTTATTCAAAGCCGAGGACCTGCAAGCGGAAATGATTCGGGAACGAAATAGTGCCTACAACTTCCCCTACGATCACAACAAGCAGCTCATCGAGGGATTCATTTACCTGGCGCTTCAGGAGAAGGCGACGCATCTCTATTACCAGGCGTTGGCCCGCGATATCAACGAGCCGTTGCTTAAAACGATTCTGACGCGCATGGGCGCTGATGAAGCAAGCCATGGCGCGTTCTTCTACGACCTGCTGATCAAGTCGCACAAGGGGGATCTGGATGCATTGTCGCGGAAAATCTCGGCGGTGGCCCAGGATTTCAAAATGCCGGTGCAGATGAATTTGCAGAACTATCGCCGGCAGTTATTGGGAATGATGCGTGCCGCCCCCAGTTACAAGCATCCGGATGTCTTTGCGAACATGATGAAGGCGGTGGACCGGGCGGCCGAAAGCTACAGCCGCGATTCGCTGGACCTGGTGTCGCCGGACGTTCTGCCGTTTATGTGATCGGAGGGCGGAACGGGGTTAGGAGACGAAGCCAATATGCACTTGCCGACCCGAAGGCGACTCTAGCCGCCGCTCCCGAATTTCGTATCCCGCACGACCTCTTTCTGGTCCGGCGTTCGCCGATCCACTTGTCGAGGCGCCGGGCTGAGGTAACCTCGCTCCTTCATTTCACTGATGACGATCTTCCGGCAGTCGCGGCAAAACTTTCCCTTGGGAACCGCATATCTGACGTGGCATCGGTCGCATAAAACCATAGCGGGTTCTCACGTTCTTCCCCGTCCAACAAATAATGACGAAAGTTTCTCGCCAAGCAAGTCATTTCCATTTCGCCGGTTCCGTCGTGGCCGGCAATCCCGCCTTGATAATATCGATCCAGCGCGGAACCAGGCCCTTTCCCGAGGTGGAAATCGTGCCGCTGTCGGCGATGGTCCAGTCCTTCGTGACGTAGAGCCATTCGCCGTTCGATCCTGCGGCGGGCGTTAAAAACTTCAGCGCCGCCACCGGTGGCTTTGCGTCGGAAGGAAGCACGGCCACCACCATCGGCGGCGACCCGGCCGCCTTCCAGATATTCTGGAACTCGGCCGCCTCTTTCTGCGCATTATCCCCAGGCGAAAGGTGCAGGTTGGCAACGAAGAACGCGTGGTTGTCGACGACCGAAACCGCCCATCCGCCGAATCCGCCGCGCTTCCCGCCCAGCGGCGCGCCTTCGTACAACGATTGCCGGGAGAGGATGAGATTTCCCCATATTCCCTTTTTCCCCGCCAGGCGCTCTGACCGCTGATATAGCTGCGGATGAAATGATTGCTGCATTCCCAGCGACTCGGCTATCTCGATCGAATCGTCCTCGTTGACACCCTGCAACAGCAAATAATCCGGCTTCATTTTGGCGATCTCCGCCATCATCGGATCGGTCGTCGGCTGCTGCCGGTCCAGGTCGTATGCGACCAGACGAAGCGTGCGCGCCGCCGCGCCCCGCGGGACTCCCGCCGGCAATCCTGGCGGATAAGCCTTGGGCGAAATGTACAACCCGCCAAGGATAATCAGCCCGAACACCAGCAGCCCCGCCACGACGAGCGCGCCCTGACGGGAGGGTTTGAGGGAAGAGCGTAGGTTTGTGGGAAAGGACATCGGTAGCCAATGACGAATGACGAACACCGACTAGAGTCGGAATGACGAATGACGAAATCCGAATAACGAATCAACGACGAATGACGAATGACCCAAGGCGCCTTCATCATACAAATAATTCACGCCGTGGACGAGCGCCAGCGAAGACGCGGATTTCGTCATTCCGACTTCAGTCGGCGTTGGTCATTCCGACTGTAGTCGGCTCTCAAATCCTTTCTCCCGCAGCGCCGCGCTGATGGCGGCGATGTGGCCGGCGTCGCGCGTTTCCATCACCACCGATACCGGCACCATCGCCACATCGGCCGGCCCGAAGTTGCGGTCGTGGCTGACTTCCTTGATGCTGGCGCCGGTGCCGGCGATCACCGTCAGCAAATTTGCCAGTGATCCCGGTCGGTCGCTGATCGGAACGATCACCCGGCACAGCCGACCGTCAGCGGCAAGGCCGCGCTCGATGATTCGGCTGATGAGGGTCACGTCAATATTGCCGCCGGTCAGACAGAGCACGACCTTTTTCCCCTCCAGCCCCAGCGACTGCTGCATCATCGCCGCCAGCGGAACGGCACCGGCTCCTTCAACTACCATTTTTTCCATCTCGAGCAATCGCAGCACCGCCAGCGAAACCTGGGCCTCGTCCACGATCACCAGATCATCCATCACCTTTCGGATGGCGTCGAAGCATTGCCCGCCGATCTCGGCGACGGCCAGGCCGTCGGCCAGCGTGGGCCGCGTGTCGATGCGCGTGACGTGACCGGCTTTCAGCGAAGCGGCCAAGGTGGCGGCATGGTCGGGCTCAACGCCGATGATCCGCACCGAGGGCTTGAGCGCCTTGATGGCGATCCCCACGCCCGCCAGCAATCCGCCGCCGCCGACCGGCACGATTACCGCGTCCACATCCGGCACATCGTGGATAATTTCCAGGCCCATTGTCCCCTGCCCGGCGATGATATCCGGATCATCAAACCCCGGCACAAATGTTCGGCCGGTGCTTTGCGCAAGCGTTTTTGCCTGACCCAGGGCATCGTTGAATGTGTCGCCGCTGAGGATGACTTCCGCGCCAAACGAGCGGCAATTGCTGACTTTAATCAGCGGCGCCCATTGCGGCATGATGACCGTGACGGGAACGCCAAGGTCCTGCCCGTGATACGCCAACCCCAGCGCATGATTTCCCGCCGACGCCGCGACAACGCCCTTGCGGCGTTGCTCGGGGGAAAGCTGCATGAGCTTATTGCGCGCCCCGCGCTCCTTGAATGAGCCGGTCATCTGCAGGTGATCGAGCTTGCAGTAGATGTCGCACTTGCACAGCCGGCTGAGCGAGAGGGAATAGGGGCAGGGGCTGTGATAGATAACATCGCCGATGCGTGTGGCGGCGTTTTGGATGTCGAGCAGGCTGACCATGTTTCAATAATCCCGGCGGCAAAAAATCCACGCGGCAAAGCCAACCACCACGGCTTCGCACAGAAGGGAGGTGCCGATGATGTACCACATGGAAGTGTGGCGTTGGATTTCCTGTGCTTGGATGGCGCCAAGAGTTACGTCCTCTTCGGGCGACCTCGACACCTGGCCGCGCGCTTGCCGGCGGCGCGAGCGGCTTCCGGTCATGGCCGCCACGATTTCGTTCGCGTCGGAATCGCTTAGCAGCCATCTATCGAGCAGGTCGTTCGTTTCGCCGGTCTTGGGAATGACGGTTTTGACTCCCTTTACAATGTTCCTGATCATGACGAAGCGCGCCTGGGTCTTTTCCACGTCGCTTAGCTCTACCGCGGTGGAATCCCGCTCTGTCGTCAGCGACGCGGGGCGGGTTGTGCTTGAGCCGGCTCCATTCGCCTCCCGCAGTTCCGCATCGGTGGTGGCGAGAGACTGCTTGTCGCGATCGACTTGCATTCCAATCATCACGTTAATTTGAAGCAACTGGCTATCGGAATACTGCACCAACCACATGCCGAACCAGAGAAGCACGGTCAGAAGTATTGCGGCGATTGTCGAACGGGTCCAAACGCCCAGCAAGACGCAGAAACCGAACAAGTAGCTGAACATGCAGACGACGATGGGGATAGCCATGAAGATCCCCGGGCGCCAGGCATGCGCGCGGATGCCGAACAGCAGGAAACTGGCGGCGGAAAAAACCGCGACTTGCAGGGCCACGAAAAGAAGGCCTGTCACATATTTAAACAAAAACAACCGCAGCCGCGAAATGGGCTTGGAGAGGTAGAGGTCGATGGAACCGCTGGAAATCAAATCCGGGAAAAGACCCGCGGTCGATATCAGCGCCAAGGCGATGGCCGCCCAATTCAGCCAGACGCCTATGAAGATCTTGCCGTATCCCCAGGTATACCACGCCAGGGGATCCATCGGGGCGAAGTCCGCCATGCGCGACCCGGCAAAGGTGATGGCAGTGCCTTTGATTCCGAAAATCGCGGCCACGCAGATGACCAATCCCGAAATAATCAGCGTGATCCAAAACAGCTTGCGCGCATTGAGATCGCGATATCCATCGACAAGAAGTGCAAGGAATTGATTCATGGCCGAACCCCCTCGGAAGGTTTCATTTTATGTTGTGCGCCCGGCGACGCTATTCCGCCGGTCGTCGGATCCGTCACCGCCTCGATGAACAAATCCTCCAGCGAAACCCGCATCGGCTGCATGCGACGAACAATCAGCCCCTGGCCGCGAAGCATGTCGAGGATGGGCTGCATGTCGGCGGGCTCGGTCGTGCCGACGCGAAGCACCGGTCCGTCAAGCTCGACCCACTTTCCATCGGGAAGCGACCCCTTATCGATTGCGCGCTGAGATAGGCCTGGCGAAAGTGCAATCGGCGGCCGAACGTAATTCAACGGCGTCGCCGGCACCGCGCCCACCGGCGCGCCCGCCGGCAAAGGAGGCGGCTGACGCATTTGCGGCGGGGGGAGCGATGTCATCGCCGGCTTCCAGCCTGCGTTCGGCAGGCCCGCCAACACCTTTTGCCTCACCGCCGCCGGGTCGGTCCAGGCGACTTCGATTTCATAGCGCTGGCGGGCGATGGTCAGCTCGTCGATCGTCCCTTGGCTGGCCACCTGTCCCTTTACCAAAATCGCCACCCGGTCGCAGATCGATTCCAACTCGCTCAATGCATGGCTGTTGATGAAAACCGTCTTCCCCGAGTCGCGCAAGCGGCCCATCGCATCGAGAATCTCCCGGCGGCCAACGGGATCCACGCCGTCGGTCGGCTCATCGAGCAATACCAGATCCGGATCGCCCATCAGCGATTGCGCCAGGCCAATGCGCTGCAACATCCCCTTGGAAAACGTCGAAATCTTATGGTCGGCCCAGTCGGTCATGCGGACGGTTTCGAGCAATTCGTCGGCCCGGCGTTTGGCGGTGCCGCGCTCGACCTTGCACATGGCCCCGAAGAATTCCAGCGTCTGGCGGGCGGTAAGATAACGCGGAAAGCGGTGGTTTTCCGGCAGATAACCGACCTTGGCCAAGGTCGGCTTATTGCCGATCGGCTGCCCAAGGATATTGCCCTGCGCCTGGGTGGGGCGGACCACGGTCATCATGATTTTGACGAGGGTGCTTTTGCCCGCCCCGTTAGGCCCGAGCAGCCCGAAAATCTCCCCCTTGCGCACCTGCATGTTGATCCCCTGCAGGGCATGAACCTTCCCGCGATAAATCTTCGCGACATGCGTCAGGTCAATGGCGAGGTCGGCGTTGGTTGTTTGTGCCATGAAGCGGGGAAGGATACCGCCAAAGCCTTGCGTGTCCAAATCCGAATTCCAGCCGGGCTAAAGTTCCAGGAAAGAACTTGACGCGAAGGCTCGAAGAGACGATTCCGGCTGGGCTAAAGTTCCAGGAGAAAACTTGACGCGAAGACGCGAAGAGACGAAGGACTCGAAGAGATTTTCCGCGCAAGCACCAACCTTCCCTCCAAGCAACAATGTTTTTTTCTTGGCACTCTTGGCGCGAAATCTCTTGTCAGAAAAGCAAGATTCGGCAGGTTATCTTTGAGGAGGTCATTCCTGATTCTGATACGGTTCGGCAACCCCTCCACGACACAATCTTTCGGCGTCACTGCGCATGGACGCCGACTTCCTGCGCCTATTCTTCGTTCCTTCGTCCCCCTTCGCGCCTTCGTGTTAAAACCCCCCTCGCGCCCGGCCGTGAAAAATCCCCGCCGTTCAGAATTTCCATTCCAACCCCACGTGCAGCAACGCCCCGTCGCTCACATCCTGCACCAGCTTTGTCCGGTCAAAGTCCCAGCCGCTGCGGTAGCTGCCTTCCCAGCCGTACCCGATGCCGACCTTGGCGGTGAAGTTTTCGATCGGGACGTAGCGAATGCCCACCTCGGCACGCTGCTGGTGGAACAACAGCCGGCGGTTATGTTCCAGCCCATCAACCTCGAACGCATCGCGCACGAATCCATAGCTGCCATATGTGAAAATGTGCGGCAGAACCTCATAGGCGATCGACGCCTTGAAGTCGGCAAAAAGCTGATACGACGCCGTGATGTCAACCTGGTCGATCGGCTTCCAATCGACAGAGCTAAACGGTGCCCCAACCACCACCGATAGCTTCGGGTCAAACCGATGGCTGTAGCCAAACCCCGGCAACGGCGTGTCCGGCAGATAGGCACGGTTGCCGTCGTAGTCGAGCACCAGGCCGATCGCATCGGTGTCGCTGATCTCCTTGGCGATGATGATGTCGGCCTTCCCATACCACCCGCGCCCGACGGCGAACGCATCACTCCCGGCATAGCCGATGCCCAGCGTCACGCCCGCCACCCATCCATCGCCCCATTTGGCGACCCCGGTGCCAAAGGCGACTGAGTCATCGGAAAGCTGTTTGGGAATGCGCGAGTTGGGCGTGCGATTCTCCAGCAACAGAAAGTCGTAGCCGATGCGCGGGCTGATTTCATTGCCTGGCAATACGCGAAACCGCCCCACCGATTCGTAATCGCTCAGTTGAAACGATTGATCGCTCTGCCGGGTATGCCCGGCGTTGAAAATCCACGCGTCAGCCGACCCATCGCTGATCTCTCCCTTATCGGGCCAGGGCTTAACCATCAACTCGGCCCCCGTCTGGGCCCGGGCAGCCGATGCCAGCAGCACCACCGCGATAAGGAAAGCCGCCAGGCGGCCAAAACGGAGTAAGGCGGGAGAATGTTCCATAGTCAGCAGGCTCACGGGTTTGGGGGAAAGATCGTTCGATCGATATATCAGGAGCTAACATCGGCAGAAATGCGGATTGTGGACCAGCGGGGAATTAGAGATCAGAGGTCAGAAGTCAGAGATCAGAGATCAGGCGCCGACCCTGTTCGCTGATTCTGAAGACGCCGGTTCTGAGGTACTCCGAAGAGCCGGGTTCTTCGCGCAACTGGACCCGGCTCTTCGGAGTACCTCAGAACCGGCGTTAAAATCTCTGACCTCTGACCTCTGACCTCTGACCTCCGATCTCTGCCCTCCGACCTCTTCTTTCCAGTCCCAGCCTTGAAAATGCCGATTTGATCGGGAAGATTAGCGGAGGTTATTGGCCATGTTGCGATTAGTCAGGGATGAAGACGTCGAGTTGGATGAGCGTCTCGACGATGAGTTTGAGCCATTGGAAGACATGCAAGAGCAAAATGTTCCAGCCGACGCCGACCGGCCCGCCCCGGAAGACGCCCTTGCCGCTGAAGCGGCCGAGCAGCCCGACGGCACCGTGGAAGCCGGCGCATCCGACGCCGCCGACGCTGCCAATCAGCCCGCCGTGAACCTCGCCGTGATGGAGGCGTTGCTCTTAAGCACGCATCATCCGCTGACGGCCGGCCGATTGGCCGAGCTGCTGGAACTTCCCTCCACCAAGCCCATTCGCAGCGGCATTAAAGAACTCAACTCCCAATATGAATCGACCGGCCGATCCTTCCGCATCGAACAGGTGGCCGGCGGGTATCAAATCCTCACCCTCCCCGTCTTCGGCGAGCAATTAAAGAAGCTCCACCAGCGCGAAGCCGACGCCAAGCTGACCAAGGCCGCGTTGGAGACGCTGGCGATCATCGCCTACAAGCAGCCGATCCTCCGCGCCAACATCGAAGCCATCCGCGGCGTAGCCTGCGGCGAAACCGTCCGCAGCCTGATGGAAAAGCACCTGGTAAAAATCGCCGGCCGCGCCGAAGAGCCCGGCCGGCCGATCCTTTATGGGACGACCAAGCGTTTCCTGGAGCTGTTCGGCTTAAATTCCCTGAAGGACCTTCCGCAGCCGGAGGCGCTGAAGCCGGTGGACCGCAACGCCGAATCCGCGTGACCTGCCCCGCCCGCGCCCCAAAGCGCAACACTTTTGCGCAACATCCCGGTGTTGCGCCGGCCCATGTCTCGAAATGTCCCATTTTTTGCGATTTTTCATCAAAAATGGGACATGCCCTTCGTTTCAAAACTCCCAACCCCTTGTCTCCAAACCCCTTACGCCAGTTCGGCCAAAAACCGTTCGCCAAACCGATGGGACATTTGGTAATATCGTTCGGCCCGTGCGTTGTTATATATATGCGGTGAGTGAACAGATGTTTTGGATTGGCGAGTCTTGAGGTTGTTAGCGGCGCTGGGGTGCCTGAGCCGGTGAAATAGTGCGCAGCATCAAAGGCGGGTCACCTTCGGTTGGGGATTCCCGCTGGCCTAAAAGCCGAGTTTTTTCCAAAGCGCTTCCTTGATCCTCAGTTTCACGCCTTTGTTGTCCGGCAGATTCATGTGATCGATCACATCCTGCTCACTGGCCACGCCCAGAAAGAACCAGCCCATCATCTCCACCGTCCGCTTGTCCGGCTTCCTGCCGGTTTGCAGCTGGATCAGCAAACACGCGATCACCGCGCAGTAAACTTGAATCTCAACCCCATTGCCCCGCTGGCTGAGCAAGTGCCGCATTCCCAGGATCTGCTTGAAAAAACGAAAGAACAGTTCCACCGAATAGCGTTGCTGATAAATCAGCGCCACCAGTTCCACCGGCAGGTCGGTCATGTCGGTGACCATCAGCAGGCGATCGCTCACCCGGCTCCCCTTGATCTTCGCTCCTCCCTTGGTGGCCTTGCGGGTGCGGCGGCGGCGAGGTGTCACCTGCAATTCCACCAGCCGCACGCGATGGTTCATGGCCGCCGCCCCCGGTCCTCCCAGGCGAACGATGGCGTCACGCACCACCCCGGCATCCAACGCTTCTTGAGAAAGTTCGCGCTCCTCCAATACCTCAAAAACAATGTTTTCACCCAACCGCATCACATAACTGCTTTGCATGGCGACGATCGCGTCGAGAAGACCACGGTCGCTATAGGCGCAATCGCCGACGTAGCAGCAGTTGGTCTTTAGCGCCTCCTTGAGTACGCGGGCTTCATGTTGTTCGCCGGCGTTGCGGGCGCTGGTCAGGTCCATGTGCCCGGGGGTGAAGGTCGCCAACTCCAGTTGCATGTGCAGACGCCATCCGTGCACTTGACCATGGTGTGCCGTGCGGCAGGTTCCTTCGACGGCGGCCTTGGCCAAGTCGGGCAATTTG
>DASRRM010000387.1:0-14839 GCA_035695715.1 Tepidisphaeraceae bacterium
CCCTTCGTGCGCGGCTCATTCATCTCCAAATTACGCCCTTCCCGCCAACCGGACATTCTTAAGCGGCGGGTGTGTGAGATACGCCGGGCCAATTGGAAATGCGCGGACGGCTTCGCCGACGAGTGTAAATTGGATTTTCGAAGGCATGGACTCAAACGTACCGGCTGAAAATGCGACAACGTTGATTTTGTAAGGCCCATGTCACGAGGTTTGGCGTTAGTTTGCGGATGCTTCGCGCGCGAGGAGACTTGCATATGTCATGCATTGGTCCGCGCCCCCGCGGTGGTCTTTGGTCTTTTCAAGGGGTATCTTCATCGCCTGCTCCCCGGCAACCTCGGGTAGCCTTTAGCGACGACACGCAAGGGCAGGATGACCGCCGTATCCTTGGCGTACGTTTGAGTCCATGCCTCCGTAAATCCAAGCTACACCCGTCGGCGAAGCCGATTCCTCGCATTTTCCTAAATCAGTGGCAACCAAGATTGCTGAAATCACACCGCCAGGGGCAAACGTATCCAACGCGGATTCGCGGGTCGTGCATCGTTTAAGAGAAAGCTTCGCTGAGTGATATAGGAATGTTCCCCATAGGCTTCTATGCGTCGTGAGCGAATTTGATGATAAGCTCCATCAGTCAGTGGAAATTCAAAACTCCGCCGGTCCGCGTGCTTCAGCAGGCGCTCCGATATACCAAGGATTCCCATGCCAGAAATTGACTCAACACAAGACATTCCGCAAGTCCCCATTCGCCCCGAGGTTCTCGACATAATGCGGGCACTCGGCACCGGCGCCCTGGATGTCGAACAGGCCTACCAGAAGCTGCGCTCGATTATTGTCGAGTATTTGCCTGCCGCCGCTCCGTCGCGGCAGGGCCACATCGTGGCAATTTTGATTTCATCGGCGCTATTTGCATCCACGCCGCTCCCTAAACTTTCCGTTGGCGCGGCGCAAGGGATGCAGCGCCGCAGTCCCGAAGAAGTTCGATTGAGGCTGCGAAACCCCTGGTATGAAGCGCAAAAGGAAGCGGTTTCGGCCCTTGCTGCGGATCGAGGAATTGGAACGCTGATCGCGGAGGTTATGCTGAATTGTATGGAGCCGATCATCCCCAAAGCCTTTGAGCTACTCCAAAGCGAGAAGCTGAGCGTGATATTTCCGGAGCCAGTTATTATCCGATGATGGATTTTCCCCTTCCGAATCCCGATCGCCGCGGCTCGGCCCTGATTGATGGTTGAAAAGGGTAAATCATGACCTTGGCGTCTTTCAAAAAAAACTTCCCCGCAAAAACCGCCGTGCCAGAGCTCCTCACCAGGCTGCTCGGATATCAGAACAAAAATCCCGGCTGCTATTCCGGTCAGTTCGAACTTTCCGAAGGCGGTCCGGAGTCGGCCCTGGCTTGGTTCGACGGGGACAAAGACGCCGCCGCGCACTTTGTCATATTTGCTCAGGAGGGCGATGGCGCCCTCTTTGGATTCTGGATGTACGATGGCCGAACGCTTGATAACGCGCCGCTGGTCGTTCTTAACAGTGAGGGGGGTGTCAGCCTGCTGGCAAACAATTTGAAGGACTTTTTTTCGCTCCTGGCCATTGGCGGAAACGAATTTGGCGGCGACTTTGAGGAAGCCGATGAACCGGCCGAAGGGCTTGATCACTTCCGCAAATGGTTAAAGAATGAATTGAACATCAGCCCGGCAAAGAATCCGGTAAGGGCGCTGATGAAAGTAGAACAGAACCATCCCAGTTTGGAAAAATGGATGGCAGATCGGGAGACCGCCGGGAGTAGTAGCGGCGTTCGGCGAAAGAAGGCTTCCACAACGGTTCCCCGGCCCCCGGCTGATCTGACCGGCTTCGTTGGAAGACCCTATCCGGATCTTCTCGCCAGCCCGCTCGCCACCCAATGGGGCAAGCCGCGACTACGAAAGTTGGAGGGTGATACTTACATTTCGTTTCCCAGGGCGGGCGTCGAATGCAATATCGGCCGCGACGGCGAACTCGTTCAAATCGCACTGATGGCTGGCAAATACATCGGCGAAATTCCCTTTGGAATCACATTTCGCCACTCGCGTTCGACGATACTTGAATTACTTGGCAAGCCCGATCATTCGTCAAATAGAGAAGTGATCGCCGGCCTCGTGTTGCCCCGGTCCGACCGGTTCAAGAAAGGACGCCTATACGTTGCCACCGACTACAGCGAAGATGATTCATCCACTGTGCAGGTTGCGTTCTTTTCGCCAGGCGCGGTGAAGTGAATTGCCCAAGGGTGTGAGAAGTTGGGAAAGTAAGTGATGACGGGTGACAGCCACGCGGGAAGAGGCGCGGAGGCGAGGGAATTATGTCGGTATGTCCCTTTATTAACATGCTGACGTTATTTGCCGTTGGCCTGTTCCTTAGCGCGGCTGCGGCCGCAGCTCCGATTTCCGCTCCGCTGCCGACGACACAACCGGACGCGGCGGCGTTGCGCGCCGCCGCGGATCAGATGTTGAACGCTGCTGTCGATGAACTCAGGAAAACGCCGGAGCCGCGTTCCGGCGATTCATTTAGCGCCCCGCGCTGGCAGACCATAATATCAATTGCTTCGGCCCAGGCGTCGCTGGGCAATCTGGAGGCCGCCAAGGCGACGGCGCAAGGCATCAAAGATTCTGGAGATAAGAATGTCGCGTTTCAGCAGATCGCGCTCATTCTCGCGTGGAAATTCAAAGGGGGAGGCGTCCAATATCCGAGACGAGATGAAGCAACGTAAATCCGAACTCAACAACCGTCGGTAACGCCTCCCCTTTAATTCCTCTCCCCTTTAATTCCTCGGGCTTCCGTCTCTTCAAGAGGCATCTACATTGCCTGCTCCCGTCCCATTTTACCCGGCCGGGGACGGATTATTCCGCAGACTGGACCTCGGCAATCGCGGCGAAGGACTTCCATGATTTTGCCAGCCGCACCTTTCGGTTGTTGTGTCCCGATAGCAGAACCACGGCCTTTGTTTCGCGTTCCAACGCCAGAAGCGATGGTACGTTGTATGGATTGTCCGCTTCGTCTTTGGCCAGTGATCCGTCAACTTCCGCGATTGGGATAAATGGCACCTTGTTTAGTGCATATTTCTTCAACGCACGATGGTTTTGGATGGCGGTAAGTATGCTGTCGTTGTAGTCATCTTTCTCCGGTTCAAGATCAAGCAGCGCCAGGAATTTGCTCGCGCGCATCTCATTGCAGACGGCTGTATCGAAAACGAAGCATCCGTCCAAACTTCCTCCGTTGCTTCGGCCGTAGGATTCGATCAAGTCGGCTGGAAATCGAAATTTCATTTTCCGTTCAAAGCTCTTTAATGTGTCTGGAGTTTTCCAACCGACGCCATGCTTGAATGGAATCTTTTTGAAAGATCCGAGCATCAAGGGCCGCCTCTCCGCCGGGGCCTGGGATTCGATAGTGCCCCGTACAATTGTCTCGCAGATCGCTTTGGCAGTTTCCTTGGAAACTGCATATCCATCGGGCAATAGCGCTCCTTTGCTGAACCATTCTTCTGGAAGGTCGTGGATGTACCAGTGCCAACATGGGCTCGGTCGGTCCGAAAGTGAAACTGAGGCCACGTATTGCCCCGACTTTGGCCGAAGTTGAAGATAGTCTTTTATCAATGCCTTCCAGCGATGATGCCGCAGCGGCGGATTGGCAGAATCGCCCGGCGCGCGATCCGTGGGACCGTATTCGCCGATCCCCAAGGCGATGGCCTCGCATACTGCCTTGGCCGCCGGCAACGAGCGCGCTAACGCCGTGGGCGTGTTGCCCTCCCACCAACTTGCCGGCAGTTCAAAGCGCCAACACCAACGCTTTTTTCTCGGGATGAATGTGATTTCAACACGACCCTTGCTGCGCGGAAGCCTCAGCGTATGTTGCAGCCCCGACGCAGCGGCTTTCCACTGGTAGCTTCGCGGCAACTTTTGCTTCATGGGACAACTCCTGTTCTCGATCGGCATTTACGCTCAAGTCTTTCACTTCCCCCTCGCCCCATCAAGTGCATCGGGCGCGGAAAGTGGGACGAGCAAGGCGGGACGGTGGCGAGAAAAGCGCGGGTACAGGACGAGGGCGTTTTTGATGCCAAGGGGTGACGGATTTCGGATGTGCCGTGCTATTTGGCGCCAGATTCCTTGGAGCGGCGGAGAACGGCCGGGTCCGGGAGCCTGTGCCAATGAAAATGCGAGGACGGCTGCGCCGACGAGTGTAAATTGGATTTTCAAAGGTATGGACTCAAACGTACCGGCTGAAAACGCGACAGGACTGATCCTGCAACGCCCATGTCACGAGGTTTTGGCGCTTGTTTGCGGAATGCTTCGCGCGCGAGGAAACCTTGCATGTGCCGTGCATTGGCCCGCGCCGTCGCGGCGGGCTTCCGTCTTTTCAAGAGGCATCTACATCGCCTGCTCCCGGGCAACCTGGGGAAGCTTGCGGCGATGATATGCATGGATACAAACGTACAGCGGAAAATAGAGCGATCATCTCGCCATTGCGTCTCGGCGTCACTGGCGATGCTTGATTGCCGGAGCCCGCCGATAGCGACGTCCATTGAAAAGACTGCGGCCCCCGCCGCAAGGGCGGAGGCCGCACGCACCTTTGGGTACGCCGTCGATCTGACTATCCCTTGTTGGGTTGCGTCCCCGCAGAGCCCAACTCTGTTTCGTCAGACGTGGGAAGTTTATCAAGCCACTGCGGTCAACCAAAGCGAAAAATCGGGCGGACGACTTGCACGACGCACGCAAGTTTCCCGCGCGCGAAACTTCCCGCAAGCAAACGGCAAACTTCCGGGGGAGCTTACACGATCAAACCGATTGTATTTTCCAGCGTACGTTTGAGTCCATGCCTTCGTAAATCCAATTTACACCCGCCGGCGCAGCCGATTCCTCGCATCTCATTCCCCTCCAGGAACCGCAATCAAATAATCCACCGCCTTCCCGTAGATTTCGCAGCGCAACACCGGATCGGCGGTGAGGGATTCGCAAATCTCTGTCATCTTCGCCAGCTTCCCCGTCGCGGCGATCGCCCAGAGGATATAGCCGCAATTTTGCCGATCGGCGTTGCCATCCTCGCGGGCTTTCTTTTCATCGGCGATTGCGTCGCCGATGGTTTTCAATGCCGCCGGGTGTGCGGAATGGTTCGCGCAAGTGCGGAGGTCGAACGCACCTTTTTCCTTCCGCATCAAAGGCTTGATGTCATCTGGCAACGATTGACAATTTGCGCGAGGAGGGGAAAGTGTAACCAAGGAGTTGCTTATGAATCGTCGAACCAAACATTGCGATCAGGGAACACAACATCCGGGCAAATTCCCGGCTTACCGAGCCGCGTTTCTCGGCGAGCAATTGGAATCGCGGGTAATGCTCAGCGCCACCTTATCGACCATCGCCACGTTTAATGGCGCCAACGGCAACGACCCGCACGCCCTGGTTGTGGACTCGGCGGGCAACCTGTTCGGCGTAACGACCAACGATACGGCCACTGGCACGGGCAATGTTTTCGAGGTGCCCGCCGGCTCCAATTCCGTTACGGTCCTCTATCATTTCACCGGCGGTGCCGACGGCCAGACGCCGGAGAGTCTGGTGATTGACTCATCCGGCAACCTGTTCGGGAGCACTTCCGCGGGGGGAGCGGGCGGCTTCGGCACCCTTTTTGAAATTCCCCACGGAGCCAGCACGCCCAATACCCTGCTCTCCCTTCCCGGGACCGGCTCTTACACCGTGGCCGGGGTCGATTCGGCGGACGACATTTTTGTCAACAGCTTCGCTGGCGTCTATGAAGTCGCCAGCGGCACGACAACGCTCATGCAGATTTCTTCAGTAAGCCTCGATAATTCGCTCATGCTTGCTTCCAATGGAAACCTCTATGGAACCCATTTGGTCAGCAGCGACAGTTTCGGGAACCCTGTCAGCGACGGCGACGTGTTCGAGATCAACACCGCCAACGACATGACGACCACGCTGGCCTCCTTCGACACCAGTGGCGACAACGGATCAGGCCCGATCGGCCTGACGGTTGATTCCGCCGGCAACGTCTTTGGCGTTACCGACGCCGGGGGGATGAACAATTCCGGCACCGCATTCGAGATCAAGAACGGCAGCGGCGCCATCACAACGCTCGCTTTCTTCAACCAGGACGCCACCAGCGTCGGCGGCACGCCGATCTGCGCTCCCATGCTCGATGCCTCCGGCGATTTAATCGGAATCAATTTCGTGGGCGCGGCCAACGGCGACGGCGCGGTATGGGGCATTCCCGCAGGCACCACGTCCCCCCAGGATCTGGTGGATCTGACCAGCGACGATGTGCCCGGACCGGTGTCCGGCTACGGCCCGGGCGCTGGATTTGCTTCGTCCCAAACCGCCGTGGCAACACCCGATGAGCTCAAACCCGCGGACCTTTTTACCGATTATGTCGGCCGGGTCTTTTTCGGCCTTGGAGGGCCGAATGCTGACAAGGAGTCAGGTGGCCTGGGCTGGTTGCTTCTACTGGCCGGCGGCGGCGACAGCGGGGGCGGAGGATCGGGCGGCAGCGGGGCCAACGCCTCAGCCGTGACCGGCAAGGTGCCGTCGTCGGTCGTCGGCGGCGCCACGGCCAATAGCAATGTCAGTGTTTCGGTTCAGAACACCGGCTCCGCCCAGGTCAAAGGCAACGTCACCGTTCAGCTCTACGTTTCTCCTGACGGCTCGCTCGGCGATGCTACGCCGGTCGGATCGCCGGTCACCAAAAAAGTCTCGATCAAACCCAGCAAATCCGCGGCTATTCACGTCAAGATCAAATCGTTCCCGTCCGAGCCGTCGGGAAGCTACCAATTGATCGCCTCGGTCACCGGGCCATCGGGCAACTCCAGCAGTGCCGCCGGGCCGTCGCTGATGATCGCACCGGCGTTCGTCTCCACCCTGGTTTCGGCGCTGGACCCGATGCCCGCGTCGATCAAGCCGGGTCATAAGGAGATCCTGGATTTCACGGTTACCAACAACGGCAACACCACCGCCGTCGGCACTGCCTCCATGGCCATCGCGCTGTCGACCAGCCCGTCTGGCTCTTCTCCGCAACCGATCACCGGCGTCCCCGTTAAGATAAAGCTCAAGCCCGGCACGACGAGGCATTTCAAAGTGAGATTCGCAATTCCCACGGCACTGACCCCCGCCGCCTACTACGTTGCCGGCACGCTCGATGTCACGGCGCTGGGCGACACCAGCGCCAGCGACGGCAGCGCCGTGTCGGCCACCAGTTTCACCGTGACGCAGGCGGCAAAGTGATAAGGCGGGGAATGCAACAGGATGAGCAGCGCTTCGACGTCACTTTGCGGGATTAAATATATTGATCGATCTGCTCGCCTTTGCCCGGCTCTGTTGCCCCGGCCGGCTGGGTGGGATTTTCCAATTCCTGCTGCTGCTTGAATTCGGCGATGGCCGTTTGATCGCCCTGGGCGACTTCGGCGGTTTCCGCCTTACTCTCTGCGGCCGCGGCCGCTACTAGACTAGACTAGGGCGGAGGCCGCCCGCACCTTTGGTACGCCGGAGCTTACACGATCAAACCGATTGTATTTTCCAGCGTACGTTTGAGTCCATGCCTTCGTAAATCCAATCTACACCCGTCGGCGAAGCCGATTCCTCGCATTTCATTCTCCTCCCGGAACCGCAATCAGATAATCCACTGCTTCCCCGTAGATTTCACAGCGCAACACCGGGTCGGCGGTGAGCGATTCGCAAATCTCTGTCATCTTCGCCAACTTTCCGGTCGAGGCGATCGCCCAGAGGATATAGCTGCAGTTGTATCGATCGGCCTTGCCATCCTCGCGGGCTTTCTTTTCCTCGGCGATGGCTTCGTCGATGGTTTTCCATACCGCCGGGTCATTCTTTCGGGCCTGGGCGCGGGCGATGCAGCAGAAGGCTTCGACCTTGGGGAGCTTGTAATCAATACGAGCTCCGAGAGAGATTTTCGTGGCCAATGCATGGGCTTTAGCGATGTCTCCCTTTTTGAGCAACGCCTTGACCAGAAAAAAACGCAGCTCGCCGGTTGCCACATTGTTGTGGCTGTCGATTCGAGCGAGGATCGCCTCGGCGGCTTCGATTTGCCCGAGACGCGCCTCGTCTTCGGCCAAATCGCACAGTGTATCGGCCTTGTCATCTTCGTTTTGAAGCAGGGGAATCATCGTCTGTGCATCGGCGATTTTTCCCTCGGCGGCCAGTGCCGAGATGATTGCATCATACAAGTTGTCCCGGCTCCAATCCGGGAGCTCGGCGGCGATGGATTTCGCCCCGGCGAGATCGCCGCGATAAGCGAGCGCGCCGCCGACGGTCGCCAGCGATTCGGCTCGTGTCTGCGGGTCTTTGATGGTTTTGATCGTTGCCCGCGCCCCGTCGAGTTTTCCGCATCCGGCCTGGAGCGAGGCAAATCGCGCAATGCTTCGATCCGTCACCTTATTCGACTCCGTCCAATCCTTCAGAAGTTCGTCGCGGTGCACTTCCAGCATCTGTGCGGCAACTTTGTCGTTCCTGCGCCTGCATGCCTCCTGGACGATCTCGAGGAGCAATTGGCTGTGATCGAATGGCTTTTTTACCCGGTCGAGAAAAACAACGGCATCCGCTAGGCGGCCGTGCTCCGCCAGGGCGCTGGCCAGGGTCGAGTCAAGCACGGCATTGCCCTTCACGCGGGCCGCCAGGCCTGCCATGCCGTAAAGACTTCGATGCACGGCCAAATGTCTGGCCGTTCGCGACAGGTTCTCTTTTTCTCCGCCTGGGATCTTTTCCCAGGCGGCAATTGCCCCATCAAAATCGCCGATCTCCGCGCGGCTGGCCGATACACAACGAACCGCACTCGCTGCATCCTTGGGATCGCTGATGGCGGCGGCCTGCTTTGCCGATGCGTCGATCAGAAACCGGCATGCCTTGAGCGTCTCAGCCGACATCACCGGCGGAGGAACCGGCCGGCCGCTTTCGTCCATGTCAGCCGGCGACGCCGTGGGGTCGGCCGCCCGTGCGTGAGCCCGCAGCAACGCCAGCGAGAGGATTGCCACCGACAATAGTTTGCAACATTTCATTTAGGCTCGATTTTCACGATCTCAAGATGTTGGTGAATGGTTGTGTCGCCGTCGCCGATTTTCTTGTTCAGGCCCGCATTATTTCACCGATCGTGACGACTGCGTCCAAAACGTGCTTCCGCGCACTTCGTACTACGTGCCCCCGGGGAGTGGTACGGTGCCATCGCGAATGGCATCCAGTAAACGCTTCGTACCATTCGGAGTATCGAGTTTTTTAGTGAGGACTGGATAATCGTTTCTTTCGGAGAGAAGCTTCCATTCTGATACTGGCTTTCTTAAGAATGCCTCCATTTCTCGCACGAGACTCGCAAGATCGCAGTACTCACCGTAGAAATACGCTCCCGCCTCATCGAATCCATACTGCTCGTATTCTACGACGACGCGATTATCGGCGCGCAAATATACTGTACGGACATAACCGGGAAAAATGGGAACCAGGCGTTGCTCAATAATCAGACCCGCCCCCGGCGGATTAACGAGCAAGCGTTGCATTTCTAACGTGATCGTATCCATCAAATCCCTTGCGTTTAGCAGGCAGACTCAGAGCCTGCGCAAGCCTTCGGTTGAATCATACTTTCACTTTCCCTTCCCCGCATCTGTGTTCATCTGTGTCCATCTGTGGCGACATCGCATTTGCTTTGGTTGCGGTCGGAGGCCGCGCTGAGGAGTACCCCAGAACCGACGTGTCGGGACAACGAGCTTGGATGTCTTTCATTTTCCACGCCCCGCATCAATCGCTTCAATCTCATTTACCACGCCCTCCACCTTCACGCGCGCGAGCTTCTTACAGTCGGCGAAGCGCTTCGGCGATGCGATGGATCACGGGTTGCCAGTCGCCTGGCGTTGGTTGGCGGAAGAGTTTCATCGTTGGGTACCAGGGCGTGTCGGGGCGATCGAGCATCCAACGCCAGTCGGGGACGCAGGGGAGCAAGAGCCAGGTGCGCTTGCCTAATGCACCGGCGAGATGAGCGACGGCGGTGTCGACGGAGATGATCAAGTCGAGGTGCTCCATGAACGCAGCGGTGTCGGCGAAGTCGTGCAGGTCGGCGGTGTGGTCGAGCAGGGATATTGCCGCCGTTGCCTCGGCGGCCTGGGCGGCGGCGGGGCCTTTTTGCAGGCTGTAGAAGTTCGTGTTGGGGATCGTCGCGAGGGGCGAAAATTGGGACAGTTGGATGGAGCGTTTGCGATCGTGCCGGTAAAGCGGGCCGCCGGCCCAGGCGAGGCCGATTCGCAGGGGGGATTTTCTGGAGGCGGGGCGAATTCGCGTAGCCGAAGCGTCGGTGGTGGCTGTGAAAACCCCCGCCGCGTCCGACGGTGGTGCGGCTCGCGCGTGGGAATGCTGAATCGGCGCATCGGAGAAAACCGGGCTTTTTGCGGTGGTTTGTGGGTCCTGGGCGCCACTGGCGATGGGCGCGCGGGCGGTGATGTCGTCGCCTTGGATTCCCAGCCGCTTGCGCCAGGCTTCCACGTCCAGCCGATCGGCTTGGAGATAAGGCACTCGCGCAGGGACCGAATGCAGCCGCGTTGCAAACGCCAGCGGCAGGCTGAGCATCGGGCAGTGGACGTCAAATGCGGGCGTGGTTTGGGGTGGGGCGATTTCGGCGATGCCGGGCACGGCGCTCAGAAGCCGGGATAAGGCCGGCGGGCATTGCACGATGACGCGGCCGCCTCGGCGCGCGACCAGCGGCGCGTAGCGGATGAATTGCAGCGTGTCGCCGAAACCCTGCTCGGCGTGAAGAAGAATGGTGCGGCCGTTTAGATCGCCGCCGTCCCAGCGCGGCTGGGGGAATTGCCGTGGCGGCGGCGCATCGCTTTGCCGCCAGCGCCACTCATATTCGGGCCATCCCGCCGGGAAGTCGCCGAGCAGGAGAAAGATCACTGCCAGCAGCGAATGGGCATCGCCGGATTGAGGATCGAGGGCGACGGCCTGCTTTGCCGCGGCCAGGGCGGCTTCGGTCTGGCCCGTCTCCAGCAGTGCCAGCCCCAGGTTCATGTGCGCCTCGGCCTGCTGCGGATTGAGTTCGATCGCCCGGCGAAATTTGTCCACCGCCTCGGCGTGCTGCAGCAAATGCGCCAACGCCTGCCCCAGATTCAAATGCGCATCGCCGTGGTCGGGACGAAAGCGAAGGGCGTGGCGATAGGCATCGGCCGCCTCGGCATGGCGCTTGGATTTCAGGTAAGCGTTGCCGAGATTGTAATGGACATCGGGGAAATCCGGCTTCAGGCGGATGACATTTTGATAGGCGTCGATGGCCGCGGGAAAGTTTCCGCAGGCGGCAAGGGCCAGGGCAAGATTGTGATGGTAATCGGGAATGGCTGGGGCAAGCGCGACGGCTTTGGCGAACCAATGGGCCGCCAATTGCGGCCGACCGGCGGCCAGGGCCGACAGGCCGAGCAGGTGATGGGCGTCGGAATGGGTTGGCTGCTGGGCGATAATCTGGCGGTAAATGCCGGCTGCCTCGCTGTATTGGCCGGCGAGATGATGTTGCCAGGCGATGGTCAGGGCGTCAGTCGCGGAGAGCCGGCGGGGGGCGTTGGGTGCAGGCGCGTTCGTGGTTGGGGATAGCACGGGCTGGAAGCCCGTGCCACTGGGGGTTAATCCCGCCAATGCCCCGGCGATGTGCTCAATGACATCGTCCCAGTTGCCGCGCCGGGTCTGGCGAAACAGGCGCAGGGTTGGATACCACGGGCTGTCATCGCGATCGAGCATCCAGCGCCAATCGGGATTGGTGGGAATCATCAGCCAGACCGGCTTGCCCAGCGCACCGGCCAAATGTGCCACCGCCGTGTCGACGGCGATCACCAGATCGAGATGACAGATCATGGCGGCGGTTTCCGCGAAATCGGTCAGCTCGGCCGTGTGGTCGATGAGCGTCATGCCCGGCGGCGGATTGGCCGCTTGGGCAGAAGCGGCGTCCCCTTTTTGCAGGCTGTAGAAGGCGATGCCAGCTATTTGGGCTAGTGGCGAAAATTGCGCCAGCGTCAGCGAGCGCTTTCGGTCGCTTTTTGTCGTTGCGCCACCGGCCCAGACCAATCCGACTTTCAGCCGGTCATCGGATGCATCGATTTGCTCGCGCCACTTCTCGAGAAGCGGCTCGTTCACTTCGAGATACGGAACATCCGCCGGAATGGTTGCCAATCGCGTTGCAAAGATAAGTGGCAACGTCATGAGCGGGCAATACAAGTCATATTCCGGCAGATTATCGTCCGTGAAGATTCCCGAAACGCCCGCCACGCCTTCGAACAGCCGGGCCAGTTCCGGCCGGCAGCGCACGATTACATTTGCCCCGCGGCGCGCGACCGCCGTTGCATAGCGAACGAACTGAATCGAATCGCCGAAGCCTTGTTCGGTGTAGAGGAGGATGGTGCGGCCGGCGGGGTCTTCGCCGATCCAGTTCGGCTTGGGATAATTGATGCGCGGCGTCGCGTTAGCGCGGGTTCGCCAGCGCCATTCATATTGAATCCATCCGCGCTCGAATTCGCCGCGAAGCAGCAGATAGCAGGCAAGGTTCCAGTTTACCTCGCTGGCGTCCGGCGCGATGCGATGGGCCAGTTCGTAGGGCGCTATCGCCTCGTCGTATTGCTGGTTTTCCAGCAGCGCTAGGCCGAGGTTGCACAGGGCATCGACAAAATCATTCCGCAGGCGGATCGCCTCCCGGAAAGAATCGATGGCCTCTTCGACGCTGCCGACGGACAGGTAATAGTTTCCCAGGTTGTTTCGCGCCGGCGCGTGAAGGGGATCGAGCCGAATCGCGGTGTGATAGGCGGCTGCCGCCTCCTCCTGGCGATTCAGCTCGGCATACGCCGCCCCGAGATTGCTGTACGCATCGGCAAAATCGGGCTTGAGCTCGATCGCCTTGTGATAGGCCGCGATTCCTTCGTCAAACTGGCGCATGGCAACCAGCGTCGTGCCGAGGTTGTTGTGCGCGCTGGCCTGCTCCGGATCGATCTGCAAGGCCCGCCGGTAGACGTCGATTGCCGCGTCATATTCGTGCCCGGAAGTTAGTGCCGCTCCGAGATTGATCAGCGCATCAATGTAATTCGGATCGATTTCCAGCGCCTGGCGATAGGCGGCGATCGACTCATCGCGTTTTCCCACCGCAGCCAGGGCGGCTCCAAGGTTATTCCAAATGTCGCAGTTCCTTGGCCGCAGCGCCAGCGCCTGGCGATAAAACCCGATGGCCTGCTCGTGGCCCTGCATTGCCGAAAGCGTGAATCCCAGCACGTGAAGGGCATCGACGGAGGTCGGATTGGTCGAGAGGATTTCCCGGCAGATGCGCTCGGCATGGGCGAATTCGCCGGCATGATAATGCCTGAGGGCGGCTTGTATAGCCTGCTCGGGATTGGGGTTTTGCATCGTCATTTGCCTGCGATCTTTGTCTTTTGCCGGATGCCGGAAATAGAATACGGCATCGTGAATGAAAAAATAAGGAGATCGCCAGTCGCCATGCTATTGCGGCCTCTCGTTTATCTTTGGGCCTTCCCAACCACCTGCGCTGGCCTGATCTTCTTGCCGTCGGCATTATGGAACGGCAAGGCTCATATCGTCGATGGCGTGCTGGAACTTCATGGCCGCACGATCAACTGGTTTTTGAGAAAATGCACGCTGTTGGAAGGCGGAGCGTCAGCCATGACGCTCGGGCATGTGGTGATCGGCCGCGATGAGCAATCGCTGGATCTCAGCCGGTCGCACGAGCGCGTTCACGTGCGGCAGTGCGAGCGGTGGGGGCCGCTGTTTATACCGGCGTATCTGCTGGCGTCGCTGATGCTTTGGCGGCGCGGCGGCCGGGCGTATCTGGACAATCCCTTTGAGCGTGAAGCTTATGGGGAAGAGACGGGTATCGATTGAAGTGCCATTCGGATAGGATGCCAAACGTGAGCGAAGTTGAAAAAACAGATCAGAGCGTTCCACCCGCCGCCACATCGTCTGGCGTGCACGTCTTTCGGATGTTTGTCGGATTACTGTGGCTGTTAGTGATCTTTGCGATCATCGGCGGGGTGGTTTATTTGGGATGGCCTTGGATTAAGCATGAGGTGGGGCGGTTTTATAATTGAGCGGGCTTGTTAAATCCAAGCCGCAGGCATGCGCACGGCATTCCCTCGGCCCGGTCGAAGAACCGGCCTGTCACTTCCATTCCCGCCGCAATGTAAAACGCAATCGCGGGCGTGTTCGTGGCAAGGACGTTGGTATATCCGTCATGTCCCATTTGCGGCGCGACGTTCGCCAACAGCGCCCGGCCCACGCCTTGTCGATGGAATTCCGGATCAACGTAAAGAAAGCTCAGATACGCCTGGTTGATCGACGCAAATCCAACCACGCGTCCGCCGGCCACGGCCACGACCGTGCGACTGTCGAAAAACCCATCCGCCTCGGCCGCTTCAGCGAGGGAGCGAACGCGCGTTTTGCCGGTGAAGTTGGAGTCGCACGCCAACTCAATCGGCCGCGCCCGGTCATGAACCCGGCAAATCGCCTCCCAATCCGAATCGGCGTAATCGCGAATCGTCAGTTCCAGGCTCATTGCCACTCATTTCACAGCGATCAGCAATGGATGCACAATGACGTCATGGGCGGCATCCTCAATATGCACCGGAATGGTAACCATGGAAGGCCGCACCCGCGACCAGCGCAAGCAGCAGGAGGAATTGGCCCGGCGCGTCGCGGCCATGAAGCGGGTGACGATGTTCGCGCCGCTCAACGACCCCGAGCGCGAGGATCTGGCGCAGCGATTGAGCGTTGCTCCGTTTCGGCGCGGGGAGATCATCAGCCGCCAGGGCAACGAATCGCACTATCTGTATGTGCTAAGCAAAGGG
>DASRRM010000388.1:0-16745 GCA_035695715.1 Tepidisphaeraceae bacterium
GTCGTAAGGCAGATTCTGATTGAACGCGTCGATCACCCAATCGCGCCAGGGCCACATAATGCGGTCTTCATCGTTGTTGTATCCGTTGGTGTCGGCGTACCGGGCCGCGTCGAGCCAGACCATCGCCATCCGCTCGCCATAGCGCGGCGACGCCAGCAGCCGATCGACGACTTTCTCGTAAGCATCCGGCGAATTGTCGGCCAGGAAGGCCGACAATTCCTCTTCTGAAGGCGGCAGCCCGGTCAGATCGAAACAAAGCCGCCGAAGCAGCGTGCCCCGATCCGCCTCCGGGGAGGGCGAAAGCTTTTCCTGTTCCAGCCGGTGAAGGACAAAGTGATCGATCGCATTTCGCGGCCATTTTGCATCGACGACATCCGGCACATTGGGACGCCGCGGCGCGATATAAGCCCAATGCCTGGAATATACCGCCCCCTGCTTAATCCAGTTGCGCAATAACAGCTTCTCGCCGGCGTTAAGCGGCAGCTTCGCCTCCGGCGGCGGCATTTGCTTGTCCGGGTCAATCGAATCGATGCGCTTGGCCAGCTCGCTGGCGGCCAGATCACCGGGCACCATTGCTTTCTTGGCCACCGCGATGTCGCGCTGATCGAGCCGAAGCTTGGCCTTGCGGGCGGCTTGATCCGCCCCATGACATTTCAGGCAATGCTGAGAAAAGATCGGCCGGATATCGCGATCGAAGTCAATGGCCGGCGCCAGAGCAGTTGCATCGGCCGCCAGGGCACAATGCGCTCGGCACAGCAAGAGCGTGGCCAGAAGGATGAGGACGGCTCGGAGTTTCGGCATAGAGTGTCTTTTATATACACCGGCCGCGTGAAGTTGTCCGGTTCCTCCAAAAGATGGGTCGGTGATCATTCGGAAAAAAGAGCCGCGCACGAAGGGTACTCCCGAAGTAAGCGGGTTTTGGGGATCCGCTTACTCCGGGAGTACCCTCCGTGCGCGGCTCGTTAGAGCCTTGCGTACGAAACGGATGAAATCACGCGGCATACAAATCAACTAATAGCGGCGAGCGGACCGATCTGCGAGGCGACCGAGAAAATCGTCCAAGCTATTTCGGGCAGACCCTTCACCCGCAGGCTTCTCATTTCGCCGGCTGGGTGGCGGCGGGATGTTCGATTTTTCCGAAGAGCGACCCGCGATGAGTTGGGCTGCCGCTCCAGGTGCCGGCGTAATGGTCGTCGTAGATCAGCACGCGGGCGGTGTAGGTGCCGATGCCGGGGATGCCCATTTTGGTGACGGTGATGATCGGCGTGTCGCCGGCCCATTTCACGGGCAGAATCAGGGGAATGGTGACATCCTTGTTGCCGAACTGAATGCGGGCGTTGAGCAGCCACAGGTCGCCGTGAATTTTCGTGGCGCTGGTGATGGTGTAATGCTCTTCGCCGGGCGGCTTGTCGTTGCCTTCAATGGTGAATCGGCCAACCAGCACGGCGTTGGTCATGGTCTTGGCGAATTGCTTTTCCAACGCCTCCTGCTCAGCGTCGGCCGGCTGCGTTGCCGCCGGGGGTGGATCGGCGGCAAGGCAGTGCGCCTGGAAAAACATCGTCGAGAGAGCAAATCCTGTCATGCAGACACGAAGCAAGTTTCGCATGTGAACGCCTCCGATTTTAAATCTCAGATTTCAAATCAACACTCAATCTGCCCGGTAACGCCGGTTCTGAGGTACACCTCAGCGCGGCCGCTGGCCGCAACCAAAACACGCGCCCAAAGCGGCGCGGACGACTTCCCGTATCACGGGCGTCTCGCCCGTGTCCTCTTTGAATCAGGACACGGGCGAGACGCCCGTGATACGGGAATTAGTTCCGCCTCGTCGTTTCGGGAAATCTTGCTAAAAAAACAAGAAATCACGAGATATCCATGAAGAGCCGGGTCGATCGCGATGACAATACCCCCGTGAAGTTCGTTATAACCATCTCAAATTCAAGTCGATCCGGTCGTTGCCCCGGGCACCGCGGCACCAGGTCCCGGCTCGCCTCCCTCGCTTGTTGCGCTTTCGACCAGTTGAATCGTTTCCTGTTGCGGCGTTTGGCCGGCGTTGGGGCGTTTGGCGAACCGGATGTTGGGAAGCCGCAGGATGCTCTGTCGAAGCGCCTGCTCCCAGCGCACGCGGATCTTCTGTAAGTCGGCATCATCCTCCTTAAAGCGCCGATGCCGGGTCAAATCCAATTCATCCACCGAATACGCCAGCAAATCCACCGGCGGGCCGACGGTCACGTTCGACTTCATCGTGGAGTCCATCGACAGCAGCGCATACTTGGCGGCTTCCTCTAAAGTCGTCCGGTCGAATTTGATGCCGCGGTCGAGAATCGGGCGGCCGTACTTGGTTTCGCCGATCTGAAGGAATGGCGAATCCTCCGTCGCCTGGAGGGGGTTTCCCTGCGGATAGACGAGGATGAGATTCGGCGCTTCGCCCTTTACCTGCCCGCCGAGCAGCAGATTCACGTTGAAATTATATTTATCGCGTTCCAGTGCCGCTCGGTCGATGTCCGAAACCCGGCGAATCTGTTCGCCGATGATTCGGGCAGCGTCGTAAAGGCTCGTGGCCTGCGCCAAGCCGCGGCCGGCATCGAAATCGCGGTGCAGCAGCGTGAGAATCGACTGCGACAGCGACAGGCTCCCGCTGGTAAGAATGACGAACACGCGTTCGCCTGGCTGCACGAAGGTGTGCATCTTGCGGGTGACGTTGACCTGGTCATATCCCGCGTTGGTGCGCGAGTCAGACGCCATCACCAGCCCGAATCTTGTCACAATACCGAGGCAATACGTCATCGAATTTACCTTCCCTGGGTTCCCGAAGTAATCATTGTACACCTTGACGGAAAATCAATGGGGCGGATACATTGATTATTGCAAAACCAGCCGCGACGGGTCATCGGACACTTAAAGGAACGCCGAGCGTCGCAACCATGCTTATTCAGATTGGCTACGAACTTAGCTTCGACATTCCCGCGCCGCTCAACATGCTGCTGGCGCTTTACACGCATCCGGAGCAGGCCCATGTCCTGCGCCGCCCCGAACGGCTCGTCCTCGAGCCGGACGTGCAGGTCCAGAATTATATTGACCACTACGGTAATCGAATCGCAAAGGTATTGGTACCCGCCGGCTTGCTTCGCGTTTCCTACGACAACATCGCCCAGGACAGCGGCAAGCCCGAGCCGAAAATCGACGGCGAGCGGCTTCATCCCGTCGAAGAGTTGCCAACCGAGTGCATGCAGTTTCTCGTCGCCAGCCGATATTGCGAAGTTGATCGAATGCTGCAGATCGCCTGGGATTTGTTTGGCAATACGCCATTCAGTTGGGAACGAGTTCAGGCGGTTGTCGATTGGGTACACAATAATGTGACATTTGGGTATCAATACGCCCGCTCGACAAAAACCGCCTTCGACGTCTACAACGAACGCCAGGGCGTTTGCCGGGATTTTCAACACCTGGCAATCACCTTCCTGCGCGCCTTGAACATCCCCGCGCGCTACGCGACGGGATACCTCGGCGACATCGGCGTTCCCTTCAACCCCACGCCGATGGATTTCAGCGCCTGGTTCGAGGTTTACCTAGGCGGCCGCTGGTACACCCTCGACGCCCGCCACAACGAGCCGCGCATCGGCCGAATTCTTCAAGCCCGCGGCCGCGATGCCGTCGACGTCGCCCTCACCACCAGCTTCGGCCCGGCACTTCTCAACCAGTTCACGGTCAGGACCGAAGAGATCGGGTGAGAGGGACAGAGATCAGAGATCAGAGGTGCACTAAAGTTCATGACAAAATGCCGGCCAACGTCATCCTGAGGTTCTCCTCAACTCAGCGTGGCCTCGCTCTGCTTCGGCCGCAACCAAAATGCGCTCGCGAAGGCGCGATGTCGCGAAGACAGACGCGAAGGAAGCTTCAAGTATTACGTAATCGCCTCAAATCGCCTGGGATCTGTTCTTCGCGTCTGTCTTCGCGCCATCGCGCCTTCGCGAGCGCATTTCGCCTGGATGTGTTTTGAGGAAATTTTGCCCAAACACGATTCTCCATGATATCCTTGAAGGATCTTGCTTTTTCGCAGGTCTTGGCAGGATCCCCCTCGCTCATTCGCAATACACCATCGTCCCCAGCGCATCATCCGACAAACGAAAATGCGACAAATATGTCGCGCCTTCCACTTCGCATCCCAGATCGCGCAGCAGGCAGGCGGTGATTTCGTTGCAGTCGCACTGCCAACTATAATGGCGGCTGTCGCGGATAAAATCCGTGTCATCGTCGGCGTTGTGGATTCTTGTGGCCAGGCCCGCCTGCCATTTTGCTTCCAGTTGATTGCGCATCTTCTCCGCCGATTCGCGCGAGATGCATACCGCAAACATTTTCGGATTGAACAGCGCCAAAGGGGTGTTGTCGTCGGAAGAGCGAGGCGTATAGCGACGGCCAAACGCCGAGCCATGGCTGTAAAAAAGCGCTTCGATGGCGCCCATCGTCGAGGAATGGTTCAAGGCGTAATAGTTCCAGTCGCCGAATGAGTATTCGATGAAGGCGGTTTTATCCACCGGCAGAAAGATCGATGAATGATGCCCATAATCCGCCACATAAATGGCAACGGGATGATGGGGATTTGCCGGTGGCGTGACGGTGGCGGTGCATCCGAGTGATAAAACGCAGAACGCAAAAATCACGATGGACGCAACCGGATTAGACACCCCAAAAGCGGTTGAAAGCGCCGAAGCATTTGGGCATTTTACTTCAAGCCGGGTCAAGCGCAGCGCCGGCCCGGATCCTCCGCAGCGCCGCGTCAGGATTTGCATGACCTGAAGCATGGGCAAGATGCCCATGATCCTGGAAACCAGCACTTTCATTTCAGGTTGAATTGAAGGCATCGCAATTCCCACCGGCAATTTACAGGCCAAGCTCTTTGCCCCGGCGCTCGGCGGCCTTGATGGCGTCCACAATCGCCGGCCCAACGCCATGGCCTTCCATCCGTGAAATCGCGGCCTGCGTGGTTCCGCCGGGGCTGGTCACCTTGCGGCGAAGTTCCTGCGGGGAATCCGGCGAATTTGCCAGCATTTTCGCGGCGCCAACCGCCGTCCGCACCGCAAGCTGATGCGATTGCTCCGGCGTCAATCCCAGTTCGACGCCGGCGGCGATCATCTGTTCCACCAGGTAAAAAAAATACGCCGGCCCCGACCCGCTCATGGCCGTGATGGCATCGATCCGCTCTTCGCCTAATTCCACGACAGTAGCGGCTGATTCGAACAGTTTTCGCGCAGTGGCCAGGTCTTCGGCGGTTGCATTTTTCCCCGCCGCGATTCCCACCATTCCCTCCCCCACCAGCATGGGCGTATTGGGCATGCTGCGAACCACCCGCCAGCTTTTCCCGCCGCCCAAATGCTTCTCGATAAACCCCGAGCTGATGCCCGCGGCAATCGAAATCACCAGAGTCGCCGGGTCGGCCACGCCACCAATGCTGTCCAGCGCCGCCGCCATCATCTGCGGCTTAACGCTCAGCAACAAGATGCGCGATTGCCGGGCGACTTCTTTATTTTCCTCAACCGCGCGGACTTTCAGTTCATTGGCGAAAAGGTCCCGCCGGGCGACCGACACATCGCTGGCGATGATGTCGCCCGGCTGAAACTGGCCGGCGCGAATCACGCCGCGCACAATCGCCTCGGCCATATTCCCCGCGCCGATGATTCCAAGTCCATAAGCCATGGCGTCGATTGTAAAGCGCAACCGGCGAATCTGCACGACTCAGCGTTACATCCACCAAATCGCGAAGAAAAAGATTTGTCCACGAATTGACACGAATGAACACGAATGGGAGATGATTTCTGGCATGTCTTCATTCGTGTCAATTCGTGTGCATTCGTGGATTCAATCTCTTCTGATTCGCCGACGAAGTCATCGCGAGACGCGGCGCAGCGCTTCGTACAGGCCGATCCCCGCTGCCGTGGAGAGATTCAGGCATCGCTCGGATTCGACTTGCGGGATTCGCACGGTCTGTTCGGAAAACCGCGCCAGCAGGCGGCCGCTTAAGCCGTGCGTTTCGCTGCCGAAGAGGAGCCAATCGCCGTCCTGGAAGTCGGCCTGCCAGAGGCATCGATCGGATTTGGTGGTGAAGAGCCAGATGCGGCCGCTGCCGACGAATCGGAAGAAGGCTTCTTCATCGTCGTGAAGGGTGAGGTTGAGACGTGGCCAGTAATCCATGCCGGAGCGATTGAGGTTTTTCTCGCTGAGGTCGAAGCCGAGCGGGCGGATAAGGTGAAGGGCCGTCCCGGTGGCGACGCAAAGGCGGCCGATATTGCCGGTATTGGGGGCGATCTGCGGATGCATCAGCGCGACCTTCAGGGAGTGAGTTTTCAGCGTGGCGGACATGGGGGAATTGCATCAGGAATGGAGGAGGATGACAAGATGAACCGGCCAACGTCAGACACCTCCAGTGGAAATCCGAATGATGAAATCCAAATGACGGATCAATAACGAATGACGAATTCATCGCGGCAGCTTCCACCACTCTCGAAAGCCGCACCCGGCGAAGGTGGACATCGAAATCCAAAGCCCAACGAGTCGGTAGTCTTGGCTGGCGTGAAGAACGTAGGCAATCGTGGGAACCTGGATCGACATTGTCACACAAAGGAACGTTGCGAGGAGGACCATCTCGACCGCGCTCGCGTCTTGGATGAACACGGCAAGAATCAGGAACCATGTGATCGGCGCCTCGATGCACGCGACGCGAAGGGAAACGTGACTAAAAAAGATCAACATCAATTCCATAACGACAACCGTGACGGTCGTCACGATTACGTCGCGAAGAAATTGCCGTCCTTCCCTGCTCACTGATACAGGTTACGGGATGTCCATCCACGCCGGGGATTTCAAGCATCCGGGGTCAAAAGAAAGAAGCCCGGGACATTCCCGGGCTTCATTCATGAGTTCTAATTTCCGCGAAAAACCCCGCTCAATCCCACACGCCGCCGATGGCTTCCTGAACGGAGCGCGGGGCGGTGACGATGATGCTGCCATTGAAGTAGCGGATGCTGGCTTTGCCGCCGTTGTCCTGCCAGACGTCGGGCTGGATTACGGCGACGATCAGGTCGATGAGGTCCTTGGCGCGGTCTTCCTTGGATTTGACGGGTTCTTTGGTTGGCGTGCTGTTGCCGAAAAGGCCGCCGCCACCATTACCTCCGCCACCCCCGCCGCCGCCGTTGTTTGCGCCAATTCCGCCGCCGCCCTGGGGATTTTGTTGCTGGTTGTTGCTGGTGCTGTTGAGCGAGAAATCCGGGGCATCGGTGAAATCAGGAATTTCGGTGATCAGGTCGAGGATCGAATAGACGCGGGTATACATCTTCGAATCCACCAATTCCTTGGTGGTGATGCTGATGACATTGCCATCGACGTCATAGCCGAGCTTGTCGCCACCGCCCGCTTCAATCAGCACCATTTCCAACGCCTTCTTCATGCTGACCGCCCGCAGGCGGACATTGATCGGCGTGTCCTTGGTGACGCCGGCCTCTTCCAGGGCCTTCCAGTTGACGGCAATATTTGCGCCTGACACATCGCGGAGGAAATCGATCGCGTCATTAAAGGCCACCCCGCTGAACTGCACTTCGGGGAGCGTCTGGTTGAGTTGGGTGCGGGTAGCATTGGCGGGGGCCGACGCCGTGACACCGCCGAAAGTCAGGCCGACAGCCAATACGGAGGAGGCGAGAAGACGTCGCATGGTGTGAAGCTCCTTTTGAGGCGTGAATCGGGCGAAATAGCGAACTTTTTACGATTGTAACAATGTGAAGACGGTTAAGACAATGAAATATTAGGTTGAGAATCCCCGGAGCGGCGTTCAAAACAATTGGACGTCTTCTGTATAGACGTTGGCGTTTGTGGTTTAGTTAGACGATTTTTTGGAAATTTTGAAAAATCCGTTGTGAGGGTCGGTACTCGAGACGAATGAGCCGCGCAGGATTTCTGGGCTACGATCTGGAAATCTGTTTCACCGATTGCGAATGATCGTCAACCGAATTTCAAATCTCCAAAACACGCACCACGGTTCCCTTGGGAAACGCTGGTTCATTCTCGGCGCGGACGATCAACACATTTGCCGTCGCCAATGTGAACATGTCGGCCGACCCTTTCCACTGTAACGGCGTGATGGTCGCAAACGCGGCGTGCATGCTGTGCTGGCCCTGCCCCCAATGCCGAATGGCCGGCTGGTAAAACTCGCGCGGGCCGTTGGCCAGCAGACCCCCATCCAGCCGCCCGCTCACCCACCGGTCTTCCGGCACGCCGCCCCCCAGACGGGTCAGCAGTCGCGAGGCCAGGCGCAATGTGCAGACATAAGTGCTGACCGGATTGCCCGGAAGGCCGAAGATGTAGCAGGGGGAAGGTTTCAGGGTTTGGGGTTCAGGGTTTGGTGAAGAATCGGCGGTTGAGTTGATTGGCGTGGCCGGGGCGTCAGTTCCAACGCCGGCGCTTCCTTGGGTCAGGGGTTGGGCCACCGTCTCACCAGGAATCTGAGTTGTCTTTCCTGAACCCCGAACCCCAGGCCCTGAACCCTCCCCAACACCAAACACAAACGGCTTTCCCGGCTTAATCCGCAACTTGGCAATCTTAATATCAACCCCAAGCTCCTTCAGCATCCGCGGCACATAGTCAAACTCCCCCATGCTCATGCCGCCGCTGATGAACAGCACATCGTACGCCATCCCGCGAACCATCGCCGAGCGGATCAGATCCGGATCATCGGGGGCGGTGGCGATGTTGACCACGTCGCACCCCAGGCGCTTCAGCAGCGCCGCCAGCATATGCGTATTGGAATCGCGAATCTGCGTGTCGGCAGGCTTTTTCTCCACCGCCACCAGTTCGTCCCCCGTCCCCAGAATGGCCACCCGCGGGCGTGCAAAACATTCCACCTCCGCCGCCCCAATGCTGGCCATCACCGCGATCTGCGGCGAACCGATCACTGTCCCCTTTGTCAGCACCTTATGCCCGATGTAGCAATCACTTCCCCGGGCCGCCACATATCGGCCCGGTCCCGGAGCGCGCAAAACCTTGATTGATCCCCCCACCGCCACCCGTGCCGCCACATCTTCCACCGGGACCACCCCATCCGCCCCGCCCGGCAACGCCGCCCCGGTCATGATGGCCATGGTTTCGCCATGCTGAAGCTGCCGATGCGGCGCCTGTCCCGCCGAGATCGTGCCGACCACGCGCAAGTCCGCCCGTCCGCCCACCACATCCACCGACCGCACCGCATATCCGTCCATCAGGCTTTTCTGGAACGGCGGATAATCCCGATCCGCCAAAAGATCCTGCGCCAGCCGCAACCCGACCGACTGATCCAGCGGCACGTTGATGATATTCGTGGAAATGGCGACTTCATCGAGCAGACGAATCGCCTGCTGAACAGTCATCAACGCTTCGGAGTCCGGCTCTGCCATCGACGAATCATGCAACGCGAGGGGTAGGCGCGTCAACCGGAGCGGCGCAAAGTTGCGGGATAAAGGCTTGCCCCTCAAGATTCAGACTTCGGCGGCAATGACCAAGTATTTCATTACCACTCGGGATTGGCAGTGGGAGGAGGATCGTCGGGGATGTCAAAGGGTTCGTCAGCAAACGAGCCGGCGGTCTGTTCAAAATATCCCGGAGGCCACCCTTTACTATCAGCCGGGCGCGACGCAACGCCGCCCTGGCGAACCAAGGCTAGGGCGTCGCGGACGAGCCGCTCGAGCAATGAAGCCGCCGGAGCATCAAGCTGTTGAAGCGTCTCTTCCAGTTCCAATGTCACGTTGCTCATGCTCCACATCTTACTGTGAAAATCGGTTTATTGCACCAATATCACTCACCGAGCGCCTGGAAGCTCAGCTTATCTGCCTGCCCAGCAGCGCCCATTTGGGCGAGACGCCATGACGGGCGGCCTCACGGAATCCTCCTCCACTTCAACGTTGGGATTTTCTCGAAGTCGGTGACATTGCCGCTGACGGTGACATACACGTCGTCGCTGGCGTCGTCCAACAGTTTTGCCAGGGATTCGAATCGCGGGCCGCTGCCGCGCTGGATGATCGAGAGGGCGTCGGTATCGAGAACAATCACGCTTAGCCCTCACGCCGACGTGCAGCCTGCACTTGGGCCACAAACTCGGGAAATGTGGCATCGCCCTTGAACCGGCCGGCTTGCAACCGCCACCAGTTGCGCGGCGTGGGAACAGGCCTGCCAGTGGCCGGATTCGTCGCATCAAGAGAGTTTAGCGTGGCTGCGAACGAATGTAGCGCTTTGGCGACCTCCTCAGCCTTGTCCGCAGCACGCTTTTGCGCCGTCGCCCGGCGATTTGGAGATTTTCGTACGGAAGTCGGCATCCGAGAATGATTATCGGTTAGGCTGTCGCGGCAGTCAAGAAATGCAGGCCATGCACCTGATCTTCAGAACTGAAAAAATGACGCCGGCGTCATCTTGAAGAACCGCCCCAAGCGAACGGCGTTTGCCTTGCTGATGGCGCGGTCGCCCCGAAGAATCGCCGGCCCCAGCGCCCGGTTGCCAAGCACCCGGCCGAGGTCTGAAGCGTTCATGTCCCGTCCTTCCATCAAGCGGCGCAGCCGCTTGATGGGATCGATGGCCGCCCACTCTGAAAAGTGATCGCGATCGTATCTTTCAATCAGGATGGTGAGGGTTTCGAGATATTCTTCCTGATCCGGCGTCAAATGAACGAGCGTCGCAAGACGATCCACGACTTCAACGGTATTGTCATAATCCAAGTTATCGTTGATCGGCCGGGGAAGATGAAGCCGGCACAAGTCGGCAAAGGTTGTTGGAAGAGACTTTGGAACCGCGGATGTTTTTGTTCGCATGGTGAAATCCTCCCGGCGGCGATTAGTTAGTTAGAAATCATACCAGTGAAGGGCTCAATGGCGCTTATTTGTAATCTTGTCGCGCGAGGCAAGCACTTACACCATACTTACAGAAACGCGAGTCGACGATTGTAGTTAAGATGAACCTGATGCACGAAAAATCGAAGAATTCGCCAAGCAGTATGTCCGAACGCAAAGCGCTGGCAGTTTCACTGCAAATCACCAGTTCTCTGTCGAAATCCGCGAACGCTTCATCGGTGACATTCCAAATTACTGATCGGTGTTGATATTCCTTGCCCTCATAAAAAGTTGAGGGGAATTCAAGCACCTCCGGAATCGTAGCGGCATCACCGACGGTCACCGTCAACTCCGAAAAAATGCACGTCATGATTCGCGCCTCGTCGAAGGACGAAACATCATCCGCGTTCTCCGGTAACTTCGGCGGCCAATTGACAACGTCCCTGCCAAACCTTGGGACAAAATAAACCTCTATCGCATGGCCAATGGTGACGCTATAAATCCCCGCGTAAAACCCGGCCTTGTCGGGAGAGTGCTCCCACGATTCCGGCCGAACGCGCACCTTGCATTTCTTCCAATCAACTGAGTGCATTTTTCGCCGCCTGTTCCGGCGTCATGACGTCGGCGAGGTCGCTTTCGTCCTCGTCGCCAAGCCATAAGCCACCCATTCTTATTCGGAACTATTTCCCAGACCTGGCCGACGCAACAGTTCCGCGGCCCACAGGGCGTCGGCATTCGACAGTGCCGGTTCCGGGGGCTTGGAATAATCAATGTCGTCGTGACCCCCGGCGACGTAAATCCGGTCGATGATCGGCTGCAGGGCCAAATCGATTTCTGGCTCGGTTTGGCGTAATGGGATCGGAATCGCAGGTAGCGCCGCACGCAGTGGGAGCGGATACGCACGCCACGTCTCGCTTTCCCATCCCAGCCGAACGCAGACGATATAAGGCGTGCGCCGCTCAGGGGGAATATCGGACTCTGTCACTGCCATTCTTCCGCGTGAGGGAGACCGAAGCAAATCGATCTCCACCAAATTGACATTCGCCCGCGCATAATCTTCCAGCTTGCGGAGGTACTGCCGATTCAGCCGCCCGGCGAACTTGTTCCACGGGCTTAGAATCTCAATTGCGGTGATGACGCGATTACCACTGGAGACATCGACGATCTGCACCCACCGCTCCAAAGCCGGCGTTGGGAATCGCCGGATTACAATTGGGTCGAGAAGTGCGACGGTTTCCGACGTCGGCGAAGCCGGCTTGGGGACCCCAAGCCCGGTTTCAATGACCGAAACATCAGAGCGATAAGTCTGAGTTGCGGGCTCGTCCTGGCAATCAGCTTCTAGCAGAAGGCGCTCTTCGCCGCGAGCCCGCAAATCTCTCGGCAGCAAGGGCTGAATTGCCTCGCCGATGAAGCCGATCAATTTCACATGCACATCCGACCACCGCGCCTCAAGGTAGGGATCCATGCCGGGGAATGGACTGCGAGGAGGTAGGTGAGGCATCACGGGGATTATACGAATCTGCCGGCCCGAATTCGACTGCAAACGCCATGATGGATTTTGCGGAAATTCGAACCACGCATTCGACGCACCAAAGAAATGCGGTTAATCTTAAACCTCGCTGCCGATGCAACGGCCTAATATAAAGCGACGTCATGTTTATATGGGTTGCGATCAAAATCCGCCGGCTATGATTCTCTTTCTGCCTGGTGCAACTAATTCAGAAAGGCCGAGCCTGAAATGCTCAGCATGTTGTTCCTGATTTGTGCCGTCGTTGGTGCGGCGCTGGTGCTGGCGCAATTGCTGCTCAGCGTGGTGGCGTTCGGCGCGGGGCGCGGGCTGCGGTTGCATCACAGGATTGGGGGATCGGTTGCCGCCCGTGGCGGGGGTCTGCATCGTGGCGGCATGCACCGTTCGGGTGCGCGCGGCGGCTTGTTTCGGGGGCTTCATCATCATCACGCAGGTGTTCGGGGAGGCGTGCCGGCCAATTCGCCGCACGGCATTCGGGCAGCGGGCAGCGGACGGCAATCGATCAAAACGGCAAGTAAAACAGGGACAGTTGCTAAATCGGCCGCCGGGACGGCCGGCGGGCACTACTGGGGGCATCTGGCGATGACTTGGGTGATGGGAATGCTCAATTTGCAGGGCATCGTCGCCGGGCTGACGGTGTTTGGCCTCGTCGGACTCGCGGCCAATGCGGCAAAACGGCCCGGGCCGGTCGCGCTGAAACTTGGCATTGCCGCCGCAGTCGTCATGATGGCATCGGTCAGCGGGATACTCTCCATGATGACCGGGCTGGAGAGAGATGGAACCGTCGATCTTCAGCAGGCCATCGGCCAGTTGGCGACCGTCTATCTCAGCATTCCGGAGAAAAACCAGGGGCGCGGCAAAATAACCGTCACGCTGCAGCAGCGGACCATGGAGTTTCTTGCAGTCACCTTTCAGGATAATCTGCTGAGCACCGGGCAAAAGGTGATGATCGTCGGGGTGCTGGACGCAGCCACCATGCTGGTGGTCCCGGCGGACTAAATGATCTTGCGCGATTCGTGTAGGGTCCGCACTGCGGACCGTTGCATCTGCGGCGGAAAAGGCGGTCCGCAGTGCGGACCCTACGAAACTGCTCATCGCTGCCTGTGGCCGCAACCAAAACACGCGCCCAAAGCGGCGCGAGCGATTTCCCGTATCACGCGCGTCTCGCCCGTGTCCTCTTTGAATTAAGACACGGGCGAGACGCCCGTGATACGGGAGATTAGTCCCGCTTCTTCGTCTGCGGCCCACCAGGCGGTCGCTCACAAATGAGTAATAAGGAGCCTTGATATAATGTCCATATCTCATCCAATCCCACAGCCTCTTTTGGCTGCTCTGCCTGATCTCACCGCGGCGCAATGGCTTGGAATTCTGGCCATATTCGTCGTGGTCATTTTCGTCATGCTGATGTCGATGTTCGTCGGCAGATACAAGCGCTGCCCCAGCAATAAAGTCCTGGTGATCTTCGGCAAAGCCGGAGGCAACGCGCCGGCGCGCTGCATTCACGGCGGCGCGGCGTTCATCATGCCGCTCGTGCAGGATTACGCCTTTCTCACGCTCGAACCGATGCAGATCGAGATTCCGCTCAAGGGAGCGCTGTCGATCGAGAACATCCGCGTCAACGTGCCGAGCGTTTTCACGATCGCCGTTGGCACCGAGCCGGAGCTGATGCAGAACGCCGCCATTCGTTTGCTCGGGTTGGACATGGGGAAGCTGCAGCAGCGGGTGGAACACATTATCTTCGGCCAACTGCGCGAGGTGGTCGCCTCGATGCGGATCGAAGACATTGCCCGGCATCGCGAGCAGTTCCTGAAGAACATTCTCGCCTCGCTCGAGCCGGAACTTCGCAAGCTGGGGTTGGTGCTGATCAATGTGAATATCACGGACATCGATGATGAATCGGGGTACATCGTCGCGGTAGGCAAGAAGGCCGCTGCCCAGGCGATTCAACAGGCGCTGGTCGATGTTTCCGAGCAGGAGCGCATGGGCGCGATCGGCGTTGCCAACGCGGACCGCGACAAGACGATTCAGGTGGCGCAGTCCCGGCAGTTGAAAGAAATCGGCCTGCACGATGCGGCGCGCGAGCAGGCCGTGCGCGTTGCCGAGCTGGATCGCGATCAGAAGATCGGCGAGCAGACCGCCATGCGCGATCAGGCGGTGAAGCTGGCGGAACTGGATCGCGAACGCAAAGTCGCCGAGCAGGCGGCGGGTTTCAGCCGCGACTCGCAGGTGAAAGAGGCCGAACAGGCGATGCGCATCGCCGTCGCCGAGGCCAACGCCAAGGCCATCGCCGGCGAGTCCAAGGCCCAGGCGGATGTGGTGGCCGCCCAGGCGCAGCTGCAGGTGAAACAGGCCGAGGCATATCAGATCGGCGAGACGCGCAAGCGCGAGGCCGAGGCCGCGGTGCAGGAAGCGCAGAACCGTGCGATGGCCAAGACCGCGCTCGCCGAAGCCGAGCGCATCGAAGCCGAGCGGCGCGCCACGCTGGAAGCTCCCGCCAAGGCCGAGAAGGCCAAGATGATCGTTGACGCCCAGGCGGCGGCGGAAAAACGGCGCATCGAAGCCGAGGGCGAGGCCAGCGCCATCTTCGCCCGCCTCGAAGCCGAAGCACGCGGGCAATACGAAATCCTGGCCAAGAAGGCGGATGGATTGAAGCAGATCATCCAGGCGTGCGGCAGCACCGACAAGGCGTATCAAATCCTGATGCTCGAGCACGTCGACAAGCTCGCCGAGACTTCCGCGAAGGCCATCTCCAACATCAAGTTCGACAAAGTCGTCGTCTGGGAAGGCGGCGGCCATGCCGGCGGCCAAAATGGCAACGGCAATGGCGCGTCAAGCACCGCCGCATTCCTGCAAAACCTGGTCCGCATGATGCCGCCGATGCTGCAGGTGATGAAAGACATCGGCCACTTCGAGATGCCGCCGTACATGGGGAAAATAACTCCCGATGAGAATGGGGAATCGCCCGTGGCAACGGCGGTGCCGGTGACGGCCGATGTGCCGGACGGAATACCGCCGGCAAGCGACTGGCGGCCGAAAAATCCGGGATCGAAAGCTTCCTCGTAACGCGTGATTTTTCACCAGCCCTCCGGATCAGCCGTTACCAATGGTCGCGGAACCTTTCCCGATGCTACGGAGCGCACACAATGACGATTTTCAAGAGCGCTACGGACGGCACGCAAGCGTGCAGCGGCTAAACGGTTGTGTGTGCTTCGCACGCGGCAGGATGAATTGCGAACGCGACTTCATGGGATGGGTCGAAAAAAACTGCCGTCTTCTTCCGAACCGTTTACAGTAGCCTTTGCACGCTTGCGTGCCGTCCGTGGTGCGCGAAAATCAACCGGGTCGGAAGGTCGGGAGCCATTGAAGTTTCTCGTTTTTCGGTTGCGTCTCGCCTCGCGGACGCATCGCCGATTCCAGGGACCGCAATATACCCTCGATCCCGCCGGAACGCTGGAAAAAAGCGGGGGCAAAATCGAGAAATGGTGGATGTCACGTTTGCAGCGTCTTCACGTTTGCAGCGTCTCAGGTTTGTAGCGTCCGAGGGGGAGGCGCGTTAACCAAAACACTGTTTCTGCGTGATCTGTTTCACGACGACTGACCACATGTCAGTCTCCTCCGCACCCCGAAGCTCCATGATCTTGTCACGGATGACGTCAATTGCGCGGAAAAGATGCACCGCAAAAGGTGTAGTTGAGCCTCGTTGGCAGGAAAGCCCCGATGGCGGCTTTACCTCTACGCACTATGTCCCGGTTCCACGTTCCGGCCAGCAGAATGCGGTGATGCGTCAAATCAAATTGGAATCGGAACAAGCCGTTTACTCGCCTACCGCAGGAAGTGCGCATGCAACCATTCGGGCAACTCCGAGAGGTCCGGCGAACTCCCGTCTTGCGGAATAGCGACCAACGCCGGGTCGCGACCCGAATCGCCGAAGGTGACTTGAAGATACGGATCCAGCACGTCATCGTCGGCCATGCTTGGGATCAGCGAGAACGATGTCACGATGCCTTGCGGTTCTCTGTCCGGGCTCTCGTAGCGGACGCAGAGAATGTCGTGCGAGCCGCGACCGTAGCGAGTGAGAATTGCCTTCTCTCCATCGCCCCGAAACGCATCCCCGCACCAATATAATTGGGCACGAGACAACGAGCCGCAGATCAGCACTTCAGGAAACATCTTATCCCCGTTCCAGAACGAGCCAGGGAGTCTATCGGGATCACTTTGCGCGTAGGAGGCGACGGGATTCGAACCGCGAAACAGAACGGGGCGGTTGAGAACAATCGGAACGCTCAGGTCTGATTTAAGCCCGTCGTTAAATCCGAAACAGACGAGGTCGCAGCCATCACCGGTAATCAATCTGACTGCGCGAAAATCCTTTGCACGTCGTT
>DASRRM010000389.1:0-12537 GCA_035695715.1 Tepidisphaeraceae bacterium
GTTTCCCAAGTTCTTCGCGGTTGATTCGAGACATGGTCGATCCTCCTTGATCGCTTGTGCCATTCGTGAACACGGCAATCCATTGCCGAACCGCTATTATTACCCCCGCTGACGCCATACAACAACGGGCGTGCACCCGAGCAATGGTCGGGCCCCGCTTTTTCGGTAAAGTGACGGGAGAATGAAACGCCGTCCCGTCGTTATTCTCGCTCTCATCCTTGCATCAATCGCGGCAGCATTGCCGTATGCATGGCGCGTTGTCAGGTTGCAACGGGCAAGATCCGCGGCCCACCGGATCTTCAACACCTATACGACACAGGAGCGGGCCAATCTGAATACGACGCCAAGGAAAATCGTGCTGCCGCCGTTCATGCCGGAATTCCAGGCCGTCGACTCGGTGGAAATCGGCGGCTATATCGTTCGCTTTCCCCACACGGCAACACCAGCCAAGGCGATATCCGACGAATCCCGACACGGCAGTCCCACGCCTCAGCGTTTTGCCCACCCCAAGCCCGTTGAGCTGACCTACCCGCGATTCCGCGTGATCATTCTTGCACCCTCCTCAATAGCTCCAAGCGATTTGCGCGCCCAACAACTTCACTTCAAAGACGCGTTTGATCTTCTTTCGGCAACCTATCACGCTCGCCTTGATGCCCTCGACAGCCAGGGCGATCTACCCTCGCTGCAGCACTATTTGATGCTCATGTCCGAAAAGCCGGCGCGTGCGCGTGCGCCATGCGTGGAGGAATTTGACCGGCGAGACATGCGGGGATTTATTTTTGCTCCCCTGGATAAGGAAACCGTTGTTGAGATTTTCCTGCCTCGGCAACATGCCAGTTGCGGCGTATGGTTCATCGATAGCGGTGGTCTTTCGCCGGACGACGTACATGCGTTTGTTGCCGCCATGCATTTCGAATTGCAGGATCGCGAGCACGCCGCCACGCTACCCGCCCCTCGTTAGACGGATGTGCGATCACGGGACTAAAACCCCAAATGGAATTTGTCACTCGGACTTCTCGCGACCGGCGCGCAACATTTATTCCGTCTTACCCCACCCAAAATCCACCGTCTTCTTCGGAAGTTCATGCGCCGCCGCGAATGCATTCCTGGCGGCGCTAACTTGCTCCACCCATTTATCCATCGGCAGATTCAACTCGCGATAAACCAGATATTCCATGCCGACCGTGCGATCCGGGAGGTGATCTTTTACATCGTCCAGCTCGTGCAGAAATGTCCGGCCATTCGCCTCGGCAACCCGCGGATACCAGGATTTGTACCACGTCGCCGTCGTGTCCTTCAGCACTTCGTTCCGATCCCGGCGGATTTGTTCGGCAACGCCTATCGCGCTGTCCAGCGATGCGACCGCGTCGGCGTCTTTTTTATCGGCAGCCTGTTTGGCGGCAAGATTCAGCAATGAGTTCATCTCGGCGAGCTGCCGAAACATTTGCAGATTCTGGCTGCAAATCTTCGCGATGCTCTGGAAAACTTCGAGGTTGTAATGATTGAACTCGGCTTGCTTGAGGTTCTGTGCCAGCAAGTCTAACAATTCGGTGTTCTCAGTTGTCGCCTGATCGATGAGTCGGGTGTTTTCGACGGACCATTTTCCGTTTGCCGAAAGATCTTTTGCATTCGGCACAGGTGGAAGCTTGATCGTCTGGTCGTGGGCGGGATGCCGCGGATTGTAGATCGAATTGGAATTGCCCCAAATTCCCTTGCGCAATGTAGACGGCGCGCCTTCCCAACTGTCGGCCCAATACTGCGCCTGCGTGCTCATCAGCTCATAGACACGGTCCATTTTTACCGCCGACGGGCCGTAAAAAATGCGGTAAAAATCGGCGGCGGCCTGGGCAGGCTCCGTGGCCGGGTTCCAACCGGCAGCCGTCGCGCTCACGTAGCCGAGCCAGAACGTTTCCGGATGCAACCCCATGTCGCCCCACCCGGCCACCAGCATTCCCATCAGGTCGGCATTCTTCCGCGCACCGGCAGCCTTAATAGTTTCAATCGCCTCGGCAACACGCGGCTTGCCGCCGTCGCGCTTGTGCAGCAGCCGATCCGGCGGCGCCAGCACATAATCGGGGAACAGCTTTTCTTCCCCTTCGGTTGAAGTGTAGATCGACTGGCGAATCCCGCGCGACTTGCAGGCGGCGTCGAAATCGCCGTTATCGGTTTCGCCATTGATGAGGTACGGCGGAAGTGTCGCCACGTCAGCCGGCTTCATCGGATATTCGCCCCAGAAAATCACGGTGCGGCCATGCTCGTGCAAATATCCGGCGGTCTTGCCGAGAAAGTCGGCCAACAATTTCCCCGGGCTGCCCAACTCCTTCATTCGCGGCGCTTCGGGGAATTTTCCTTCAGTCGATCGGCCCAAATAGTACGGCTCATCGGTCGAGAGATAAAAATACTTGACCCCCTTATTTGCATCCAGCAAATCCGCAAACATTCCCGTCATCAGCTTGAACGAATCGGGGTCAACCGTCGACAGCTCATAGTCGCTGTCGGCAAATTCGCGGATCGACGAATATTCCGGATGCTTCAATATAAAGGCGATATGCGCCGGGCTGTCCAGATACGGAACAAGCTGCACATGATAATGCCCGGCGTAGTCGGTCAATTCCTGAAACTCGGCCGGCGACAGCGCATAAGGCTCTACGATGGCCGGGGCGCTGCGATATTGAAAATGCCCCTCGAGCTTGATGACAAACGCGTTGATCTTAAAAAACGCGGTCTGGCGGATTGCATGCCGCAGCGCATCGGGCCGCTCGAGATGATGGGCATCGTCCCAATAGATTTGCCGCAGTTGCAAATCGGGCCAATCGACAATTTCCCCGGCGGGAACGGTAACGCCATCGCCGTCTTTTGCTAATTGCGCCAGAGTTTCGACGCCATAAAAAAGCCCCGCCGGCGCGTTGGCGGTGATGTGAACGAGCTTGTCGCCGATGTCGATTCGATAAGCCTGTGCGGCCAACGCATCGCGATCGCGGTCCTGCGCCGCGCCGATGGCCACTGATCCCGGTGCGACGGTCAGCTCGAATTTCGCCCCCGCCGGGGCGTGTTCCAACGTAAGCTGCAGATGATGGCGGGCGCTGAATTCATCTTTCAAAGCCTCGACGGCCACATCGTCATTCTTCAGCCCCGCGTCAACCGCAATCTTCCAATCTTCCGTCAGCCGAACACTCTTGCCACTTAACTTCACGCTCTGCGGCATCGGCAGAACCGCATACCCCGCCTCCGCCAGCGGCGAAGCGAATGCGCTGCCGGAGGAGGTTGCCAGCAAGGTTAACGCCGCCAGGAATCTGTTGAGCATGGCCAATTTCCTCTCGTAGTGAGCCGTCAGCGCGCTGTTTCCGGTTCCCTCTCCCCTCTACTACAGCGGAGAGGGAGAAATGCGAACCGCGCCGTCAACAAATGGCGGGCAAAGCGCTCCGCTCCGCGTCGCGGCTAACCCGGCGCGTCCTTCGCTATCAACCTGAAACACATCCTATCATTCCATCGCCGCCACCACCGCATCCCCCACCGCCGACGTGCTGGCGGTCCCGCCCAGATCTCGCGTGTGGTTCTTCGCGTCGGCCACCACCTTCTGGCAGGCTTTGTTGATCGACTCTGCCGCCTTGGGCTGGCCCAGGAAATCCAGCAGCATCGCCACGGACAAAAACGTGGCGATCGGGTTGGCGTAACCTTTGCCCGCTATATCCGGCGCGCTGCCATGCACCGGCTCAAACATGCTCGCGGCTTGCCGGGTTGGATTCAAATTGCCGCTGGCGGCCATGCCCATGCCGCCCTGAATCGCCGCGCCCAGGTCCGTGATGATATCGCCGAACATGTTCGTCGTCACGATCACATCGTAAATCTGCGGCTTGGTCACCATATACATCGTGCAGGCGTCGACGTGATTGTAATCCGTCGCAATATTCGGATATTCCGCCTTGATCTCCTCAAACGCCCGCAGCCACAAATTATGCGCGTAGCGCAGCACATTGGTCTTGGCCACCAGTGTCACCTTTTTCCGGCCAAACTGCTTGGCATAGTCGAACGCATAACGGATCGCCCGCTCAACGCCATGGCGGGTGGTGACTTCGATCTGGTTGGCGACTTCGTGTTTGGTGCCCTTGTAGAGAAACCCACCGTTCTGGCAATACAGGCCTTCGGTGTTCTCGCGAACGATGATCATGTCGATGTCGGACGGCCTGGCGTTTTTCAGCGGCGTCGGCACGCCGGGCAAAAGCCGGGTCGGGCGGAGATTGATGTATTGATCCAGCTCGAAGCGCATCTTAAGCAGGATTTCCGTTTCGAGAATCCCCTGCGGAATCTGAGCCGACCCGCGCGGATCGACGCCAACCGCGCCAAAGAGAATGGCATCGTGTGCCGCCAGCTCTTTGAGCGATGAATCCGGCAGCGTGATTTTCTTTTCCAGGTAATATTCCCCGCCGAAGGGATAATCGGTGGTTGAGTAGGTAAAGCCGAATTTCCGCGAAGCTTCCTTAAGGACTTTAAGGCCTTCGGGGACAACTTCCTTACCAACGCCATCGCCAGGCATGACTGCAATTTTCATAGGCGGGACAAGGTAGCGGAGGGAGGGTGGGGATTCAAATGAGCGACTGAGTAAAGATCGCTTAAGCCGGAAGATTCAGGGGGTCCACCGCAGAGACGCAGAGAAAACGAAAGAAACTGGAAGGTGAGCGCAACTGCACCGCGCGAAGGACGCGTTGGATTAGGTAACTCAAATCATTGAATTATCTCCTCTGCGTCCTCGGCGTCTCTGCGGTGTACAATCCGGGTTGGAAGTCATTCCTCGAACCCGCCGGCTGCAATTCAACATGAGCGAGGAAAGCGGAAATGTTTGGAAAGATCCCGCCGAAACAATCGATCGTCAGTTCTGAGCCGGCCGCTTGCTCGTGTCCCCTTTTAACGCCCGCAATGATCTGAGAATTCGTGCAACCTGGGCGTGGGTTGCCGGGGTTGCGATCATCAGCAGCTTTCCGTTGATAATTCTGGCCGGGTTGACCGGGACATATCCGGCCGGCAACAGCTCATCCTCGTCGGTATCGAGCCACATCCGCAGGTCGCTTAGAAGAATAGCCTTGCGCGACATGCCGTAAGGATCGTCATCTTTTACCGGCTGATCCGGCCCGCCCCAACAGTCGTCCGAAAGCAAATCATGCACATCATAAATGCGAAGCTGTGGGACCGCATTGTGGTCGATCGAAACCCAAAGCGCTCCATCCGCCCTCGCAGCAAAGCAAATCGGCAGAGGCATCTTTCGGCTTGCCGGTGTTCGGGAATAGGCCCGCAGCAGGTGCCGGAGTGATGTGCCCACGCTGTTATAAAACTCCGGCTTTCGCGGCTCGTGCGTAATCCCAAAGGCTTCCAGTGCAGGCCAATCAAGCACGATGCGAATGCCGCTTCCCTTTTCCAATTCGGCAACCGCCTGATCCAACTTTTCGGGCGTTTGATTTTGGCTGACATAGTTCTGTGCTCCGATCATCGCATCGACGGGATCAACCATCGGCGCATCGGATGCCGGCTTGCGCAGGCCGAGCCATGTAGCCATGGTTATTGAAGCGATCACGCTGAAAGTGAGAATAACATTCGGTTTCATGTCGATTCACTCTTGCGGCCGCGGAGGCAATTCGCCCGTCAACTGAACATGTCGCAGCGCCTGGAAGATGCGGCGATGCCCTTCGGGGGTGGCCTGCAAAACGAGTCTGCCGTGCCAGTGGATGGCCTGGGAATTTGCATCCAGGTCGTGCTCGATCGAGCCAATCAGAGCATTCACCTTACGATCTTCGGCCGACTCGGCATCCTCCTTGGCAGCCGGCTGAAACCATTTTGCGGAATTCGCCAGTATGGATGAAACGTCATAGGCCCGGATATTCGACGGTTCTATGTCGTCTGATGTGCCGACGTAAATCAGCCCGCCAGCAACTGAGTAAGCCACATCTTGTGACAATCCTGGAAAACGTATTACGGCGATTAGGCTGTCCTCGAGGCTCACATCGTGCAGGTCAAGAGATGCTTTCTCGTCGCCGGGGCCAACCGGCGATGTCAGCAGCCACACGACATTCGGCCCCGCCGCCGCGCGCCACTGCGAAAGCGCGGCCGACCCCGAAACGTTATCCAAAGTGAATCTTTCCAGCCGTCGCGTGGGCTGGTCGGCGAGCGGCGGGCTCTCGGCGAGATTCAAATTCACCGGATGCGCCAGGCAATCCACCATGTCCCGCGCATGGCGGCGTTGCAACAAGTCGCCGGCAAAAATAACCCGCGTGCCAATGAACGTGCAATCGCGCGCCCCGCCGCCCAGAACCGCGCACAATTCTTTGCCGCTGGCAGTCAGCGGCTGACCATCCTGCGCAAAGGAAAACGCAACGGCCTCGTCAGCCCACGGCTGCCCGGTGATTCTTACAAGCGCCGTCGCATCAATCACCTCAACGGCCATGTCTCTGAAATCCGTCCAAGTCCGGCGGATGACGATCTGGCCGTTTTCATATTCCGCCAGTTGCATGCCATCCACCAATTTCGTCATCGCCGTGAGCGCCGCGCCGAGTGTGACATGGTCAAAGGCTACGGTTATCGGCGCGTTCAGGTCGGGCGCGGGTTCGATGGCGCCCAGCGAGCCCGGCTCCTGCATCTCGAACGCGAAGCTGGCGCCGGTTTTGGCCGCCAGGGCATGAATCACAGCATAAAAGGGGACAGAGCGAAACTCGACATGATCGATCCGGCGATCAAGCAGCAGCTCGGCTGGCGTGCGTGAGTTAGAATCGCGCAATTGATGTATTGCGGATTCGATGAGCCGGTGATTATAACTCGTCTGAATGACAAAGTCGCGCGAGGCAAAGCTGGTCACCAGGGCAAGGCCGTCCATTCGCGGGCTGCCACCGGGGGTTCCTCCCTGTGGCTGGCGACCCCAGTTCCGAATTCCGCCGTAATCACTGATGAAGTCATAAACCGCGCCGGGGCGGGAACACCACGGATACTCCGGCCGCGTGCTCGGCGCACCCCCCCAATAGTCGTCTGTCAAAAGATCGCGGTAATCGTAGACGCGTTGCGTCACCACCGAAGACGGCAACAGGCACACTGCCTCAACAAGCACCTTACCCCCCACAACATCAAACTCCACCGGATAGTTCTCGTAAGTTGCCTTGCGAAAGCTGAACAGATACGCGATCGCGTCGCCGACCGTGATGTCGTGCCATTCCAGGTCAACCGGAATCTTCCGCCACCCTTCCAATAGCCCCCAATCCACGACAATCGGCACGCCCGCTTTGTCCTGTAACATCCGGACCGCATCGGCTGTGTCGCCATGATGCAAAACCAACTCCGCAACCCGCCGTTCGAGCAAGCCGTCTGCATCACCACGACGTGCATTGAGCGATGTGATAATCCCTGGCTTGGCCGGTGTGTTTGAACGCAATAGCTCGACGCCGATGACCGCCAGGCAAAGACCGAGAAGCGTGAACATCAGCTTTCGATACATGGCGTTCATCATATTGCCGGAGGAGGCTTCTGACCAATGAATCTGGCCGCATAAGCGTTGTGGGTGTGGCCGTCTTTTTGGCACTGTTGTGACACGGCCGTCTCGGCCGTGCCTTATGCTTTCGGCCTGAATTAAATAGCACCGAGCACGGGCGGGACGCCCCGTGTCACGAATGAGCGTGCCAAAAAAGACGGCCACCCAGCGTTGACGAAGAGACATTTCACCTGTCGTAGCCGACGCAAGCTTTTGTTTATTCGGCAAATCTCAATAGAGTATTCACACCCCAACTGGCCGATCACATATCTCCCGCCGGAGGTCGTCATGGTTCGAATTCGCAAAAACGTATTGACCCTGGATGCCAGGGACGACACTCTGTTGTGGTACGGCAAAGCCATTGCTGCAATGCAAAAAAAGCTGGTTGCCGACCCGTCCAGTTGGCGGTATCAGGCGGCGATTCACGACTACACCCCGGGCCAGGACCCCAATGCCTCGACCGCGGACAAACTGCCATCCAAGGCCGATCAGAAAAAGTTCTGGATGCAATGCCAGCACGGCTCGTGGTATTTTCTCCCCTGGCATCGAATGTATTTGCATCATTTCGAGCAGATCGTGCTTGCAGAACTGAAGAAACAGGGCGGCCCAGACACCTGGGCCCTTCCATATTGGAATTACAGCGCATCGGCAACTGCGGCGCTGTTGCCGGCGGCGTTTCGCAATTCGAGCCTGCCGGATGGTTCGCCCAATCCGCTGTTCGTGGCTCAGCGCGATGCCAATGCCAATGCCGGGCGGGCCATTGCCTCGGCCATCGACACCGACATCAAATACTGCTTGAATCGCACCCTGTTTCCCGGCGGAAATACCGGCGGCAGTGCCGGCTTCGGCGGGCCGGTCACCAAATTCGAGCACGGCGGAAGTATCACCGGTTCAACGGAAACGGTTCCACACGGCACCATGCATGTCGCCGTCGGCGGGCCGACCGGCTGGATGAGCGCATTCAATACCGCCCCGCTCGATCCCATCTTCTGGCTACACCACTGCAACATCGACCGGTTGTGGGAAGTCTGGATTCAGCGCGATCCGGCCCATGCCAATCCGCAAACATCCAATTGGCTGAAGTCAGTCTCATTCCCGTTCCACGATGCGGCCGGAAAGGTCGTTGCCATGACGCCGTCACAAGTATTAAATACTCAGGCGATGCCCCTGCAGTACGCCTATGACGATACCAGCGATCCGTTGAAGCCCGCCGCGCCCGTTAGCGCCATGGCGGCAGCGGGTTCCGGCAAGGGCGCCAAAACCGGCAAAGGGAAATCCATGGCCGTAAAAGGAACTACCGGCAGGTCCATGCCCGAAATGGTTGGTGCGACAGCAACCTCGTTCACGCTCCAAAAGGATGTGGTCGAGCAGCCCATTACGTTGCAAAAGCCGACGGGGCCGGCGATGGTTAACGCCGCGGCCGTGCCGAGGCGGGTTTTCCTTCATATTGAGGCGATCACTTCAGACCAGCGTTCGGTGCCGTATGACGTCTATCTAAATCTGCCGCCTGGCGCCGACCCAGTTCATCATCCAGAATTGCGCGCGGGCCGGCTGCCGATGTTCGGACTGGTCGAGGCCAGTCAATCCGGCCGCAAGCATCCCAAAAATGGATTGCATTACACGATTGAAATAACAGAGCTGTACCAGCGGCTCGCCGCCGAGCCGGACTGGAAACCGCGGAATCTGCGGGTTTCCCTGGTCCCCACGCGCACCGATGGCCCGGCTGGCGCCAAGGTCGGCCGCTTGAGCGTCTACTTCGAATGACACGCGCTTCGGCAATCAGTCCCGCAACGCATGCCGGGCGCATCCGGCAATTCTTCTGGCAATGCCCGGAATGGTGGACCTTTGTGCTTTGCGGCCTGGGCTGGCAGGCAATGCTGCTGCACGGCTGGCAGCACGCCGCTCATTGCGTTCATCATGCGATGGCATTCCGTGAGGAACTGCAGAATTGGATGCTGATGGTGTGCGCGATGATGTTGCCGCTTGTCCGGCCGGCGGTGCGAACGACCGCGTTTGCAAGTCTGTGGGTCAGGCGGCATCGCGCCATGGCCGGTTTTCTGCTTGGATATTTCACGCCCTGGCTGGTGCTGGGAATAGCCGTCGCGCTCCTGCGCCGCCAGCCATGGACCAACAATTACGCCTCCCCGGCGATCGCATGTTTCGCCGCCGCCCTCTGGCAACTGGCTCCCGTGCGCGCTCGTGCTTTGACCGCATGCCATCGCTCGTTGCCCCTTGCGCCATCCGGCTGGCGAGCCGATCGCGACTGCCTGCGCGGCGGATGCGGAATCGGCCTTGCATGCGTTTGTGCATGCTGGCCTTTGATGGCCGCGTGCGCGCTCACCGGCCACGCCCTGCCCGCCATGATCGGCGGCATGGCGTTAGGACTGGCAGAGCGCCTGGCGTTTCGACCCCGCACCGCCATTGTCGTCGCCGGAACGCTCGCGCTGGGGGGATACTACACGCTGTTGATGTTTGCTTGATTCACAACGGCGGCGGAAAAGTCGTGCTATAGATGGACGGATTCGGCAGGATTGGGTAAGACGGCAGTCGGCTACGAATGTCAGGTCCCTGGCTTCAAATGAAGGAACGTCATGAGCGATCCAACCCCCGACGATTACATGCGGCAGGCCGAGGAAGCTTTGGAACTGGCCGAGGTGTTGGCCGGCGAAGGGAAGATCGGCGACCAGGACTTTCTCGAAAAAATGGCCCGCAGCGACGAGGCCGTGGAACATGACGGCGAGACCTGCGGCATGTGTGCCAAGATCATCCTCGGCGCGCAGCTCGCCCGCGAAATGATAGAAGCCGGGGAATACGAAGACGTCGTCAGCAAGTGGGCCGACGAAAGCGAACGCCGCTGGCGGGAAGGCAAATTTTTCCAACTCTGGCAGTCCGAAACCGCCGCCGGGCGGGATCCGAAAAAGGCGTTCAAAGAGCGGGGTTGGGAGCCGTAGAGGGCGGGCGGGGTGGGAACAAGCTTCCGCACGCGCGAAACTCGAAAGGAAGCATCCGATTTTTGTAATCGGACGCCTCCGTCCGTCCCCTTTTCTTCGTCATCCGCTGACCCCATCAAGTCCGCCGTTCCGCCGATCGAGAGGAGGAAAGCGGAACGGGATGGCACCATCGCGTTTTATTTGTGCAGCCAGAATTAGGAATGTCCCTTTATGTTCCACCCAGAATTAGGAATGTCCCTTTATGTTCCACCCCTGCCTTCGGTCCGCTCGCGACACGCCGGAAAGGAAGAAAGTATGAATACAGGAATGTCCCAGGAATGTCCCCTTATGTTTTTCCCACCGTTATCCGCACTGTCCCGTTATCCGCACTGTCTCTTTGTATTTTTTCCCGTGGATCGGCAGTCCAATCATGAGTCGTCCACGTCAAAAATACGGAGCTTGCCCTTGATCTGCCGTTCAATCACGCGCCGCGGCTTGCTCAACACCCAAGCATATAACGAAGGATCGAATCCGGACCTCGCCGGTTTGGCATCCTCGGGTCGCATAAGCCTAACGTCCAAGACGTCAACCTCGCACACGGAAACCCCGTGCGGCCAATACCTTTTTGAATGCGGCTCGAGCAGAGGCTTCGCGCTAGCGCAAATCAACAGTGGCCCACGATGGTTAGTCGTCCACGAGCGCAGCTCGATCGATTTGGAACCGTCGGCTATGAAACTGGCGAAGGGTTGGCGAACGGTAAGGGCCTTCATCCTCGTTCCTCGGTTTGTACGCGCCGTTTCTATCGCAGCAAGACAAATCCACGGTTTTTCGCGATCCGGAATGCGGTGCGAAAATCCATATAATTCTCAAGAAGCCACCTTTCCGACTTCCGTCGCCATTGCTTTCGGGCTGCTGCAGCGTAACGGGTGAAATCCCTATATAGCTTTGCAGAAGTGACAGGGCCAATCGCATTGCCTTCAGGTCTCAGAAGCAGTAACTCGACAAACGGACTCTCGAGATGAGGTTCTGGATTGGTCCAAAGCTCGTTGGCCGGAATTCCGATCGCCAACCTGCTCAATTCGTCGCGAAATTCGTTATACCCACCGTAGGAGCCTGCGTCGAAGTCGAAGCAGTCCAGATCACCTTCCTTGGAGCAGTAACAGCCCTCAGGCCGGCCGTCCAGAAGCACCGGCAATGCCCAATTGAACACGGGGGTGTGATGCTCGAAGCACCAATCGCCGCCGCGCTTATGCTTTCTCGCACGTCTAGCCTTGCTAATGGCCGCAACCACAACGCCCATTGCTTTGACCTTTCTGTCCGTATTGTCTCAAATACAAATGACAGTTCAACTAAATTTAGGAACGGAACGAAACCCGCACCCGACCTGCAGGAGATGGTGGCGCGTCGAAAGCCGCGTCGGCGCCGCCCGACTCCGAAACCTAGTACCGTGAAAAAGCAGCTCGACCGCCAAGATCGTGGAGGAACTGGGACATGAACTACTTGGAAACTCTTGTGGCGCAGTGGCTAGACCACCGAGGGTATTTCGTTCGCACGAACGTGAATGTTGGTCGCATCAAACGTGGAGGGTTCAGCGGCGAGCTTGATATTGCTGCATACAACCCGGTGACGGACCATTGCCTGCACGTGGAGTGCTCGGGCGATGCCGGCTCATGGAAGGACCGTGAAAAGAGATTCGAGCGGAAATTCGAGGTAGGCCGAGAGTTCATGCACAAGGAGGTGTTCACGTGGCTAAAGCGCAAGGAGATTGAGCAGTGGGTGGTCGTGTTCAGTGCCGGGCCTGATCACGCGGTGGTCGGCGGCGGCAAGGTCGTTACGATGCGAAGGCTCTTTCTTAATATTACGACCGACATCGTCGCACTTGAGAGGCTGGGGAATCGTGTGTTTCCTGAGAAGCATTTCCTCCTTCGGGCCGTACAGGACACAGTTCGGTACACCGCTGATCGGAAACAGATCGCGTCTGAGCTTTCAGAAGGCGACCGCTTATTGCCACGTTTGGATGCGTTGCCGGATTCAAATGCGTTGGGAATCCTTTCTCCCGCTTAGGCGAGTGCACGCTGAGAAATCTAAGGGGTCGGAGTTGCT